>JAJWRZ010000001.1:0-40948 GCA_021633965.1 Dialister sp.
CTCCGAGCCGGAGTGCGCCGATCTTTCTCGTCTTTCTCTTCTTCGCCCCTGTGACGGCCTTACCCGCAGTCTCAGAGATATCCGGAATATCAAAATTCATTGCCATAGCCCTCACCTGTTTTCTAAAAATTTTCACTTTACCTATTATACCTTCTTGCCGGCAGGAAAGAAATAAAAAAGAAGCCGCTCCGGAGAGCAGCCTCTTTTTCATTTCGTATTAGTCCACCAGGGCAATGATGACCTGAGGAGCGTTGTCGCCGAGACGAGCTTCTACCTTGACAATGCGGGTATAGCCGCCATTGCGTTCGGTATAATTCTTAGCGATTTCGTCAAACAGTTTCTTTGTAACAGCTTTATCCATGATGTAAGCTTCAGCCTGACGACGAGCATGCAGATCGCCTCTCTTAGCGAGGGTGATCATCTTGTCTGCGACGTGGCGAAGTTCTTTGGCCTTAGCTTCCGTGGTGGTGATGCGGCCATACTGGAAAAGAGAAGTTACGAGACTGCGCAGCAGAGCCTTGCGAGCACCGCTGATTCTTCTGAGTCTACTACGTGCCATTTCTTTCCTCCTATAAAACTATCAATCCTTGGCGTTTCCATCCTTCAGACCAATTCCGAGGCCTTTGAAGTTTGTCAGTTTTTCTTTAATTTCATCTACCGATTTTTTACCAAGGTTGCGTACACGAGTCAATTCATCTTCTGTCTTATCCATCAGTTCGCCGATGGTATTGATCTCGGCTCTCTTCAGGCAGTTGAATGCACGAACGGACAGTTCAAGATCGTCGATCGGGAGCTCGCGGATCTTATCGATCTCGCTTCCCTCTACGCTGACATCAGTGTCCTGTGCTTCATCAGAAACAGCCGGGACTCTATTGTCCTGTGCGTCTCCGATGTTCAGGAAATTCGTGAAGCAGCTGATCAGGATGTCGGCAGCCGTTGCGACAGCATCGTCTGCATTGACGGATCCATCCGTATCCAGTTCGAGAGTCAGCTTGTCGTAGTCCATTTCATTTCCTACGCGGGTATCGCTGACGTTGTAGTTGCATTTAATGACAGGAGAATAAATGGAGTCGATCGGAATGACGCCGATGACGTCTTCCTCTCTTTTGTTCTTGGTGAAAGGAACATAGCCATGTCCACGATTGATGGTCATTTCCATGCCCAGATGAGCATCGGAATCCAGTGTGCAAATGACGAGATCCTTGTTGAGAACATCAATTTCTGCCGGTAACTTCATGTCGCCAGCATGGAAAATACCTTCTTCAGTGATATCGATACGAACTGTCATCGGGAAGACGGCTTCTTCGTGTGCGATGAAGCGGATCTTCTTCAGGTTCAGAATCATATCGGTTACATCTTCTTTGACGCCGTTGATAGTGGAAAATTCATGAAGCACGCCGTCGATTTTGATAGACGTAATAGCCACACCGTCTAAAGATGAAAGCAACACGCGTCTTAAACTGTTTCCCAGAGTAATGCCATAGCCTCTTTCGAGCGGTTCACACTCGAACTTGCCATGACGCTTATCATCGCTGAGTTCCACAGTCTTAATTGTGAAGCTTGTATTTTCGATCATCCGAAAGTCCTCCTTCTGCGCCTTGCAGCGCCAAAATGATACGCAAAGGGGTAATCCTTATACTCTTCTGCGTTTCGGAGGACGGCAGCCATTGTGCGGAATTGGGGTGACGTCCTTAATGCTGCTGACTTCGATGCCTGCTGCCTGCAGTGCACGAATAGCAGCTTCACGGCCTGCGCCCGGTCCTTTGACGAAAACGTCAGCGGAACGCATTCCCTGATCGATTGCAACCTTAGCAGCCTGTTCAGCTGCCATCTGTGCTGCGAATGGTGTGCTCTTACGAGAGCCTTTGAATCCGAGTCCGCCAGCGGATGCCCAAGCGATGGTATTGCCGTTGGAATCAGTAATCGTTACGATCGTGTTGTTGAAAGTAGAACGAATATGAGCTGCACCGGATTCTACATGTTTTCTTTCTTTTCTTTTAGCTTTGCTTTTTACCGTAGCCATGTTATCCCTCCTTCAACATTATTTCTTAGTCGCAGTCTTTTTGCCTGCGATGGTCTTCTTCGGACCTTTACGGGTACGAGCATTGGTCTTTGTGCGCTGTCCACGGGTCGGGAGTCCTGCACGATGACGTCTGCCTCTGTAAGAACCGATTTCTACCAGACGTTTAATGTTGAGGGATTCTTCTCTACGAAGGTCACCTTCGACTTTATAATCAGCGAGTACGCCGCGGATCTTTGCTACATCATCTTCAGACAGATCTCTGACGCGGATGTCAGCATCAATTCCTGCTTTGCTTAAAATTTCTTTGGAAAGAGTGGGGCCAATTCCATAAATATAAGTTAAGCCGATCTCAACGCGCTTATCTCTTGGTAAGTCTACACCAGCTATACGTGCCATCTACTCTTTAACCTCCTTTTAATTAACCTTGTCTCTGCTTATGTTTCGGATTTTCACAAATGACCATTACACGGCCTTTGCGTTTGATGATCTTGCACTTGTCGCACATCTTTTTGACGGACGGTCTGACCTTCATCTTGGTTCCTCCTTGCTTACTTGTAACGATAGGTAATCCTGCCGTGCTCTAAATCGTAGGGCGTCAATTCTACTGTTACTTTATCCCCTGGCAGGATGCGGATGAAATTCATACGCATTTTGCCGGAAATCGTAGCCAGCACAATATGTCCGCCGTTTTCCAATTTGACACGGAACATGGCGTTTGGAAGTTTTTCTACTACTTTGCCTTCGACTTCAATAACGTCTGCCTTGCTCATGAGAGCCTCCTTTGGCTTATCATATGCTGACCGCCTGTAACAATGGAATCAATGGCGCAGCGTCAGAATTTTTGGACCATCTTTGGTAATGGTAGTGGTGTGTTCGATATGAGCCGACGGTTTACCGTCTGCTGTCACGACGCCCCATCCATCACGAAGGGAGATGATGTCCGGACTGCCCATGGTGATCATGGGTTCAATACAGATGCACATGCCTTCTTCCAGACGTGGTCCATGTCCTGGTGTACCGTAGTTTGGAACTTCCGGATCTTCATGCATACCGATTCCGATGCCGTGACCTACATATTCACGAAGTACTCCATAGCCATAGGGCTTCACGTAGCTTTCGACAGCGTGACCGATGTCGCCTACGGTATTGCCTATTACGGCCTGCTTGATGCCAGCAAAGAGTGCACCTTCGGTGGCGGAAATCAGCTGGAGGTTTTTCTTGTTTGTATGTCCTACCGGAACAGTGATACAGGAGTCACCCATGTAACCATTTAATTGTACCACAAGATCAATAGAAATGATATCACCTTTTTTAAGAATTTTTCTTCTCGAAGGGATTCCGTGGACAACAGTATCGTTAACAGAGGCACAGATGGTGGCAGGGAAGCCTTCATAGCCTTTGCAGGCTGGGATCCCGCCTCTGTCTCGGATAAATTTTTCAGCCAGTTCATCGAGTTCATAGGTACTCATCCCCGGCTTTACGGCTTTTTCAAGCATAGAGAGAGTATCCGCAGTCAGTCTCCCAGCTGCGGAAATTTTCTCTACCTCTTCAGGTGTATAAACGGTGATCATTTGGAAGCCTTCTTCAAAGCATCCTGGATGTCGGCATATACCTCATCCATGCTCTGATCTCCGTTGATTTCATAGTAGCGGCCGCTGACCTTGTAGTAGTCGATCAGTGGTTTTGTGGACTTGTCATAGACATTGAGTCTTTCGCCCACTGTCTTCTCATTGTCATCAGCACGCTGATACAGTTCGCCGCCGCAGTTGTCGCATACGCCTTCGACCTTTGGCTGACGGAAAAGTTTATGGAAGGAAGCACCGCATTTTCTGCACACCAGTCTGCCGCTGACTCTCTTCACCAGGTCATCTCTGTTGGCTTTGATGCCGATGACGGCGGTGAGCTGGATTCCGAGTTCATGGAGAATGGCATCGAGTGCAGATGCCTGTGCCGTGGTACGCGGGAAGCCGTCAAGAATCCAGCCCTTCTGGCAGTCTTCCTGAGCGAGTCTTTCCTTGACGATACCAACAGTTACGCTGTCCGGTACAAGGTCGCCCTTGTCCATGTAGCTTTTTGCTTCCTTACCAAGAGCAGTTCCTGATTTCACGGCTGCACGGAACATGTCGCCGGTGGAAATCTGGGGGATGCCGTAATCGCGAATGAGTCTTTCTGCCTGAGTGCCTTTGCCTGCACCTGGAGGTCCCATCAATAAGATATACATATCCCTTACTCCTTTAGGAAAAAGGCTTTATTTGATAAAGCCCTGATAGTTTCTTGTGACCATATAGGACTGTGCCTGTCTCATGGTATCGAGGGCAACGCCGACGATAATGAGAAGGGAGGTACCGCCGAAGTACACGCCCTGGATGCCTGTGATGTTTCCGATGAAATTCGGAAGGATCGCCACAAAGGCAAGGAATACAGCCCCGGTCAGGGTGATTCTGGACAATACCTTGTCTACATACATCATGGTCGGCTGGCCAGGACGAATGCCCGGAATAAAGCCGCCATACTTCTTCATGTTATCAGCGAGATCTTTGATGTTGACAGAGATCGCGGTATAGAAATACGTGAAGATAAAAATGAGGAAGCCGTAGCAGATGGTGTTTGGCCAGGTGCCCCATCCAAAGAAATTGCCGACAGCCTGTACCCAGCCGATATGAACGAACTGTGCAAGGGTGACGGGAAGCATGAGAATGGAGGAAGCGAAGATGATCGGAATGACACCGGCCTGATTCACCTTGAGCGGCAGGTAGGTGGAGTGTCCGCCATACATTCTGCGTCCAATGACACGCTTTGCATACTGGATAGGAATTCTGCGCTGCCCTTCATTGACTTCGATGACCATCAGGATCATGACGAGAGCAATGACAAGGAACAGAAGCAGCTGGAACGGAGAAATGGTACCGACCTTCAAGTAATCGATCACCGTGGTGATAGCCTGCGGGAAGCGGGCTACGATACCACAGAAGATGATGAGGGAAATACCATTACCGATCCCGTGTTCCGTAATTTTTTCGCCGATCCACATGAGGAGGCAGGTGCCAGCGGTGAGGACGACGACAACGAATACAAAATACAGCCAGCTGTTATCGACAAGAGCATTGTTGATGCGCAGGGCATAGGTCATGCCGAATGCCTGTACAGCTGCGAGGAAGATCGTGAAGTATCTTGTGACCTTCTGAATCTTCTTGAAACCTTCCTGTCCGTCCTTTCTCCATTCTTCGAGTGTAGGAATGACGGCCGTCAGGAGCTGCATAATGATGGAAGAGTTGATGTAAGGGGTGATACTCATAGCAAAAATAGAGAATTTGCTGAGCGCACCGCCTGAGAAGAGATCCAGGAAGCCGAAAAGGTTTCCGGATGTAAACAGACTTTCAATGACAGAAGCGTCAACTCCCGGTACCGGGATATGGACTCCCAGTCGGAAGATGACGAACATCATGAAGGTGAAGAGGATGCGATCTTTGAGTTCTTTGTTGGCAAAAAGGTTTGCGATCACAGACCCCATATTAGATCACCTCTACTTTTCCACCTGCTGCTTCGATTTTCTGCTGAGCGCCTTTAGTGAAGCCCTGAGCTCTTACGGTAAGAGCTTTGGAGAGTTCACCGCTTCCCAGAACACGTACACCATCGAGAACGTTCTTCAGAATACCTGCTTCAACGAGAGCGACCGGATCAACAACAGCATTGTCTTCGAAACGGTTCAGCTGTTCAACATTAACTTCGGAGTATTCTTTAGCGAAAATATTTTTGAAGCCGCGCTTTGGAAGACGACGGTACAGAGGCATCTGGCCGCCTTCAAATCCCGGACGTACGCCGCCGCCGGTTCTAGCGTTCTGGCCTTTTGCACCGCGGGTGGACTGCTTGCCCATGCCGCTGCCGAGACCTCTGCCTACACGACGACGAACTCTTGTGGAACCTTCAGCTGGTTTCAGTTCATGAAGTTTCATTAGTGCACCTCCTTCTTATTTATTCTGCTTCTTTGCAGTCAACCAGATGACGGACAGAGTGAATCATGCCCTTGATCTGTGGGGTAAGTTCTTTTTCAACAGAGGAGTGGGTCTTTTTGAGTCCCAGAGCCTTGATGGTAGCGACATGTTCCGGTCTGGAGCCGATGACGCTCTTTTTCAGTGTAACGATAACTTTCATGTGGGGCCCCCTTAGTTGTAAATTTCGTCTACGGACTTGCCACGAAGTGCTGCAACAGTTTCAACATTTTCGAGTTTAGCGAGACCGTCCATGGTAGCTCTTACCATGTTGATCGGATTGGAGGAACCCAGGGACTTGGTCAGGATGTTGCGGATACCTGCCATAGCGAGTACGCTTCTGACCGGGCCGCCTGCTTTGACGCCGGTACCTTCGGCAGCAGGTTTCATGATGACTTTGCCGGCACCATAGATACCGAGCATCGGATGAGGAATCGTACCGTTCTTCAGAGCAACGGTGATCATATTCTTCTTGGCATCTTCGACGCCCTTACGGATAGCTTCCGGAACTTCAGCAGCTTTGCCGAGGCCTGCGCCTACTTTGCCTTTGCCATCGCCGACTACTACAACTGCAGCAAAGGAAAAACGACGGCCGCCTTTTACGACTTTAGCAACGCGGTTAATGAAAACAACGTTTTCCTGTAAGTCGGATTCCTGTTTTTCAAATCTTGGCATGTGTTTTCTCCTTTACCTTAAAATTTCAAGCCAGCTTCGCGAGCGCCATCAGCCAGAGCCTGGACTCTGCCATGATAGATGTAGCCGCCGCGATCGAATACGACGTTTTCGATGCCCTTTTCCAGAGCTCTCTTTGCTACCAGCGCGCCGACTGCTTTTGCAGCATCTGCGTTGCCGCCGTATGGGAATTCAGCTTTAATTTCTTTGTCTAAGGTATTTGCGGATACCAGCGTTACGCCAGCTTCATCATCGATGATCTGAGCGTAGATGTTAGCCAGGGAACGGAAAACATTGAGACGCGGGCAAGCGGCAGTACCGGAGATTTTTTTACGAAGACGCAGATGACGGCGAATGACCGCATTTCTGCTTGCATTTTTACGCATAGTTCTTTACCTCCTGTCTTACTTTGTTGCGCCGGTCTTACCAGCCTTACGGCGTACGTATTCACCGGAGTAACGGATACCTTTGCCTTTGTAAGGTTCAGGCTGGCGCCAAGCGCGGATTTCTGCAGCGATCTGTCCAACCTTTTCCTTATCGCAGCCAGATACCACGATAACAACAGAAGACGGGGTGGAAATGGTGATGCCTTCCGGTGGAGTTACGATAACCGGATGGGAGAAGCCGAGAGCCAGTTTCAGGTTCTTGCCCTGCATCTGTGCATTGTAGCCGACGCCCTGGATTTCGAGCTTCTTTTCAAAACCTTCCGTAACGCCTACTACCATGTTATGGATGAGGGTACGGTTGAGTCCGTGCAGGGAACGGTTTTTGATATCATCATTCGGACGGGTAACGAGGATCTCGTTGCCTTCCATCTGAACTCCGATTTCTTCATTCAGTGTACGGGTGAGTGTGCCTTTCGGACCTTTTACGGTGACTGTATGGCCGTCAATCTTGACTTCCACACCTGCCGGTACCGTAATCGGTTTTCTGCCAATTCTGGACATATTTTACCTCCAACGATTACCAGACAAACGCAAGAACTTCGCCGCCAAGACCAGCTTTACGAGCTGCTTTGTCGGTCATAACGCCCTTGGATGTGGAAATAATAGCGATACCAAGTCCGCCGAGTACCTTCGGCAGTTCATCTTTGCCTGCATATACGCGCAGACCCGGTTTGGAAATTCTCTTCAGACCTTTGATGACCTTTTCACGGTTTGCGCCGTATTTCAGAGCTACGCGCAGTTCCGGATGTCCTTCGACTTCGATCTGTTCAACGCTTTTTACAAAGCCTTCGTCTTTTAAAATAGCCAGCACAGCAGCCTTCATTTTAGAAGCAGGCATATCTACTTTATCATGATATGCATCGTTCGCATTACGAATACGGGTAAGCATATCCGCAATCGGATCGGTTGTTACCATTATTTATCCTCCTCCCGAAATCTTACCAGCTGGCTTTTTTAATACCCGGAATTTCTCCGCGGTAAGCCAAATCACGGAACTGGTTACGGCAGATTCCGAATTTACGCATGAAGCCGTGGGGACGGCCAGTCAGTTTGCAACGGTTGTGCAGGCGTGTTGGGGAAGCGTTGCGCGGGAGCTTGGAAAGAGCTTCCCAGTCGCCGGCTTCTTTCAGAGCCTGACGCTTTTCAGCGTATTTAAGAACTGCGAGTTCTCTTTTCTTCTCGCGTTCCAGCATAGACTTCTTTGCCATGTTGTCCTCCTGGTTATTTCTTGAACGGCATGCCGAACTGACGGAGAAGTTCACGTGCTTCTTCATCGGTCTTAGCCGTTGTTACTACAATGATATCCATGCCACGGATGCGGTCGATCTTTTCATAGTCGACTTCCGGGAAAATCAGCTGTTCTTTTACGCCGAATGCATAGTTTCCGCGGCCGTCGAAGCTCTGGTCGCTGATGCCACGGAAGTCACGTACGCGTGGAAGAGCGATGTTGATCAGACGATCGAGGAATTCGTACATTCTGTCACCACGAAGGGTAACTTTGCAGCCGAGCGGCATTCCTTCACGGATCTTCCATGCAGCCAGGGATTTATGGGCTTTGCAGATCATCGGCTGCTGGCCGGTGATCGCTGCGAGATCGGATGCTGCAGCGTCTACTGCTTTGCTGTTTTCGGTTGCTTCGCCTACACCGATGTTGATGACGATTTTATCCAGCTTCGGGATTTCCATGTCATTCTTGTAGCCGAATTTTTCGCGCATGGTGTTTTTAATCTGCGCTTTGTATAAGTCGTTTAATCTGGACACTTGTTATCCTCCTTCCCGCTTAGGCTTTGTCAATAATAGCGCCG
The DNA here is from genome assembly GCA_021633965.1 of Dialister sp. Lineage (GTDB taxonomy): Bacteria > Bacillota > Negativicutes > Veillonellales > Dialisteraceae > Dialister. The sequence continues at coordinate 8,936 of JAJWRZ010000001.1, forward strand.
CTCTTGACAGCTGCTCTGACGTAAGTTCCGTCTTTCTGCTGAACTTTCTTGACGCGGGTCGGTTTCTTTGTTTCCGGATCCAGGATCATGACTTTGGAAGCATAGAGCGGAGCTTCCTTCTCGATGATGCCGCCCTTCGGGTTTGCCTGGCTCGGTTTGGTGTGTCTTTTGATCATGTTGACGCCTTCAACGACAACACGGCCTTCCTTCGGCATAGCAGCTTTGACTTTGCCCTGCTTGCCTTTATCTTTGCCGGAAATGACTACAACGGTGTCACCGGTCTTTACATGCAGTTTCTGACTCATTCGTTTGCCTCCCTATTAGAGCACTTCCGGAGCCAGGGAAACGATCTTCATGAAATCTTTTTCACGGAGTTCTCTTGCTACCGGTCCAAAAATACGTGTTCCTACCGGGCTCTTGTCATCTTTTACGATAACGACTGCGTTTTCGTCAAAACGGATATGGGATCCGTCGCTGCGGCTTACACCGCTAACGGAACGAACTACAACAGCTTTTACTACCTGGCCCTTCTTAACAACGCCGCCGGGGGTTGCATCTTTGACCGTACAAACTACAATATCACCGATATTGCCGCTTTTACGGAAGGAACCACCCAGAACTTTGATGACCAGGACGTTCTTAGCACCGGTATTATCTGCAACGTTGAGTCTGCTTTCCTGCTGAATCATCGTGCCTATCCTCCTATATTAATCTTTGTATATCAGTTCTGACGGGCAACGATTTTTTCAACTCTCCAACGCTTGTCATGAGACAGCGGGCGGGTTTCGACGATGCGTACGGTATCACCGACACGGCATTCGTTGTTTTCGTCATGCGCTTTGAACTTTGTTGTGGTATTAATCGATTTTTTGTAGAGCTTGTGGGGAACTTTGCGTTCTACAGCAACAACTACGGTTTTATCCATCTTGTCGCTGACAACAATTCCCTGGCGCACCTTGCGCAACTTTCTTTCTTCTGCCACGTTGAGATCCTCCTTTGGATAAACCGTTATGCCTTCTTGGCAGCCTTCAATTCTTCTTCGCGCTGTACAGTCTTGATGCGAGCGATGGTCTTCTTTACTTCACGAATACGCATCGGGTTTTCAAGCTGTCCTGTAGCGAGCTGAAAACGGAGGTTAAACAGTTCTTCCTTTAAGCCGGCAACCTTTTCAGTTAATTCGGCAGTGCTCAGGTTACGAATTTCATTGACCTTCATTTTATTCACCTGCCACTTCTTGACCTTTAACTACAAATTTTGTCTTGATTGGCAGCTTGTGGCCTGCAAGGCGCATTGCTTCCTTTGCAGCTTCCATGGAGATGCCACCCATTTCGAACATCACGCGGCCCGGTTTAACTACGGCTACCCAGTATTCAACTGCGCCTTTACCGGAACCCTGACGGGTACCAATTGGTTTAGCAGAAACCGGTTTGTCTGGGAAAATCTTGATCCAGACCTTGCCGCCACGTTTGGTGTAACGGGTCATGGCAATACGGGCTGCTTCGATCTGACGGCTGGTAATCCAGGACGGTTCGGTGGCTACCAGACCAAATTCACCGTAAGTAACGGTGTTTCCACGATGTGCTTTGCCTTTCATACGGCCGCGGAACTGTTTACGATATTTTGTACGCTTTGGAATTAACATCAGGAATCACTCCTTTCAGAGTTTTTCGGTCTACGTTCTCTGCGATCGCCACGACGGCCGCCTCTTCTGCCGCCTTCATGACGGTTGTTTCTATCTTTGCTGGTGCGGACGTTTTCGTTTTCGTCTACTACCTGGCCAGGAGCGAGTTCGCCTTTGTAAATCCATACTTTAATGCCGATAGCACCGTAGGTGGTATGGGCAGTGGTGACACCGTAATCAATGTTTGCACGGAGAGTCTGCAGCGGGATGGAGCCTTCGCGGTAGCTTTCGCTTCTAGCGATTTCAGCACCGCCCAGACGGCCGGAAACGGTAACTTTGATACCCTTGGCACCAGCGCGCATGGTTCTGCCGACGCACTGTTTTACAGCACGGCGGAAGCCGATACGTCTTTCGAGCTGGGAAGCGATGTTTTCGCCGACCAGGATAGCGCTCATGTCAGTGGATTTGATTTCCAGGATGTCGATGTCGACTTCTTTGTCGGTAACAGCAGCGAGAGCTTTTTTGATGTCCTCGATGCCTGTGCCGCCACGGCCGATGACCATGCCCGGTTTAGCGGTATAAATCGCAAGCTTTACACGGCCGCTTACGCGTTTAATGCCAATTTTGGAAATGCCTGCTGCGAACAGGTGCTTCTTTAAGAACTGGCGGATTTTGGCATCTTCCACAAGCAGTGCAGCATAATCTTTTTCTGCAAACCATTTGGAATCCCAGTCATCGATCACGCCTACACGCATTCCATGCGGATTAACTTTCTGACCCAAAACGTTTCCCTCCTTCGATTACTCTTTTTCAGAAACTTTTACCGTCAGTGTGCTGGTACGTTTCATAATCCCGAAAGCCTGTCCACGGGAGCGTGGATGTACGCGCTTCATAATCGGGCCTGCATCTACAAAAATTGTGGAGATGTAGAGTTTGTCAATGTTCATGTCGTTGTTGTTTTCTGCGTTCGCCATAGCGCTTCTCAGTGTCTTTTCGACAACGATGGAAGCTGCTTTATGGGTGTTGCGCAGGATAGAGATAGCTTCTCCCGCTTTCTTGCCGCGGACAAGGTTCGCTACGATGCGAACCTTACGGGGAGAAATGCGGATATTTCTTGAAATTGCCTGAACTTCCATTTTATTCCTCCCTGGTTATTTCTTCTCGGTCTTGTTATGACCCTTGAAGGTACGGGTCGGAGCGAATTCGCCAAGTTTATGACCGACCATATCTTCAGTGACATAAACCGGTACATGCTTTCTTCCGTCGTGAACAGCGATGGTGTGACCAACGAAGCTCGGCAGGATGGTAGAAGCACGGGACCAGGTTTTTACAATTTTCTTATCGTTAGCTGCGTTCAGCGCATCGATCTTCTTTACGAGAGAGAAAGCGACGAACGGGCCTTTTTTTACGGATCTGGACACTTTTACTCCTCCTTATCTTACTTGCGTCTCTTAACGATCAGTTTGGTAGACGCTTTTCTGCTGTGTCTGGTCTTCACGCCGTAAGCCGGTTTGCCCCACGGGGTAACTGGACGCTTACGTCCGACAGGAGCTTTACCTTCGCCGCCGCCATGCGGATGGTCATTCGGGTTCATGACAACGCCGCGGTTAGCCGGACGAACGCCGAGCCAGCGGTTTCTGCCTGCTTTGCCGAGGGTAATGTTTTCGTGATCTTCGTTGCCGATAGCACCGATGGTAGCACGGCAGCGAATGTGAACTTTTCTGAGTTCACCAGACGGCAGACGGAGAAGTGCATAGTCGCCTTCCTTAGCCATCAGCTGAGCGCTTGCGCCGGCGGAACGGACCATCTGGCCGCCTTTGCCGATCTTCAGTTCTACGTTGTGAACGATGGTACCAAGAGGAATGTTGGTGAATGGGAGGCAGTTGCCGACTTTAATATCGGATTCCGGACCGCTGGTGACTACGTCGCCGACCTTCAGACCTTTCGGAGCGAGGATGTAGCGTTTTTCACCATCTGCATACTGCAGCAGTGCGATGCGGCAGGTACGGTTTGGATCGTATTCAATGGTTGCGACTTTAGCCGGAACTCCATCTTTATTTCTCTTGAAATCGATGATTCTGTACTGACGTTTATGTCCGCCGCCCTGGTGACGAACGGTGGTCTTACCGGAGCCATTACGACCGCCATGATTGTGAACAGGAGCCAGAAGGGATTTTTCTGGGGTATCTGTTGTAATTTCCTCAAAGGTGGAAACGGTCATCTGACGGCGTCCGGGAGTGTACGGTTTAAATGATTTGTATGCCATTTATATTACTCCTCCTTACGCTTCGAAGAGCTCAATTGTTTCGCCCGGTTTGAGGGTAACAATTGCTTTCTTCCAATCACTGCGACGACCCTGGGTGCGGCCCAGACGTTTCATCTTGCCTTCATAACGCATGGTGTTCACAGCCTGAACTTTAACTTTGAAGATCTGTTCTACAGCCTGGCGGATTTCCACCTTGGTAGCAGCGAGCGGTACACGGAATGTGTACTTGCGTTCTTCCATGAGAGCTGTAGTTTTTTCGGTAACGAGCGGTTTAATGAGGATGTCACGTGCGTCCATTATGCGAGTACCTCCTCAATTTTCTTAACAGCTTCCTGAGTCAGGAAAAGTTTGCCGGTGTTTACGATATCGTAGATGTTGAGTCCGTTCGGTGCGTAAGCTTTGACGCCCGGAATGTTTCTAGCGGACAGAACGGTGTTCTGGCAAAGAGCGCCGCCGTCAACGATGACAGCTTTGCCTTCTGCCTGGAAAGCAGCCAGCATTTTGACTACTTCTTTGGTCTTCGGTGCTTCGAAGTTCACTGCGTCGAGAACGACGAGTTCGTTAGCACGGAGTTTTTCAGACAGTGCAGATCTTACAGCCAGCTGACGTGCCTTTCTCGGCATATCTTTGGCATGGCTTCTCGGGGTCGGTCCGAATACGGTACCACCGCCGACCCACAGTGGGGAGCGGATGGATCCGACTCTGGCACGGCCGGTTCCCTTCTGTTTCCATGGCTTCTTGCCGCCGCCGCGTACAAGGCCTCTGGTTTTGGTGGCATGTGTGCCGAGGCGTTCATTGGCCATCTGGCGCACCACTGCCTGATGAATAACAGCTTCGTTGTAGTCTACACCAAAGACGCTGTCATTCAGCTCTATTTCACCGGCAGCTTCGCCGGCTACATTATACAGCTTTACTTTCGGCATTGAGATGTTCCTCCCTAATCAGAACAATTTTCTGTTGTTCCAGACAATATTATTTTACAGGCTTTACGGTTTCCTGTACCATGACGAGGCTTCCCTTAGCACCTGGGATCCCGCCTTTGACAAGCATAAGATTACGGGCAGTATCAACTCTTACTACCTGAAGATGCTGTACGGTCACACGTACGCCGCCGAGCTGACCAGGCATCTTCTTGCCTTTGAATACTTTTCCGCCGCCGCCGGACATACGAGCACCGAGGGATGCTGTCTGACGATGGTTCTTGGAGCCGTGGGATTCAGGTCCACGCTGGTGGTTATGACGTTTGATCGTGCCGGCGAAACCTTTGCCGCGGCTGGTGCCAATAACGTCGATAATCTCGCCTTCTGCGAAGATATCAGCAGCCAGAGTTTGGCCTACTGTGTAAGACGGCTTTTCAGCGAGTCTATATTCACGCAGATATTTAACTGGGTCGATACCAGCTTTTTCAAACTGACCCTTTACAGGTTTTGTCAAATGTTTTTCTTTGACAGCGCCGTAGCCGAGCTGTACTGCGTTGTATCCGTCGGATTCAACAGTTTTAACAGCTGCTACCACGTTTGGCAGAACTTCAATAACGCTTACCGGAATCAGGTCGCCGTTTTCAGCGAACACCTGAGACATTCCTAATTTTGTTCCCAAAATAGCCTTAGACATCTTTGCACCTCCTTACAGTTTAATTTCAATGCTGACGCCAGCTGGGAGTTCCAGTCTCATCAGCGCATCCGCGGTCTTCTTGGACGGATCGAGGATGTCAATGAGTCTCTTGTGGATACGCATTTCGAACTGTTCACGGCTGTCTTTGTTGACATGTGGAGAACGAAGAATGGTGTACACGTTCCGTTCGGTCGGGAGCGGAATCGGACCGGAGACTCTGGAGCCTGTTCTTTTTGCAGTCTCCGCGATCTTCGCTGCGCTCTGATCAACAGCTTTGTGATCATAGCCTTTCAGACGAATTCTGATTTTTTCCTGTTTCGACATTAGATAAACCTCCTACGTTCATTTCATGAATGAACTGCTCCGTGGAAATTCCCCTGCTGTGCAGGCCACCTTCCACTTCATAGTTTGTTCTGAACACTCTTTTGCCTTGCGCCCTCGCACAAAGGTACCAGACGTTCAGCTTTTCTATAATACTATTTTTCGGCACTGAAATCAAGCATTTTATACAAAATTTATTTTTGCCGATTTTTAGTGAAATTCTTCGGTATTTACAGACTTTTCTGTAGTTTATTTTCTTTATTTTCACATGGCCACGCCGCCGTGCGTATACTCTAATTTCTAAAACTTTCATAAATTCGTAAAACCGCCATGTAGTATGCCGCCTTTCAGCCTAAAAAATGCGGCGCGGGCGCAAATTTCCATTCGATCTTCGATCACCATCCACTTTTACACCGGTGTTACACCGGCCGCATACCATCTTGACGCATTCCGCATAAACTATAGGAAAGGAGATCTTATAGGGACATATGTTTATCTCGCATTTCAAAAGCCTTTCAGGGAAAGCCCGTCATCAGGGACTTCTCACTCACGATCAAGAGGGAATCTTCACGGCAGAAATGGGAAAACGGCTGCCACAAAGATCCCCCGCTCCACTGGCGATGCCGCTCGCCTCTGTGCTCGTTACCATCTGCCTTCTTCTCTGGATGGTGCAGAATGCCATTACGACCCACAAAAGCGACTCACTCGTAGGCGGCAACAGCAAGCGGATGACGCTCACTCCTCTCTCATCAAGCTGCGTGGGTTCGAACTCTCGGCGGGTCATTTCACACTCTCTCACTACGCCGAACTTTTCAGTGAGACGGAGAATGATGTCCTCTCGCCATCGAAAGCGGTCTTTCCCTTGGCATTGCCAGCGCCATTCTCTCGTCATACGGGGACGCTCATCGTGTTTCCTATGCAAAAACACAGAAAGAATCGCAAGATCCTCGAAGCCGCAAGTCTTCTTCCGGAAATGCTCCCCTGCATCGTCCTTGTCATCGGCATCATGCTCTTGGGGTGTGACATCTACTCCCTTCACCCACTGTACAGCACCATGGCGATCCTCGTCATCACCTACGCCATCCTCTTCCCACCCTATACCGCAGAGTACTTCACCTCCGCCTGATACCTGGCTGCCCGTCCCCAATCACCAATTTCAAACACGCAAAAAAACTCTCCCTTGCGGGAGAGTTTTTTTCATTCAGCGAATGCTGAAATTATTTTGCGATCTTAGCTACAACGCCTGCGCCTACGGTACGGCCGCCTTCACGGATAGCGAAACGCTGGCCTTCTTCCATAGCGATCGGGGTGATGAGCTTAACGCTCATTTCTACGTTATCGCCAGGCATGCACATTTCAGTGCCTTCCGGCAGCTGGATGTCGCCGGTTACGTCGGTGGTTCTGAAGAAGAACTGCGGACGATAGCCGTTGAAGAACGGGGTATGACGGCCGCCTTCATCTTTGGTCAGTACGTATACCTGAGCGGTGAATTCAGTGTGCGGCTGAACGGTGCCCGGTTTTGCGAGGACCTGGCCACGAACGATGTCTTTACGGTCGATACCACGGAGCAGAGCGCCGATGTTATCGCCAGCCATTGCCTGGTCAAGGGTCTTTCTGAACATTTCTACGCCGGTAACGACGGTAGCGGTTGGTTTATCCTGCAGGCCGACGATTTCAGCGGTGTCGCCGACTTTGACAGTACCACGTTCTACACGGCCGGTAGCAACGGTGCCACGACCGGTGATGGTGAATACGTCTTCGACTGGCATCAGGAATGGTTTGTCGGTGTCACGTTCCGGGGTCGGGATGTAAGCATCAACTTCAGCCATCAGATCACGGATCTTCTGTTCATCTTCCGGATTGCCGTTGAGAGCGCCGAGAGCGGAGCCGACAACGATCGGGGTGTCATCGCCTGGATAGTCGTAGGAGGAGAGCAGATCTCTGATTTCCATTTCTACGAGATCGATCAGTTCCGGATCGTCGACCTGGTCAGCTTTGTTCAGGAATACAACAATAGCCGGTACACCGACCTGTTTAGCCAGGAGGATGTGTTCGCGGGTCTGCGGCATCGGGCCGTCAGCTGCGGATACGACGAGGATAGCGCCGTCCATCTGTGCTGCGCCGGTGATCATGTTCTTGACATAGTCAGCATGCCCTGGGCAGTCTACGTGTGCGTAGTGACGGGTAGCGGTTTCATATTCTACAGTGGAGGTATTGATGGTGATACCACGAGCTCTTTCTTCCGGTGCTTTATCGATGGAAGCGTAGTCGAGGAAGTTTGCTTTGCCTTCTTCAGCCAGAACTTTGGTGATAGCAGCGGTCAGGGTCGTTTTACCATGATCGACGTGGCCGATGGTGCCGATGTTAACATGCGGCTTGGTTCTTTCGTAATGAGCTTTTGCCATTTTGAGGTCTCCTTAATAAAATTTTATTTCTTTCCGAGTCTTTCTTCAGTGATCTGCTGAGAAATAGCTTTCGGAACTTCTTCGTAATGGTCGAAGGTCATGGTGAAGGTACCACGGCCCTGGGTGGAGGAACGCAGTCCTGTTGCATAACCAAACATTTCAGACAGCGGAACGAAGCCTTTGATTCTGGATTCGCCGTTTTCGGTTTCCATGCCTTCGATACGTCCACGACGGGAGTTCAGGCCGCCGATAACGTCGCCCATGTATTCTTCCGGTACGTCGACTTCGACAGACATGTATGGTTCGAGGAGAACTGGATCAGCTTTCTTCGCGCCATCCTTGAATGCCATGGAGCCTGCGACTTTGAAGGCCATTTCGGAGGAGTCGACATCATGATAGGAACCATCATAAACGGTAACCTTGATATCGACCATCGGATAGCCAGCAACAACACCGTCTTCCATAGCTGCTTCTACGCCAGTCTGGATTGGGTTGATGAATTCTTTCGGAATAACGCCGCCAACGACAGCATTTTCGAATTCGAAGCCTTTGCCCGGTTCCATCGGTTCAAGACGCAGCCAGCAGTGACCGTACTGGCCGTGGCCGCCGGTCTGACGGATGAACTTACCTTCGGATTCAACGGATTTACGGATGGTTTCACGGTAAGCGACCTGCGGTTTGCCTACGGTGCAGTCCACGTTGAATTCACGTCTCATACGATCGACGATGATGTCGAGGTGGAGTTCGCCCATGCCGGAGATGATGGTCTGGTTGGATTCCGGATCAGTGTGTACTTTGAAGGTCGGATCTTCTTCTGCCAGTCTCTGAAGAGCATTGCCCATCTTTTCCTGGTCAGCTTTGGTCTTTGGTTCAACAGCAACGGAAATAACCGGATCCGGGAATTCCATTTTTTCGAGGATGATCGGATGATCTACATCGCAGAGGGTATCGCCGGTGGTGACATCCTTGAAGCCGACTGCTGCAGCGATATCGCCGGAGTAAGCGCAGTCGATTTCTTTACGATGGTTTGCATGCATCTGAAGGATACGGCCAACGCGTTCTTTCTTTCCTTTGGTGGAGTTCAGAACGTAGGTGCCCTGGTTCATGATACCGGAGTATACACGGAAGAATGCCAGTTTACCAACGAATGGGTCAGCCATGATCTTGAATGCGAGCGATGCCATTGGTGCGCTATCAGATGCTTCGCGGGTGACTTCCTCGCCGTCAAGGGTAGTACCTTTGACCGGAGGAACATCCAGCGGAGATGGCAGGTAGTCCAGGACTGCGTCAAGCAGCATCTGAATACCTTTGTTTTTGTATGCGGAACCGCAGAATACAGGGAACAGTTTGCAGTCCAATACCTGCTGACGGAGGGAAGCTTTGACTTCTTCCAAAGTCAGTTCCTGGCCGTCCAGGTATTTTTCCATCAGTTCATCACTGCCTTCAGCAGCGGTTTCAATGATCTTTTCACGAAGTTCTTCTACTTCATCAGCGAGATCGGCCGGTACGTCTTCGACATGGTACTGTTTGCCGTCATCGCTGTCATAAATTTCAGCCTGTCTGGTCAGCAGATCAACGATACCGGTGAAGGTATCCTGAGCGCCGATCGGGAGCTGCATTGGAATAGCTCTTGCATGGAGGCGGGTATCCATGGTTTTTACCGCATGGAGGAAATCAGCACCGACGGTATCCATCTTGTTGATGAATGCGATACGCGGTACATGATAGTGGTCTGCCTGTCTCCAAACGGTTTCAGACTGGGTCTGAACGCCGTCTTTCGCACTGAATACTGCTACGGAGCCATCGAGTACGCGCAGAGAACGTTCAACTTCTACAGTGAAGTCTACGTGCCCTGGGGTATCGATGATGTTTACGCGGTAGCCTTTCCAGTGGCAGGTGGTAGCAGCGGAGGTAATGGTAATACCACGTTCCTGTTCCTGTTCCATCCAGTCCATGGTAGCAGCGCCATCGTGAACTTCACCGATCTTATGGTTTACACCGGTATAATACAGGATACGTTCCGTGGTTGTGGTCTTACCTGCATCGATGTGCGCCATGATGCCGATGTTTCTTGTTTTTTCAAGCGGAAATTCTCTGCCCACGATTTTTTCTCCTTATTAAAATTACCAGCGGTAATGAGCGAAAGCCTTGTTTGCTTCAGCCATTTTATGGGTATCTTCCTTCTTCTTTACAGCAGCACCAGTGTTGTTGAAAGCGTCCATCAGTTCACCTGCAAGACGTTCTTCCATGGTACGTTCGCTGCGCAGACGGGCATAGTTGACCATCCAGCGGATACCCAGAGTCAGACGACGGTCTGCTCTTACTTCTACCGGTACCTGGTAGTTTGCGCCGCCGACACGACGAGCACGAACTTCCAGAACTGGCATTACATTGTTCAGAGCCTGTTCGAAAATTTCGATCGGTTCTTTGTTGAGCTTGCTGTGGCAGATGTCAAATGCGCCATATACAATGGATTCTGCGACACCCTTCTTGCCGTCAAGCATTACTTTATTGATGAAACGAGTGACTGTCTTGTTTCCATACACGGGATCCGGCAGCACGTCACGTTTCGGAACAGCACCTTTTCTCGGCATTGTTAGTTCCTCCTTATATAGATGTTAGTTGATCACATAAAACTTGGTTGACAGGAAATCTTATTTCTTGTCTTTCTTAGCACCGTATTTGGAACGGGACTGCTGACGTCCAGATACACCTACGGTATCGAGAGCGCCACGGATGATGTGGTAACGAACACCTGGAAGATCCTTAACACGGCCGCCTCTGATGAGGACTACGCTATGTTCCTGCAGGTTGTGGCCTTCACCAGGAATGTAAGCAGAAACTTCGATTCCGTTGGTCAGGCGTACACGAGCTACTTTACGAAGAGCGGAGTTTGGCTTTTTCGGGGTAGCGGTGTAAACTCTTGTGCAGACACCACGTTTCTGTGGGGACTGTTTCAGAGCCGGGGTCTTCGCTTTGACTGCCAGGGTCTGGCGGCCTTTACGAACCAGCTGATTGATTGTCGGCAAAATGGGCACCTCCTTTCTATAAGGGTAAATTTATAATTGATCCAATAAGGCATAGCCTTGCTGGATATTACCGGGGATCTTTGAGAAACGCGGATGAGATCAGCGTTTCCTCAGGACAGCGGCAGCAGCGGCTTTCACTTTGATGCCACACGCGCGGCCGATCTCCTTCTTGGTGAATTTCTGAATGGCGGGAATGTCTGACGCCTGACACGCAGAAAGGAGCGGAGCAGAGATGCGTTCATCACAGTCTGAAGCAATAAATACAGCAGAGGCTTCCCTCTTCTCGATCGCTCGTTCTGTTTCCTTCATTCCTACTACAAAGTCCGAATCTTTCAATTCTTCCAGTGTCATACGTTCTCACCTGCTTTTCAGCACACTAAATCCACGCAACATTGGAATTATATCATTGAAGACCTCCGATGTCAATAATTTTTTATCCTATTTTTCTTAGTGTTTATGGGCAACTTTTTTACCACGTTCCCGTGCGTATCATAATGCATTATTTTTATACTTTTTTGTGATTGTTCATGCAGAAATGGATGGGGCAAGGTCAGCCCATGGACGCGTGTGAAAGAGGCTCAAAGGGGTTGGTGCGGCGCATCAAATCATGGAAACGCCGCAGAGTTTTATATAAGCCACCAGCAAACTTGCATATACAAACCAAGGGGATGGAGGCGCTCTATGAATGGTGCGCCGCCTCCAACACGCCTCACTGCCTCGTTTTCATTTTTAAGATCCCCATCACTTCCTCCATCGTCTCTGCGACATGGAGATTTCCCCACTCTGATGGCTCAATGAATCCCGCCTCTTCCCATGCCTTTATCTGCGCGAGAAGGCCATCGTAGATGTGTTCGATATTGCAGATGATGATGGGCGGCTGCGCGAAGGGATCCCCATAAATATGACGCTGGTTCGCTGTATCCGCCAATTCTTCAAGCGTGCCGATACCGCCTGGGAGAATGATGAACGCATCCCCCATTTCGATCATCCTCTGCTTGCGAACAGTCATGTCAGGCACCTCAATGAGCGTGGTCAGGCCGCGGTGCGCCTGTTCCTTCGCGATGAACACCTCGGGAATGATGCCTGTCACTTCTCCGCCTGCTGCCATCGCCGCATCCGCACAGATGCCCATGAGGCCGACCGTGCCGCCGCCGTAGATCATACGGAAATGATTCTTTCCCAATGCCTCTCCCAGCTCGCCCGCAAAGGCCGCGTAGGCAGGATCATTTCCGAAATGGGAGCCGCAGTAAACGACTACATTCTTATATGTCATGTGTATGCCTCCTTTTCTGTATTGTAGCATAATGACTTCTGAAGGTTCAAAAGGTTTCGCGGGTCCGCTTGAGGTGAATGCCGCAGCGCTTTTCTCTCCAATAAAAAGGCGATGTGAAATAACGATCATCTCATTTTCGCGTTCCATCTGCCGCGGGGACTTGCAGCTCTCATAGGAGTGACCGGGAAACCTTATCCCAGCTGTCTTTCATGCCATAGTCACCCTATCCGCCCCTTTCGGGCACCTTCCCCTAGAGGGGAAGGCTGCGATACGGGAATACCATCTTCTAGCGGCGAAGCCGCCACGAGAGCCCTGAACCTTGAACCCTGAACCAAATGAAAGCAAAGTAAAAAGAGGCTGTGAAGAAATGAGGATTCATTTTTTCACAGCCCCTTTACTTATAAAAGCGCAGATAACGCCAAAGGATCCGGCTTAAGTCCTATTTTCTTGCTTCCTGTCTTCACTGATCTTAAAGACGAACGAACCGACAAGGCCTGAGAGGATGGAGGCAGTCACGATCGCTGCCTTCGCAGAGGTGAGCTCTGCGGGATCCGAGAAGGAGAGCGAAGCGAGGAAGATAGACATCGTGAAGCCGATGCCCGCCAGAATGCTTGCGCCCAGGTAGTGCATCCACTTGGCCCCTTCCGTTTTTTTGGCAATGCCCAGCTTCACCATCAGGAAAACGGTCGTAAAAATACCGAGAGGCTTTCCCAGAAAGAGTCCGGCGATGATGCCGAGGCCGATCGGGGAAGCAAGGGACGCAAAGCTTTCGCTCGTCATCGAAATACCGGCATTCCCGAGTGCAAAGATCGGCATGATAAGGAATGCCGACCAGGGGGACAGCTTATGTTCCCACAGGTGCAGCGGATGGGAGTGCTGGGTATTTTCCGTGCCGGCCGGGATCAAAAAGCCTGTCAATACGCCTGCGACAGTCGGGTGAATGCCCGCCTGATAGAAAGCATACCAGGTCAGTACGCCGCCCAAGACATAGGGCAGCGGATGATGAACATTTCTCCAGGAGAAGAGTGCCATCAGCATGAGCACCGCAAGGCCTGCGCCGAGTGCGGTCCAGTGGAGCTGCGTGCTGTAGAAAAGGGCAATGACGACGATCCCACCCAGATCATCCACGATCGCAAGTGCCGTCAGGAAGACGATCACGCTTCTTGGCACACGCTTGGCTGCAAAGGCAAGCACGCCCAGCGAAAAGGCGATGTCGGTCGACATGGGGATCGCCCAGCCCTGCGCGGTGGGACCACCCATATTGAAAAGGCTGTAGAGCGCCGCCGGTATCAGCATACCGCCGACCGCTGCCGCAATAGGGAGCAGGGTCGCAGAGAGCGACTTCAGCTCGCCGAAAAGAAATTCCCTTTTGATCTCCATCCCGACGACAAGGAAAAAGATCGCCATCAGGCCGTCATTCACCCAGTGCAGGAGTGACATGTCCGGCAGCAGCGGCAGATCTACGAAGAGGTGCAGTGCATGCTCATAGGTCTCCGCCATCGGCGAATTGGCCAGCACCATCGCGATGATCGTCGCGAGCATCAGGAGCAGACTGCCTGCAGACTCCTGCCTGATAAATTCAGCACAGGCACTATTCAGCTGGTTCATTCGGTACTTCGTATAGTCAATCATCGTTTCATCTCCCACTTCATAGATATAAATTCATTCCATAGTTTTTGCATGCATTGGAGTGCATGTTTCTCATTATACATGATTTATTATGATATGAAAAGAGGGAATTTTAACTTTTTTCATCTTTCTGCAAATGAAAATGGCATCCAAAAAGCACCCTTGCTATTGCAAGAGTGCTTTGTCTTGGTGACCCAGGAGAGATTCGAACTCACGACCCACCGCTTAGAAGGCGGTTGCTCTATCCAACTGAGCTACTGAGCCATATGGTCGGGGCAGCCGGACTCGAACTGGCGACCCCCTGCTCCCAAAGCAGGTGCGCTACCAACTGCGCTATGCCCCGTTACGATTAAATATTATATAGTATGAGAGAACGTAAGTCAAGAAGAAAATTTTAGAGGTACAATGCAGGAGTAGCGGGTTCTAAGGAAACACTGATTCAATGGGTTCAAAAGAATTGGAGCGGCGAAATCAGTGACTGATAGCTGGTGACTAGGGATTAGGGATTAGGCGCTTCAAGCGGCTAGTCCCTTGAATGCTCCTTTCCGGCATCGCCCCATATGTATCCGCGGAGAAGCCGCCACCTTCATTTCTCGTTCCTCATTCGAGCAGAATTTTCATTCGCAATCGAGGGAGCGACACGCCTCACGGGCTATCCCTAGCCACCAGTCACTAGTCACCAGCCACCCAAAAGGGGCCCGCTTTAAGGGGCCCCTCTTTCATACTTTTTTATGTCCTACATCTTCTGCTTTGACGATGCCAAGGTAGATGCATCCGATGATCCATGCCACGTAGTCATCCACCGGCACGGGGACGCTTCTCATCCCCTTGGGGATGAGGCGAGCAAGGCCTTTGGCCGGGTGGTCTTTCCAGTACCACTGCTCCCCCATTTCCGTCGTGTATTTCTCATCGACGAGCGTGACGGGGATCTCGCGTCCGAGTTTTCTGAGAAGTGCTTCTGTCCGCTCCTGCATGACCTCATGGCGTGTGCCGTTTCCCATGGCTAGCGCGAAGATCTCTTTCCCGGTGAGCAGTCGCGCCAGCTCCTGCTCATAGTCCACGGTGCGGACGATGCATTTCTTTTCGAGCGTCCCATCCGCATGGACGAGTGCGACGCCTGTTTTATCCCGCCCGGGATCAATGGAGCAGAGAAGTCCCTTCATGGACGCAGCACCTCCACATCGATGGTCAGCGGGCCTTTCGTGTAGATATCACTGTGTGCTGTCACCTTGAGCTCACACTGCCCGCTGCATTCCTTGACCTTCTGGATGACTTCGACAAGCTCCTGTCCGTCCAGGACACCGACCTTGCCGGTGATCGGATCCGGGAGGATCCCCTGTGCCTGCGCGTAGTGATTCAGATCCTGCAGGAAACGCAGCACCTGCATCTCATAGTTTTTGCTGTCCTTATACTTATCCAGACCGCCTTTATAGATGACCTGTCCCTGTCTGAAGACGAGAAGGTTATCATGGATATCGAAATCTACCACGAGGCGTTCGCCTAAGATGAGATTCTGTGCGGCAACGACACGGACGAGCTTTTTATGTTTTGCGCCTGTCACCTGCGCCACCGATTCGTCAAAGTCTCTCTGGCTCATGCGGACGAGATTCACACTCTCATCGGTGATGTTCAGTCTTTCCTTCAGCATGCCGTTGATGTCGGCAAGGACGCTCTTCAGCACCTCTCTTGATCGGTTCTCATCCATATCTTCATCGACCACGACGCTTGTCATCACCTGGCCCGCCTGGAAGACCACCTGTCCTTCACGCAGTGCGTAGATGTTTTTGATGAGCTGCTCTTTTTCTTCATTCAGTGTGGCTATATTTCCTGTCAGCTCTTCGCGGATCTTTTCCAGCTCTGCGATGTCTTCTGCAGACTGCTCGACACCGGCTTTCGCCTCATCATACGCCTGCTGTACGGAGGAGAGCTCACTCTCCATGAAGACACGCTGGCCTTCGACTTCATCCAATCGCTTGGATGTCTCTTCGGCCTTCCGGTTCACGTCTTCATACTCTTTGTTGCGTGCTTCGAGCTGCAGCTTGCCCTTCTCGAGCTCGCGGTTCTTGACTTTGATCTCCTGATTCAGATCCTGCATCTCGCTTTGCAGCTTGGAGAGACCGAAGAGAGCCACACGAACATTTTCATTCACGACGGCCAGCACGGCGATGGTGAAGAAGGAAATCAGAATACCGGAAATGATCGTCACGATCACGGAGGTGTACTTCGGACGAAGCCCGAAGAGCGTCATCCGCTTCTTACCGACCTTCGATCCGATCCGATCTCCCAAAAAGGCGATCAGCCCGCCCATGGCGATCAGGATCAGAAACATGAATATGCCGATAAACATAGTAAACCTCCTTTGCGATGGAAAACGAGTTCAGGGTTGATGGGTTCAGGGGCAGTGCATCAAATAATAGAAGCATCGCGAGATTTTAGAAGGGACGATGCCCTAAAATCTGCGGAATGGCAGGATTCCCGTTTAGGACTTTCGCGCATGGTTTGATTGACCGCGAACGAAAAAGATTCCTCCACTTCGGTCGGAATGATGATACGGGGAACGGCAGAAGTCTAAAATCTGATTTCTAATCTCTAGTCCCTAGTCACCAGTCACTAGTTACTTCAAACACTACCGATCCGCTCTGCGGATCAAGAGACAGCCCATGGCGAGGGCGATGAAGTTCGGCAGCCAGACGGCCCAGAAGGGCGGGAGCATGTGGCCCTTACCCAGAGCTTCGAGGAATGTCATGATGGCGTAGTATACGAAAATAATGACCACGGAGAGGCCAAAGCCGATGGAGGAAGAGGAGCGCTGCTTCTGCACGCCCAAGGGGGCGCCGACAAGGGCAAAGACGAAGCTGGCCATCGGCAGTGAGAAGCGGCGATAGACCTCCATAATGACGCCCGTCGCATCTGCATGCGCCGCGGTGTACGCCTTCTGTGTGACAAGAAGTTCCCGAATGGTCATTTCATCGAGTTTTTTCGACTCGCGCGGGATCTCTGAGGGCGACATGGCATACGGGATTTCCTGACTTTCGAAATGCATCATGCGTTCCACGCCTTCTCCGGTAAGGTCGTAAATGATCCCATCGGTCATGCGCCATACGCCATCCTGCCAGACTGCCCTCGGTGCATTCTCGACATGGATGACCTTTTCATCTTCAAATTCCTGCACGGTGATATTCTCAAGCTCTTTGGTATTCGGATTGTAGCGGCGCGCATAGAGAAGGTGCGCGATCTTGCCGTTCTGCACATCGCGGATGACGACATGATCCGTGACGCCCGGATTCAGGTTCTTTTTGATCTCCGTATTCACCACATAGTCATACTCGCGGTTTGTCCACGGCACGACGTATTCATTGAAGGCCACGGCGCAGAGAGAGATCAGAAACGCTACCAGAAAGACCGGCAGTGCGAGGCGGAAGAAGCTCTGCCCCGAGGTACGCATGACGATGAGCTCGCTCGCCCCGGACAGACGGGAAAAGCACATGAGTGAGCCTAAGAGTACGGCCATCGGGAAGGTATAGACGATGATGCGCGGCAGTGCGAGGATGAACACCTTCACTGCCGATATCGCAGATGCCCCATATTGAGAGACAAAGCCCGCGATCTTCAAGAGCGTATCTGCCCCGAGAAAGATCGCCGTAAAGGCGGCAACGCCAAATAAAAAGGGAGCCAAAAATTCTTTTAATACGTACTTGTCCAGAAGTCTCATCAGAATTTCCCTCCCTGTCTTTCTTCTTGAATCATAAGCTGAAATTTTCCCCCAAATAATGTTTCCTTGCTGTGGGGTTCACAGCGATATCATCTGCCTTGCCGGAAAGCAGGATCTTGCCGTCGGAGAGGATGTATGCTTTGTCTACGATGCGCAGCGTCTCACGGACATTGTGATCCGTGATGAGGATGCCGATGCCGCGAGTCTTGAGGTGCATGACAACGCTCTGGATATCCTCGACCGCCAGAGGGTCGACACCGGCGAATGGTTCATCCAGCAGGATGAAGGAAGGATCGAGCGTGAGGGAACGCGCGATCTCCACGCGCCGCCGCTCACCGCCGGAGAGCGCATCGCCCCTCGTGTCTTTGACATGGGTGATATGAAATTCCTCCAGCAGCGCTTCCGCTTTTTCTATTTTCGCCTTCTCGCTGAGATCCTTGCGTGTCTCCAGGAGAGACATCAGGTTATCCCAGACGGTCATCTTTCGGAATATGGAGGCTTCCTGCGGCAGGTAGCCGATCCCGAACTGGTGGCGCTGGTGGATGGGCATCCCGGAAATAGAACGCCCGTCTACGGTCACATCGCCCTCATCAGGCTGGATGATGCCGACGATCATATAGAAGGTGGTCGTCTTGCCGGCCCCGTTCGGTCCAAGGAGACCGACGATGGAGCCTTGCTCGACTTCTACATTCACATGATCGACGACGGTGCGGCTGCCGTAGCGCTTGATCAGATCATGAGTTTCTATCTTCATTTGTTATCCTTGATTTCTAACGGGCTGCCTGCATATTCGGGACGGCCGGCGATCGGTGTCGCCTGATTGACCGGCCCTGCGGGAACCGATGGCTGAGAGTCTCCCTCTCCGCCTTCTTCTGACGGACTCTTGGTATTCGTGATGGTGATCGTACTGCGGCCTGTTGTCTCGACGACCTTGTCCGCATCACGGAGCACGAGCTCCGGTCCTTCAAAGGTATTGCCATTCTGGTTCACCCAGGCGTTGCCGGAAAGCACCATCTTTCCGTCGGTGCCATCCTGTCCGGAACGGGTATAGACGGCCTGATCCCCATAGCCCACCGCGTTGTTTGCCGTGCTGGTGAGATCCACGCCGCCTGTCGCAACGACTTTGATCTGCTTCAGGTTGCCTTCGATATGCGGCGCAGAAAGGGTGCCGTCAGCGGTCTCGAGATAACCATTGCCTTCGATCTTGCCGAATCCCGTAGCCGCATTGTACATCACATCGTCTCCCCGCAGGATGCGATGCTCCGAAAGGTCTACGAAATCCACGCTGCCGATGCCGCGAGCCGTCCTGTCTTTATAGAGGTACATTTTCTCTGCCGTAAGCGTGCTCTGTTCTTTGACATATTTCACGCCGCCTTCCAGGAAAGCACTCCGATCTTCGAAATGATATTCCCCATTCGTGCCTGTGATGGTAGCGCCTTCATTGGCGTGAATCACCACATTTCCTTTCGCGCTGACCACCTTGGTCTTGCCGTCGTAGGTCAGTACATCAGCTGTGATGTCATCGGCCATCGCCGTCCCCATCGCGCCCAAGCTTACGGCTGCCAGCATGAGTGCTGTATAGAAAGTTTTCACTGTGCATCCTCCTTATCTGCCAGTCTCGCATGGCCTTTCGCTGTAATCTTTTCCAGTACGCGATCTGCCGTGAAGCTGTCGGCCGTCAGTACGCGGCCATCCTTTTCTGCCGTAAAGAATTCATCGGTCGAAAGAATGTCTGTATGGCCATCGTAGGTCAGGTTCTTCGCATGAAGCACCATGCCGTCACTGGACGTGCCTTCCACATGCCCCTCGACATGGACCTTCTTCTGCTTCCTGTCGTAATGTCCCTGATCGGCATTGAGCTTCAGCTCATTGCCATCCTTAAGGAAATACGCTTCGATGCCTTCCATGTCGGCCGAGTTCTTATCCCGGCTCATGCTGACATGCTTCGCCTTGATGCGCCAGACAGACTGTCCATCCTTGTCTTCCTTCATTTCGATATTGGAAAACTCCATGGCCGGCCCGTCGGACTTGGCGCTTCCCTTTTCATGATGGTCATCCTTGAAGAGAAAATAGATGCCAAGCGCTGCCAGAAGTATGACGAGTACGATGAGGATGCTCTTTTTATTTCTGCTCACGACTTGCCTCCTCTGATTTCATTCCAGTCTTCGCTGATGCCGGGGGCGAAACGCTTCTTCTCTTCCTCCGTCAGCTCCATATACATCTTGATGCGTCCCGGCCGCGTCCAGAAGAGATGCTGGAACCAGAGCCAGTCAGTGGGATGTTCCTTGATGAAATCTTCCATGATCGTCGCCATCTTTTGTGCATTCGTCATGAGATCCTTCTTCGTATCCCCGGTCTCTTCATAATAGAACGGCTTGCCGATACAGATCGTATGCCCCTTCCCGCCTTCATTTCTCACGATGAAGAGCGGCAGGATCGGCGCCTTGAATTTTCTGGCAAAGACGCAGGGCCCCTGCGGGAAGGAGAAGACGCGGTTCATAAAGAGCACCGGGATCCCCGTCTCATCCCCGTCCTTGTCGGAGAGGAAGCCCAGAATGTGATTCTTCTTCATCGAGCGCGCCGCTGCGATCATTTCATAGCCGCCCGTCCCGGTGAGGAAGATGTGCTGCCCCGCGCGGGCGCGGTAGTCATTGATGATCCGCATCAGAGCGTCATCGGCCTGCTTCTTGCCGATCGCTGAGGTGTCATAATCATGAAGCGCAAGACCGGCACCGAGCCATTCCCAGTTTCCCATATGCGCCGTCAGACCGACGATGCCCTTTCTTTCGGCATACGCTGCCTTCAGGTACTCCGGATGATCGATCTTCACGTAGTCATCGATATGATCCTTTTCCTTACAGAGGCGCGGCATGTACATCATCTCCATCGCAGACATGCCGATGTGCTCGTAGACCTTGTGAAGCAGCTTCTCTGCCTCCTCGCGGCGGATGCCCATGCCCCGCATCATCTGCTCGATCCCGCGGTTTCTCTGCTTGGCTATGCGGTTCATGATGCATGGCCCCAAAACGCGGCCGATGGACAGGATCCGATCATAGGACATCCCGCACAGCAGGTGACTGATGCCCTTCAAGAGTCCATATCGTACATTGAATAACATGGCTGATTCTTCTTTCCTAAGGAAACACTGATTAAATCGTTGTCAGATTTCATTCTTGGATTTTTATACAGAGCAAGGAATCATCTGACGCGAATAGCGAGCTATTTAAGGAGGATGATGACGAAGCTATGTATAAAAATCCATATGAAATCCGGCTCTGCTATTTAATCAGCGTTTCCTTAATACAAGGGAATAAAATAGGGTTCAGGATTAGCCCACGAGGCGTGCCGTCCCTTGACTCTGAATGAAAGCTTTGCTCGAATGAGGAATGAGGAATTAGAAATTAGAAATGAATGTGGCGGCTTCGCCGCGAATATATATGGGGCGATGCCCGAAAGGAAGTGGATAGAAGGTTTCCCGTTTGAGAGTACCAAACATCGCTTGCTTGGTCGCGAATGACAAAGATTTCTCGCTTACGCTCGAAATGACGATACGAGAGAGTTTCCTAGTCACCAGTCCCTAGTCACTCCTAATCCCCAATCCCCAATCCCCAATCCCTAATCCCTAGTCACTAGTCACTCAAGATTCCTAATTCCACGATCGAGCAGCGCTTCTCACTGCACGAGACCTTCCTGATCGACGTCCTGAAAGGAGGACACCGCCTCCTCCCAGCGCCCCTGGGATCTCAAAATACACTCGATAAATTCACGCGCTGCTCCGCGTCCGCCGTCATACCGGGAAATAAAGTCCGCTGCGGACTGATTCTCCTCGCAGGCATCGGCCGGGCAGCCCGACAGACCGACGCGGGAGAAGAGAGGCAGATCATTGAGATCGTCCCCCATGTAGGCCGCCTCGTCCCAGCCAAGAGCGCGCTCCATGAGCAGCCGCTGCAGAGCAGACACCTTATCCCGGATGCCCATGAGGACGAAATCACAGGAGAGCTCCTTCGCGCGCGCTTCTACGATCGGCGAAGTCCTCCCCGTGATGAAACCGACTGCATAGCCCATGCGGTGGGCGAGAGAAATCGCCAGTCCGTCATGCGCGTTGAAAAGCTTATATGCCTCGCCGCCGCTCCCCATGACGAGCGTCCCGTCTGTCAGTGTGCCATCGACATCAAAGGCGATGAGCTTCACCTGTTCTGCGCCGATCATCACATGACCCCCTGCCGCAAAAGATCGGTGATATGTACCATGCCGATCGCCTTGCCTGCCTCATCACAGACTGGAAGCACGGTGATCGGATGCGGCTGGTGCTTCTCCATGATGTGCAGGGCTTCGGCTGCCAGCTTCGGCTGCGAGATCACCATCGGTGACTTCGTCATGACGTCTCTTACGGGGAGAAGCAGGAAATCCTCTCCCTTCTCGAGGCCGCGGCGGACATCGCCGTCCGTCATGAGCCCCAAGAGGCGTCCTTCCCTGTCCGTCACAGAGACGGCGCCCAGCCCTTTATCTGTCATCACAAAGAGCGCATCCTTGACCGAAGCCATTTCATCGATCAAAGGATTGTCCTCGCCTTTGTGCATCACCATCTCGACGGTGAGAAGCAAACGCTTGCCGAGAGAGCCGCCCGGATGGAACACGGCAAAATTATCTGCCGTGAAATGATGGCGCTCCATCAAAGAGACGGCGAGCGCATCCCCCAGGGCCAAAGCGGCCGTCGTCGAGCTCGTCGGAGCGAGCCCCAGACTGTCTGCTTCTTTTTCGACGCCCGCATCGAGCACTGCGTCCGCATTTTTAGCGAGTGTCGAATTCTTTTTCCCGACGACCGCAATGAGCTTCGCTCCGATGCGTTTCAGGGACGGGAGGATATTCAGCACCTCGCCCGTTTCTCCGCTGTTTGAATATGCGATGACCACGTCATCGGCTGTCACCATGCCAAGATCCCCGTGAATGCCTTCCGCCGGATGCAGGAAAAAAGCCGGCGTCCCTGTGCTCGCCATAGTCGCTGCCACTTTCCGCGCGATATGGCCTGACTTTCCCATACCCGTCAGAACCACGCGCCCCTTGGACGCTTCGATCAGGCAAACGGCTTTTTCAAATTCGCCATCCAGATGATCCACCAGAGAAAGGACAGCGGCTGCTTCATCCCGAAGCACCCGCGAAGCTGTTTCAATAACGGACATGATGCCTCCTTGGTCAACGCAAAATAAGTTTACACCTTATTATACAATATTCGAGGAAAAATAGTTATATTGAGGTTCAGGGTTAGCCCGTGGGGCGTGCTGCCCCATGATTACGAATTTGAATGAGGAATTAGGAATGAGAAATTAGGAATGAAGGTGGCGGCTTCGCCGCGAATATATATGGGGCGATGCCCGAAGGTCGGAGGATAGAAGTCAGATGTCTAATGTCTGATGTCTCCTAGTCTCCCAGTCTAATCCCTAGTCCCTAGCCACTAGTCACTATTTCCCAGCCACGAGTCCCATTTCCTTATCCTTCTTTACGACGTCATTGATCGCAATGAGGTCTTTCAAGAGGCCCTCGAGGGAGGAGAGATAGAGCATATTGGTAGAGTCAGACAGGCCTTCCGGCGGATTGTCGTGGACTTCCATGAAGAAGCCGTCGACACCGGATGCCGCTGCCGCTCTTGCGAGGTACGGGATGAATTCACGCTGGCCGCCGGTGGTATTGCCCATACCTCCCGGGAGCTGGACACTGTGGGTCGCATCAAAAATGACCGGATAGCCGAACTGTCGCATGATGGGGAAGGAACGCATATCGACCACGAGATTGTGGTAGCCGAAGGACGCCCCTCTTTCTGTCAGAGCGAGGTTCGGATTTCCTGCTTCTTCCATCTTGCCGATGACATTTTTCATATCTTCCGGCGCCATGAACTGGCCCTTCTTCACATTGACAGGCTTTCCTGTCTTCGCTGCGCCGTATACCAGGTCGGTCTGGCGGCAGAGGAAGGCCGGGATCTGGAGCATGTCGAGCACCTTGGCAGCTGGTGCGAGCTGGGTCACATCATGTACGTCAGAGAGTACCGGCACCTGGAGTTCCTTCTTGATATCCGCAAGGATCTCGAGGCCCTTCTCAAGTCCCGGCCCACGGAAGGAATGGTAAGAGGAACGGTTCGCCTTATCAAAAGACGCCTTGAAAATGTACTGTACGCCAAGGCGTTCACAGATCTTTTTAATCTCACGGCCGATCATCAGCGTGCGGTCATAGCCTTCAATGACGCAGGGGCCTGCGATCAGAAACAGCTTGCTGCCGTCGATGGTCAGATTTCCGACATGAATGGTTTTCATAGGGAGCTCCTTTGAAGTTAGTTGTTAAATGGCAAATTCACAAATTATGTTTTTTCAGTTCTGAGTGAGAAGTGAGGAGGGAGGAGTGAGGAGTGAGGAGTGGTGGTGCGGCGCAAAAAATCATATAGCGCCGGACGTTTTAAGGAAACATGACCGAAACAAACTCCTCCGCCACACATGGGCATCGCTCCATTTTCCTTTTGCGACGCTATATGAATCGTGCGCCGCCCTTTCACTCCCTGCTCCTCACTTATTGTGAAAATATTTGAAAAAATTACATTCCCATTTTTTCAAAATATTCATTGGCCTTCTTCAGGTCTTCTTCGGTATCAATGCCGATATCCTGTGTCTTCACCTCGATGACACCGATCTTGTAGCCCATCTCGAGAGCACGGAGCTGCTCTAAGGACTCGGTCTTTTCGAGCGGGGTCTGCGCCATCTTCGCATAGGCGAGAAGGAAATCTCTCCGATACGCATAGATGCCGACGTGCTTCAGCGCCGGCACTTCGAAATCGTGGCGGGGATACGGGATGAGGGAGCGGGAGAAGTAGAGTGCTTCGCCCTTCTGGTTCACGACGACCTTGACCGAGGAAGGATCATCGTATTCGTCTTCGTGGAGAGGCGTGGCGACAGTCGCCATATCCAGCTCCGGATGGTCGATGAGATCCTGCGCCAGACGATCGATCACGTCTGGGTCGATCAGCGGTTCATCGCCCTGTACATTGACGATGATCTCATAGTCCGGCGTATGGAAAGCCACTTCTGCCAGACGATCAGTGCCTGTCGGATGGTCGACGGAGGTCATCATGACATGACCGCCGAAGCTCTTCACTTCCTTCTCAATGTCCTCATGGTCTGTCGCAACGATGACAACGTCAGGGAGCTTGGCCTGAACGGCTCTTTCATAGACACGATGCACCAGTGTCTCTCCCGCGATCAAGCGGAGGGGCTTCCCCGGAAGACGTGTCGATGCATACCGGGACGGAATGATACAAGCAATTTTCATGATGAACTCCTTTGCGTAGTGACTAGTGACAGGGATCATGGATGAGGGACTTGCGGCTTGGCATGGAGGAATTCTTCCAATACCTCCCTGTCTTCCTCAGGCAATGTCATCGCGATCTCAAGGACGTAAAAGGGAATGTCAGACTCAGCGAGGCTATCAAGGGAGAGCATCTTCACGGCATCTTTTTCTGTCATGACGATGAGCTCTGCGCCCTTGGCTTTGGCTTCGGAGATCGCATTCCGCAGATCTTCTTCTGTATACCTGTGGTGGTCAGGGAAGGGCATCTCGCCCACCGGACGCAGACCGGCTTCCTTGGCGGTCTTTTTAAAGGCAGCGGGGTTTCCGATGCCGGAGACCAGATAGGCCTTCTTCATCCTGACATCTTCGAGCGTCCCTTCATGAAGGAAGGCTTTCCACTTCTCATACGGCACCACCTTCGACGGCGCATGTGTGGAGGATAGGACGGGCACACCCGGCGCAAGACGGGCGAGCTCTTCTCTGATCTCCATCAGATCTGTCAGATGCACCTGATCGCTCTTGGTCAGGATGAAAAGGCTCGCCCGCGAAAGGGCATCGAGCGGCTCCCGAAGCAGACCGCGGGGCAGGCCGTGACCATAGCCGAAGGGATTCGTCGCATCGATGAGAATGATATCTTGATCGCGTCTGAGCTTCCAGTACTGAAAGCCATCATCCAAAAGCAGGATGCCCACTCCCATTTCCTCAGCCCTCTTCACAGAGGCGATGCGGTCTTTCCCGATGAAAATGGGGACGGAGGGGAGTTTTCTCGCCATCATGTAGGGCTCGTCCCCTGCCATCTGCTGGGATACGAGGATGGAGCTTCCATCCGATACACAGCCGCCTTCTTTTTCAAGGCCGCTTTTATAGCCTCGGCTGATGATGGCGGGCTTCTTACCGATTGAGCGGAAGAGCTCGGCCAGCATCAGGATGCAGGGGGTCTTGCCCGTCCCGCCTGCCGTGATATTGCCGACACTGATCACGGGTACATGGGCGGAGACCGCAGCTGCCATATCTGCCGTCCTCTTCTTTTCGACCTGAGAGAAATACATTTTTTCCAGCTGCGAAAGACCTGACAGGACCAGCCTGTCCATGCCCTTCGGCGATGGCTCCTTCATCAAGCCTGTGACATAGGACTCAAGACTCATGACGGCCTCCCAGCTTCACGCCGGCTTCCGCGACCAGCTGCTCGAAAGCCTTGATGTTTCTCTCGGTCGCGCCCTGATTCTCATGCACCACGGTCAAAGCCGCCTCTCCCATCCGTTTCATGGTATCGGGATGGGAGAGAAGGTCCATGAGCGTTTCTTTGAATTCATGCTCTGACTTCGTCATGAGGCACACGCCGCGGCTCTCCAAAAGCTCGAAGATCTCTTGGAAATTGAACATGTAAGGGCCGACGATGACAGGCTTGCCATGCGCCGCCGGCTCCAGAATATTATGACCGCCGACTTTGACGAAGCTGCCTCCGACAAAGACGACATCTGCCAGACTGTAAAGACGTCCCAGCTCTCCGATGGTATCCAGAATGACCACCTGCGGGCTCGTGCCGTCATCCTCCTCCGTGCCCATCTTGGAGCGGCGTAGGACACTGTAGCCGTGATGCTTGATGGCAAATTTCACGGACGGTGCTCTCGTGATCTCACGAACGGCGAGAAGCAGACGCGCCTTCGGATATTTTTTCAGGATCTCACCAAAGGTGCGGAGTACGATCTCCTCCTCTCCGCTGTGCGTGGAACCGGCGACGATGATCGGGCCCTTCTCGTCGAAGCGGAATTCTTTACGAAGCGCGGCGCGCTCTTCCTCCGACACTTCGGCGTACGTCTGATCGTACTTGGTATTGCCTGTGATGGTGCAGCGCTTCGGCTGGGCGCCCATCGCGATGATGCGCTCCTCGTCGATGCGGGACTGCATGCAGAAACGCCGGATCTGGCAGAGCATGCGCGTCGTGAAGCGCTTGATCAGCGAATAGCGGCGCATCGAGCGGCTGCTGATGCGGCCATTCATCATCATGACAGGGATCTTTTTGCGGAAAGCGAGGCGAAGGAAATTCGGCCACAGCTCCGTTTCGATCAGAATGATCGCCTTGGGATTCACGATATCTACGATGCGCTCGGTGATGACGGGCAGGTCAAAGGGGAAGAAAATGTGTCCGTCAGCCTCTGGGATGATGCGCTGTGCCATGCGGTGACCGGTCGCGGTGACGACAGACACCACCACCATTTCATCCGGGTACTTCTTCTTCAGCTCGCGCACGATCGGGCTCGCGGCGACCACTTCACCGACGGAAGCGGCATGCACCCAGATGGCATTGTGGTAGGCGATCTGCTGCAGCGTGGGCGTCGGCATGACGCCGGCGCTCTGCTTCAGACGGTCATAGAAGCCTTCTTCGAAGACAAGCCGATAGATCAGGATCGGTATCTGCAGCAACCAGTAGGCGACAAGACAAATGTTGTAAATCCAGTACAATTTTTTCTCCTTTGATGGTTTTTGTTATGGGTGGGGAAATGAAAACGGGTCAGAGGGAGGAAGCCTCATCCCTCTTCACTATTTTTCTCACGATCATTTTTCTGCGACATCGTGTAGAGCTCATGATACAGCCCTTTCTTTTCCATGAGCTCCTTATGTGTACCGCTTTCTTCGATGACGCCGTGATTCAGGACAAGGATCTGGTCGGCATTCTTGATGGTCGACAGGCGGTGAGCGATGACGAAGGAGGTACGGCCGACCATGAGCTTGTCGAGCGCATCCTGCACGATCTTCTCGCTTTCCGTATCGAGTGCGGAGGTCGCTTCGTCAAGAATGAGGATCTTCGGATTCTTCAAGATCGCTCTTGCGATGGCGATGCGCTGGCGCTGACCGCCGGAGAGGACGAGGCCGCGGTCGCCGACCTTGGTATCGATGCCGCGCGGCAGACCCTGAATGAATTTCTCTGCATTCGCGGCACGAATGGCATCCCAGACCTCTTCATCCGTCGCATCCAAACGACCGTAGAGGACATTTTCTTTGATGGTGGTATTGAAGAGGAGCGTATCCTGCGGCACGAGGCCGATGTTGTCGCGAAGGGAGCCGACCGTCACATCTCGGATATCGACGCCGTCGATGCAGATGGCTCCGCCTGTCACATCATAGAAGCGCGGAAGCAGGTTGGCAATGGTGGTCTTGCCGGCGCCGGAGGGTCCGACGACGGCGATGGTCTGTCCGGGTCTGGCGACGAAATTCAGATCTGTCAGGACCGGATTTTCTTTTTCATAGGCAAAGGCCACATGGCGCGCTTCGACTAAGCCCTCTGTGACTTCGATCGGCTTGGCACCGTCCTTGTCCTGGATCTCTGACTTCTCATCCAGGATCGCAAAGACGCGGTCCGCTGCGGCCAGGGATTTCTGGATATTGCCGAAGCTTTCTGCCAGACGGCGGGTCGGGTTGGCCAGGTTGATGGCATAGATCAGGAAGGCGATGAGCTCGCCGGTGGTCATCACGCCCTCAATAACGGAGACACCGCCATACCAGATGATCGCGCAGACGGCAATGGCAGCGAGAAATTCGACCAGCGGCGTCATCTGGCTCTGCTGCCTTATGGAGCGCACGGTCGCCTTGAAGCTAGATTCATTGATGTCATTGAAGCGCTTCTCTTCGAAGTCGCCTCGATTGAAACTGCGCACGATGCGCACGCCCTGGATAGTCTCCTGCAGCATGGACGTCACATCAGCCAGTCGTTCCTGCACGTCGCGGCCGCTCGAGTGGAGCTTTTTCCCAAAGAATTTGATCGTATAAGAAACGAGCGGTACGATCACAAGGCAGAGCATCGTCAGTTTCCACTGCAGGTAGATCATGGAAACGAAAGAACCGATGAAAATGGCGCCTTCCTGCACCAGCTGGATGAAATTATCCACGATGGCTGTCTGCAGCGCCGCAATGTCATTCGTCAGATTGCTCATGATGTCCCCGGTGCGGCGACGATCATAGTAGGAGATCGATAATTTCTGCAGATGATGATACAGCGTATTTCGAAGATCCTTGATGACAGCCTGCCCGATGTATCCCATGAGGTAGCGGTGCCCAAAAGTGGTGATCGCGCGGATGAGGAAGGTCACAAGGATCGCCACGATGATGAGGTAGAGCATGGCAAGGTCCTTGTCATTCAGCACCTTATCGATGACATCCTTGATGATCCACGGCACGACCAGGTTCGAGCCCGATACGAGCAGCATGAAGAAAACGGAAACAAGAAGCAGCTTCCAGTAGGGTTTTAGATAGGATAACAGTCTCATATAACTGTTCAGTTTACTTGATTTTGTATTCATTCCATTCTCCAGAAAAATTGAGGGGAGATTTTTCGTGACAGAGGAGCCTAAAGGCCAGAAGGGTCCGACGGGATGCGGCGCCTTCGAGGGAAAGACACCGCCTTTTTAGAAATGCATGCTCTCCCGAAAGAGGACGCCCGCTCTCACTTTGACATCCGTCAGCCCTGTTCCTTTTTCCCCGTCCTCACGATGAGCTCTGCCACGCGGCGCACCGCGCCTCCGCCGCCCAGTGCTTTTCTCACTTCTCGGATGCCTTCCACATTCTTTTCCCGCGCGGCAGGCTGAATGAGCCACGGTGTCACGATGCGGGAAATATTTTCCGCTGTCACTGCATCCTGCAGGAGCTCGGGAGTGACCTCACGGTCCAGCAGAAGATTCGGCAGGCCCGCATACTTCACATGGACGAGAAGCTTCGCCAGCATCCATGTCACAGGTGCGAGGCGATAGATCAATACGGTCGGCAGCTCCATGAGCGCCGTTTCCAAGGTCGCCGTCCCCGAAGAGGCGACGCAGGCATCACAGATCTGCATCAGATCATACTGCCTGCCCTCGGTGATCTCTACGGAAAGCTCCGAAGCCCCGATGAAGGACGAGAGCATCTCCATCGGGATCGTCGAGGCTCTGGGAATAAAGAACTGGCAGTCTGCCTTTTGGGCGAGCTGGCGCGCTGCCTCCAGCATCACGGGCAGAAGCCCCGCGACTTCATTCTTTCGGCTCCCCGGCATGAGAAGGATACGCTTTTTATTCGGATCGCCATGGAAATAGGCCATCGCCTTCTCCTTCGTCATGGAAGGCTTCACCGTATCCGCCAGCGGATGACCGACGAAGGTCACATGCGCTCCCGCCTTCCGGTATGCGTCCGCTTCAAAAGGAAATATGGACGCCACCTGCTCGACATCGCGGACGATATTCTTCGCCCGTCCCTTGTTCCACGCCCAGATGGTGGGCGCGATATAGTAGACGACAGGGATGCCAAGCTCTTTCGCCACATGGGCGAGCTTCATATTGAATCCGGGGTAATCTACACAGACCAGCACATCCGGCTTTTCCCGCAGCATGGCTTCCTTCAGGAAGCTGCGCAGCTTGAAGAAGAGCGGCAGGTGCTTGATGACTTCCACCAGACCGATGATGCCCAGATTTTCTATATCATAGATGATGCGGACGCCGCTCCTTCGCATGTCCGCCCCGCCCATCCCGAAGATGTCTGTCCCGGGGTAGAGCTTTTTGATTTCTGCCGCAACGGCTGCGGCATGCATATCGCCAGAGGCCTCTCCGGCAGACATCATGATTTTCATAAGTTAAGTCCTCGTCAATGAGTAAGGATGCAGGTTAATAGGTTCAAGGTTCAGGGCTCAAAGTTAGCCCGGGGGCGTGCTGCCCTTTGATAACGGTTGAAAGCTCTGCGCGAATGAGAAATTAGAAATGATGGTGGCGGCTTCGCCGCGAGTATTATGGAGCGATGCCCGAAGGTAGTATTCAAGTCATCAGTCACTAGTCACTCCTAATCCCTAATTCCTAGCTACTAGCCACCAGTCACTTCTTTCCTTCCACCGCCAATATCACAATGCCTTTTTTATTGGCCTCTTGGAGCACGGCTTCCTTTTCTGCAAAAAGGGTATGCCAGGCTTCGATGGCAAGGACCGCGCAGCCGCTCTCCTCCATGGAGGAAAGTGTCGTAAGTCCGACCGCCGGCATGTCGAAGCGGGTATCCTGTCCGGGCTTGGCTGTCTTCACGACGACAGCGCCGCCGCGGGCGAGACTGCCGCCGCGCTTGATGCAGGCATCCGTGCCCTCGATGGCTTCGACGGCCATGACCGCCTGATCCTTCACGACGACCGTCTGTCCCAGATCGATCGCACCGATCGCCTTCGCCGCCTCGAAACCAAAAGCCACATCGGCCATCTGCGCCTCCGTCGGCTTCTTTTTGGTAAAGACCTGCGGCCCCGGCATGAGCGGCTTCAGATACTTCGTCTGATCCAGGACGGAGATCCCGTCTTTGGCCAGCTCATCCACGATCTCCAGCGTGATCGTATCATCCTTGAAATTCATCTTACGCAGACGATTCAAGAGTTTGATCGCGCGCATATCAGGAAGGGTGTGCGACTTGTAGAGCCACTCCTTCGTGACCTTGCCGATCATCGTGACCTCTTTCACATGCTCCTTCACGAGCGTCTTGATGACTTTATCCAGTTTAAAGGCGCTGATATCATAGTACGCATCCGCGATCGCGGCAAGTCTTGCATCGACGCCCGGCGTCACCGCGATACAGACCACGCGATATCCCTGGGGCCGCACTGCTTCGATGAATTCCACCGGCAGCGTCCCGATGCCCGCTAATAAACCAATCGTTTCCATAATGACCTCCATAGCGTCATAATCTTTATTATTTTAGCATTTTTTCACTGGTTACGCATTATAGAAATTTCGGTTAGCAGTCGAATCGGCTTTCCCCTGCACCCATTAAAAAAGGCGATGTGAAATAACGATCATCTCATTTTCGCGTTCCATCTGCCGCG
>JAJWRZ010000254.1:0-1395 GCA_021633965.1 Dialister sp.
CTGAACCCTGAACCCTGAACCCTGAACCCTGAACCCTGAATAAACAATACGTCATGATGCTTTCACCTCATGACGTATTTTTTATTTCATCTCATACCCGTAGTCTTCTTTCAGTGTGAGGATGGCTCCCTGATCGCCTCGCATGGCGGCTTTGATGAGCCAGGACATGGCGGCTTTTTCATTCTTTTCACAGCCTTCGCCATTAGCGAGGGCGTAGCCGTAGTGAGCCATACCGAAGGGATCACCGGCTTCTGCGGATCTCTTATAGAAGGAGACGGCACATGCGATGTCTTCCTCTATGCCGAGCCCGGCTTCATAGCAGAGACCGAGGGCGGCCATGGCCGCCGGAATGCCGTTTTCTGCCGCGCGCTTGTAGCACTCGAAGGCTTTCGGCAGGTGGTCTTTCTGGTTCGAAGCCGCGCTGTAGGTCTTGCCAAGGCGGTAGAAGACGTCCTTATCGCCCAGAGCTTCCGCTTCTTCCGCCATCTGCCAGGCTTTCGCGGGGTCTACCTTCCCGGCAGCCCCTGTGATGTATTCGGAGGAGGCGACGGAGAGGAAGACGCGGAGCGTCTGATCGCCATCGGCATCCCCTTCCTCGCGTCCTTTGCGGATCCACATCTCAGCAGCCGTGAGATCCTTCGCCACGCTTGTCCCCTGTGCGTAGAAAAGACCGATCATCAGCATGGAGCTGGTATCCCCTCTCTCGGCGGCGAGGAGGTAGTATCGGAAGGCCTGCTTGGGATTCACTTTCCCAAGAAGCCCTTCGTCATAGGCTTTGCCAAGCAGAGCGGCAGCTTCTCTATTTCCCATATCAGAAGCATCTTCTAAGGCGCGGCGGGCTTTCCTCGGATTTGGTTTTCCGCCATGGATGCCGCGAAGGTACATCTCGCCCAAGTACAGGCTGGCTTTCTCGATGCCGTACTCGACACCTATTTTATAGCAGCTTTCTGCTTTTTCTCCATTTTTTTCTACCCCATCACCGGTTTCCATCTGGCGTCCGATGGCGCAGATCTCATAGGCGGCCTCGCTGGCTCCCATATTGGCGGCTTTGCGGAAATAGGTGACCGCATCGTCAAGAGCGCCATTCGTGAGGCAGTCCTGTCCCATGGAGTAGTAGTATTCCATCATACGATCGGATGACATGATCGGTTCTGCTCCTTTTCTACAACGGGGAAAATGATTTTTCTCTCCTTTCACTGAAAGGTGGGAGATAGGTTTTTGCTACTTCTCCCTCCTTCCTCTGGAAGGAGGTGGCGCGCAGCGCCGGAGGTTGGCTTCGCTCTCTTTCGCCTTCGGCCAACCCCCTGCCCTTCGGGCATCCCCCTTCCATAGGAAGGGGGTAGTGCACTTGTCAACAAAAATTGGACACGAAACTAAAAAAATTAGGCATAAAAA
>JAJWRZ010000255.1:0-1357 GCA_021633965.1 Dialister sp.
TTACCCTAAAATGGTTAGTGCTTTGAGTGGTGACGGTTTCAAACTTCAGGGTTCATGGTTCATGGTTCAGGGTTGTGGTGGCGGCTTCGCCGCGAATATGTATGGGGTGATGTCTGAAAGTAGTATTCCAGTCACTAGTCACCAGTCACTCGGCACCACTAATCCCTAGCTACTAATCCCTAGTCACTTCTTCCCAAATGCAAAGAAGCTCTTCACCTTCTGCCAGAAGGAGCGGACGCGGGAGATCTTCACGGGCTGCTTGACGGCCTGCGCTTTCTGCACCTGCCGGACAAGGGTCATATTCCGATGCGCAGTCCTCGTCACGACACGGGGCGGCGCGGTGAAGGTCTTCTCGCTCTTCGGCTCGGCTCCATGCAGAGATGCCGCGCTGCTCTCTACCGCGCGGATGGTGCATTCCCGCCGGCTTGTATCCATCGTGGAAGGGCTCTCTTTCCTGCCGCTTCCCGCCGCCTTAGGCTCTATTGCCTTCGCTGCGCCTCCCACGATCGTCCCGGTCTTTAGATCAAACTTTGCAAAGCCGGCCTTCTGGGCAAAGGGACTGTCTTCGAAGGTGTGCGCTTGAGCAGACGTCACGGCCGTCGGCTCCGGCTTTCCCCGGCGCATCTCCTCACGCTCGATCTGCTTCATAAGGCGGTTTCTCGCCCGCGGATCAAAGGCAGGCTCCCGCTCCGCCCAGAAGCCGGACTGCTGGATCTTTCTCTGGTCCAGATCATAATTGATTTTGGCACCGCAGTGATTGCATCGGATGCTCCCCTTCCTTTTCTTCACATCCAGATCGAAAAGGGTGAGCTTCTGTCCACACACGTGGCAGGTCAAAGTAAATGGCATATTTGCCTCCCGGGCGATAAAAACGAGACATGCGGGATCCGCACTCAAAGAAAAGGGCCTATCACAAAGGCTCTTGGACAGCTGCGGGAGATGCCCCCTCACCTGTCACCAACATAGTAAGTATAGGGCATGCAGCCATTTTCCACAATGGGAAGATGCGGCTCTTTGCCGCCCCATGCCATTTCCCTTCCTGCTATGCCGCTTCACAGTGGAAGCGCCGCCCTTTCTTCCTTTGCAAGGCTCGCAAAAAGGCGATGTGAAATAACGATCCTCTCATTTTCGCGTTCCATCTGCCGCGGGGGACTTGCAGCTCTCACAGGAGTGACCGGGAACCTTATCCCAGCTGTCTTTCATGCCATAGTCACCCTATCCGCCCCTTTCGGGCACCTTCCCCTAGAGGGGAAGGCTGCGATACGAGAATACCATCTTCTAAAAAAGGCGGCGAAGCCGCCACCTGAACCCTGAACCTTGAACCAAATGAAAGCAAAGTAAAAAGGGGCTGTGAAGA
>JAJWRZ010000097.1:0-7334 GCA_021633965.1 Dialister sp.
TACTGAGACTGTAGTCATTTAGACAATTTCATATGGCTGGCAGATGCGAAAGCATAAAAGAGAATCCGGTCTAAGCCGGAGCGGTCCCGCCACTGTAAGGAGGAGTCTCTCACAGATATGTCACTGGGCGAAAGTCTGGGAAGGCGTGAAGAGATGAGGAGCCCGAGCCAGGAGAACTATCTGCCAATGAATCACCGCGAAGGAAGTAGGGATCTATCCAAGACATGATTTGATTCTGTCTAAGATCAGGGCTTGTGAGAAGATCAGTATTTCCGTCAACCTGCGAGAGATGGGGAGGGGATTGAGATCGGTCCTGGTCTCATTATTTTCCGGCTGCCCCCACTGGGTCAGTCGTTTTTTTATGGTAGGACCAAGACGTGAACCTGAAGGAGGTGAACTTTCTGTCTGATTGAAATTGTCTAAAGGGGCGTTCTCTTGATTTGCGCTGGTAAGTCAGTGGGCGGCCATAAATTATTAAAGGAGGAACTATTTCATGGATGAAGTAACAAAAGCAACATCCGCGGAAAATCAGGAAAGACAGCTTACCGATAAGGAATTGGAAGCGATTCTGAAACAGTCGGAAGGCAAAACCGATTTCCCACAGGTCACATTTGATGAATTCACACCACCAACCTACGAGGAATGGGTTGATGCGTGCAACGCTCTTCTGAAGGGCAAACCGTTTGATAAGCTGATGTATACCAAGACGTATGAAGGTATCACTTTTAGCCCGATCTATACCCTGCGTACGGGTCCGGACGCACAGGATGCGATCCTGCCGACCGATGACTATCCGGGTATGGGGGACTTCATGCGCGGTCAGAAAGTCAATGGTTACAAAGAAGAACCATGGGGCATTGCACAGTCCTGTGATGAAGCACTTCCAAAGGAAAATAATGAGCTCCTGAAACACGAAATCGATCGTGGTTCCACGGTATACAATGTACGCCTTGATGCATCCACTCTGCATGGCATCGATGTGACTGATGCTGAAAAACCAGGTGAAACCGGCGTTTCTCTGACCACTCTCGAAGATGTGCATAACCTTCTGGACGGTCTGGATCTTGCAAAGTATCCATTCATGATGTATACCGGCGAATCTGCACTGGCACCGCTTGCTATGGTGGCTGCCGCAGTCAAAGCACAGGGAAAAGATGTGTCCGCGCTTCATGGCGTGATCGGTGGAAGCCCGTTGACACAGCTGCTGACTGATGGCAAGAATAAGGAAAGCCTTGAAAAAGCATACGACCAGATGGCAGAGACCATCCGCTGGGCTCGCAAGAATGCACCGAGCGTAGCGACCGTATTCATCACTTCCGATGTATTCTCTCTGGGCGGCGCACAGGCCGTACAGGAAATCGCATATACCTTCGGCGTCGCTGTAGAGTATGTCCGCGAAATGCTGAAGAGAGGCATTTCGATCCATGATATCGCACAGTCCTTCTACTTCGGCTTCAATGTAGGCGCTACGTTCTTCATTGAAATTGCAAAGCTTCGTGCAGCTCGTCAGGTATGGTCGAACATCATGAAGGCTTTCGGTGCAGAAGAAGAAGATCGTTCGATGAAGATCCATGCAAAACCGGCATTCTTCACAAAGACCATTTTCGATGTGGGCGTGAACATGCTCCGCAACACCACCGAAGCATTTTCTGCTGTCGTTGGCGGTGTAGATACCTACGAAAATGCACCTTATGATGATACCGTCAGAAAAGGTGATGAATTCTCCCGCCGTATCGCTAGAAACCTGCAGATCATGCTGCAGGAAGAATTCGGCATGCTGCGCCCGATCGATGCAGCCGGCGGCTCCTGGGCGATTGAAAAACTCACCAAAGAGATGGCAGAAAAGATCTGGGCTGAATTCCAGAAGATCGAATCTCTGGGTGGCATGACCAAAGCCATCGAAGAAGGCTATCCGCAGAAGGAGATCAAAGCCGTCCTCGAAAAGCGCTTCAAAGCACTGGATCTCAGAAAAGACCGTGCGGTCGGCAATAACATGTACCCGCTGATGGGCGAAGTGCTCCTCGAAGCTCGTCCGGAAGATACGAAAGCGATTCAGAAAGAACTCGGCGATGCAGCTAAGGCTTACCGTGCGGATCTTGATCTTGCTTTCAGAAGCCAGAAGCTGGCAGAACTCAAAGATGCCGGCGAAGGCGAAGCCATCGACAAGGCAGCTGCTGCAGCCGCTGCTGGTGCGACCATCGCTGAAATCTACGAAGTCGCAGGCAATGCAGAAGGTTCTATCGCTGTCGAAAAGATCGATGCACACCGCTGGACGGAACGCTTCGAAGCACTCCGCTTTGATACCGAAGCATATAAAGAAAAGACTGGCAAGAATGTCGAGATCTTCCTCGCAAACATGGGCAAGATCCCGCAGCATAAAGCCAGAGCAGATTTCTCCACCTCCTTCCTGCAGGTCGGCGAATTCAATGTCCATCTCAACAATGGTTTCCAGGATGACGAAGACAAACCGGGCTCCCGCTGGGATAAGTGCGTAGAAGCACTGAAAGCTGGCGCTGATGACAAAGGCACGCCATATGATGTCGCTGTCATCTGCTCCACGGATGCAACCTATCCGGAAGATGTACCGGCTCTGGCTCCGAGACTGAAAGAAGTCCTCGGCGACGGCACCCTCTTCCTCGCAGGCGCAGCTCCAAAGGATCTGGAAGAGACCTACCGCAAGGCGGGCGTAGATGATTTCATCAGCGTCAAAGCAAACTGCTACGAAATTCTCCGCATGCTGCAGAAAAAGAAAGGAATGATTGAATAATGGCAAACACAAATCCTGATTTCACACAGCTGTCTCTGGGGGAACATCCACACTGCTCCTATGATGAGTGGAAGGAAAAGCTGGAAGCCAAGACCGGCAAAGGCTTTGATGCACTCTATGAACCGACCATGGAAAAGATCCCGGTCGCTCCCTTCTATACCAAAGATGTCTATGATGACTGCAATCATCTGGACTTCATGAGCGGTATCCCGCCATTCCTTCGTGGACCATACTCCACCATGTACGTTTTCCGTCCATGGACCGTTCGTCAGTACGCAGGCTTCTCCACGGCAGAAGAATCCAACGCATTCTATAAGAGAAACCTGGCAGCAGGTCAGAAGGGTCTGTCCATTGCATTCGACCTTCCGACCCACCGCGGCTACGATGCGGATAACCCGCGTGTTATCGGCGACGTAGGTAAAGCCGGCGTATCCGTATGCTCCATGCTTGATATGAACATCCTCTTCGACGGCATCCCGCTGGACCAGATGTCCGTATCTATGACCATGAACGGCGCCGTTCTTCCGATTCTGGCATTCTTCATTTCCGCCGGCATCGAACAGGGCGTCGACAAGAAGATCCTTGCAGGTACCATTCAGAACGATATCCTGAAGGAATTCATGGTACGTAACACTTACATTTACCCACCGGCTATGTCCATGCGTATCATTGGTGATATTTTCGAATACACCACCAAGTACATGCCGAAGTTCAACTCCATTTCCATTTCCGGCTACCACATTCAGGAATGCGGTGCTACCTGCGATCTGGAAATCGGTTACACGCTGGCAGACGGCATGGAATACATCCGCTGCGGCGAAAAAGCAGGTCTGCCGGTCGATGCTTTCGCAAAGCGTCTGTCCTTCTTCTGGGATCAGGGCAAGAACTACTTCATGGAAGTTGCAAAGATGCGTGCAGCTCGTGTCCTCTGGGCAAAGATCCTCAAAGGCTTCGGCGCAAAGAATCCGAAATCCATGGCACTTCGTACCCACTCCCAGACCTCCGGCTGGTCCCTCACCGAACAGGATCCATTCAACAATATCGGCCGTACCTGTATGGAAGCTATGTCTGCAGCTCTCGGTCACACCCAGTCCCTGCATACCAACGCACTCGACGAAGCAATCGCTCTGCCGACCGACTTCTCTGCTCGTCTGGCTCGTAACACCCAGCTTTACATCCAGGATGAAACCAAAGTCTGCAAGATCATCGATCCATGGGGCGGCTCCTACTATGTGGAATACCTCACCAACGAGATCATCAAACGTGCATGGGCACACATTCAGGAAGTCGAAGCACTGGGCGGCATGTCCAAGGCTATCTCCACCGGCCTTCCGAAGATGCGTATCGAAGAATGCGCCGCTCGTCGTCAGGCAGATATCGACTCCGGCCGTGAAACCATTGTCGGCCTGAACAAGTACAGACTGGCGAAGGAAGATCCGCTGAACGTTCTCTCCATCGATAACACCGCTGTACGTAACGCACAGATCAAACGTCTGGAAAAACTCAGAAGCATCCGCGATCCGGAAGCTGTCCGCCGCGATCTGGAAGCCATCACCAAGTGTGCAGAATCCCGTGACAACGGCAACCTTCTGGAAGCTGCTGTCCAGGCAGCACATGACCGTGCATCCCTTGGCGAAATCTCTGACGCTGTTGAAAAGGTATCCGGCCGCTTCAATGCAGTCATCCACACCATTTCCGGCGTATACTCCAATGAATTCGATGACACCTCCGAACTGGATGAAGCAAAGAAACTGGCTAACGAATTCGAAGCTCTCGAAGGCCGCCGCCCGCGTATCTTCCTCGCGAAGATGGGCCAGGATGGTCACGACAGAGGCCAGAAAGTCCTTGCTACCTCCTTCGCAGATATGGGCTGGGACGTCGACGTAGGCCCGCTCTTCCAGACTCCGGAAGAAGCGGCACAGGATGCCGTCGACAACGACGTTCATATGGTCGGCTTCTCTTCCCTGGCAGCAGGTCATAAGACCCTGCTCCCGGCTATCGTCGAAGACCTGAAGAAACTCGGCCGTGAAGATATCCTCGTAGCTATCGGCGGCGTTATCCCGCCACAGGATTACGAATTCCTGTACGACCATGGTGCAGTTGCTATCTTCGGACCAGGCACCAACATTCCGAAATGCTGCATCAAGCTGCTCCAGATGCTCGTAGACCGTGCTAAGGAAGAAGCTAAGGCAGAATAAGGTCGCCTAACGTTTTCTGACACTGTCATTCAATGCGTATCGGCAAAGGGTTCAAGGTTCAGGGTTCAGGGGGTTACTGGAAATGGTGATACCCTAACCTGAACCCCGAACCCTGAACCAATGACCATTTCGCAGCTGGAATAGTGACAGAAGCGTTTTAAAGAAATCTGATTTCTTGTCCTGCGCGGAGCCGAGGGCGACCTCGGCTCCCTAGCAGGGCTTGCAATCCGAATCGATTGATAGTCCGGAAAACAGAGGACTGGAAATGGTGATGGATAGTCACCGCGTCCGGTCACTATCACTACCAATGAATCACGCTTGATACACATCATATTTTCATTTGGCAGTCCTCCTTTTCATGATCCATCTACAGGGGGAGAAGCCAGGAAAGGGAGGGTATGACAAATGCCTGAAAACAATGATGATTTAAGACCCAGCTGGGTACCGGAAGAAAAAAATCCTGAATTCACCTGCTCTGTCATGCGTGGGATAGATACCACGGCAAACAGCATCACAGGGGCGAAGGAATACCCGGATGCTCCGCTTCGAAAAGTGCCGCTTCGTAAGAAAATGACCGTTGAGCAGTACATCGACGGTGTGGCCAAAGGGGATCGTGTGACGCTGTCCAAGGCCATCACGCTCATCGAAAGCAATGCGCCGAAAGATTTCGACAAAGCGCAGCGCGTACTGCAGGGACTTCTTCCTAAAACGGGCAAAGCTCTTCGTATCGGTATCACTGGTGTACCGGGAGCCGGTAAATCGACCTTCATCGAGTCCTTCGGCCAGATGCTCTGCCATCAGGGCTACAAAGTCGCCGTCCTTGCCGTCGACCCGACCTCATCCATCACCGGCGGCTCTATCCTCGGGGATAAGACCCGTATGCAGAACCTGTCTCGTGAACCAAACTGCTTCATTCGACCATCTCCATCCAAAGGCACTTTGGGCGGCGTCGCGAGAAAATCCCGCGAGACCATGCTCCTCTGTGAAGCTGCCGGCTGTGATGTCATCCTTGTCGAGACCGTCGGTGTCGGCCAGTCGGAGACCACGGTCCGTTCCATGGTCGATTTCTTCATGCTCGTCGTACTGACAGGGGCCGGCGATGACCTCCAGGGCATCAAGAAAGGCATCATGGAGCTTGCCGATGCCATCGTCGTCAACAAAGCGGATGGGGATAACCTCGAGCGTGCTAAGGTCGCGCAGGGCGAGTATGAAAGAATGTGCGAATTCATCCGTCCGGCTACCGAAGGCTGGAAAACCCATGCTTACCGCTGCTCTGCGATCAAGAAAACAGGTCTTTTGGAGCTCTGGGCCGTCATGCGTGAATTTGAAAAGGTCACAAAGAAATCCGGCATTTTTGAAAACCGCAGACAGCGCCAGATCCTTGACTGGGTGAACAGCATGATCGACGAACATCTGCATAATCTCTTCTTTGAAGATCCGCTCATCAAGAGCCGTCTGCCATCCGTCAAAGCGGCTGTCCTTGCGGGCGTCGTCTCCCCAAGTCAGGCCGTTACGGAGCTTATCCACTCCTTCGATATGGATCGCGCATCCATCAAGCATTTGGAAGAAACGGAAAAGTAAAGAGCATCAGGCAGACTGGTGGCGGAGATCCCGTGCAAGGATCGATTTCGTTTCTCATAGACCGGATCCTTTATCCGTTTCTGCCTATTTTACAAGCAACATACAAAGGAGAACTCCTAATTGTTTACCAAAGATCTATACCTGGCTGGTGGGTCATTCCATGGGCTGCAGGAAGTGTTTTCGAGGATCTACGGTGTCGTAGATACCCAGGCGGGCTATGCGAATAGCCGTATCGAA
Organism: Dialister sp.; assembly: GCA_021633965.1. Lineage (GTDB taxonomy): Bacteria > Bacillota > Negativicutes > Veillonellales > Dialisteraceae > Dialister. The sequence continues at coordinate 6,784 of JAJWRZ010000097.1, forward strand.
GCTCCGACGAAGGAGCAGGTCGCCGATGGGAGCGCAGAGGCTGTGGAATGCGTGAAGGTCACGTACAATCCGAAGAAAATCGACATCGGTATGCTCCTTAACGTATTCTTCACCATCATCAATCCTTACACCGATGGTATTCAGGGAAAATTTGTCGGCCCGCAGTACCGTAGCGGGATCTACTATACGAGCAAGGAGGATGTCCCACAGATCAGCTACTTCCTCGTTTTCCTGCAGAATCGCGGCGTCGCGCATCAGATGACGGACAATGCCCTTGTTGTCAATGAATTCGAAGGAGAAGGGAAGGTGCGCCCGAAGGTCAGGACAGAGATGAAAGAGCTGGTGAATTTCTACCCTGCGGCCGAAGAGGAGCAGCACTATCTCAGAAGTCACCCGGATGCATATACCCCCATCGATATTCATTTGCTGGAAGAATTAAAGATCATACAGTAAAAAGAGGCTGTGAAGAAATGAATCCTCATTTCTTTACAGCCCCTTTTACTTTGCTTTCATTTGGTTCAGGGTTCAAGGTTCAAGGTTCAGGGTTCAAG
>JAJWRZ010000098.1:0-7310 GCA_021633965.1 Dialister sp.
AGCCAACCTCCGGCGCTACGCGCCACCTCCTTCCAGAGGAAGGAGGGAGAAGTGGTAAAAAACCATCTACCCCTTCCCGTGGAAGGGGGCTCGCAGGCGAATGAGAGCAGGGCTTTCTGGCATTGTCATTCTTTATCCGGTGCGGCGCTTTATTTCTATGCGCCGCACCATGCCCATTGCATCTTCAGCGCCTGCTCACTGATCCCTGTTTTCCAAAGGAGCCCACTATGAACAACATGCTTTATCTCACGATCTTCCTTGGCGTCATGACGGCAATGGCGCCGCTCTCGACGGATATGTACTTGCCTTCGCTGCCGGAGATTGCTTCTGATTTTCATATTTCCACTTCGATGACGCAGTCGACGCTCACGATGACGATGGTGGGGATGGCGGTCGGGCAGATCTTGGGCGGGCCTGTCTCGGATCGGCTGGGGCGCAAGGTGCCGCTCCTCATTGGGATGGCGGGCTTCACGCTGGCGTCTCTGGGCTGTGCGTGGACGGAGGAGATCCATTTCTTTCTGGCGTTCCGCTTCCTGCAGGGGCTCTCGGGCGCTTTCGGCATCGTGATCGCTCGCGCGGTGGCGCGTGATGTGGTGGAGGGGCCGGCGCTGATGCAGTTCATGGCGCTCCTCATGATGGTGAATGGGCTCGCTCCGATCGCCGCGCCTGTCGCGGGCGCGCAGGTGCTGCGTTTCACGGACTGGCATGGGATCTTCATTTTCCTTGTCGGGATCGGGCTGGTGCAGATGGGCTTGACGATGCATTTCAAGGAAACGCTGAAGAAGGGGGAGCGTGTGCGAAGCTTCACGGAGGGCTTTGCCGCCTTTGCCGTGCTGGTGAGAAATCGCTATTTCTTCGGTCAGTGTCTTCTGCAGTGTTTCTACTTCGGTGCGTTCTTTTCCTACATCGCGGGATCCGTCTTTCTTTTTCAGAATATCTATGGCGTCTCGCCGCAGACGTACAGCTATATCTTCGGCGGCATCGGTCTCGGTCTCATGCTGATGGGCGTGCTTCCGGCGACGATGGCAGGGGCGGTCGAGGAGATCACCTTTCTCAAGGTATCGCTCGTGGTGCCTTTCGTGATGTCGCTCTTTTTCCTTGCGGGCATTGTACTGGGTGCGCCGATCGGCTACACGCTCCCTGTGCTTTTCTTGACCGTCATCCCGCTCTCGCTCATGGGGGCGTCGTCGACCTCGCTCTCGCTGTCCCGCTGCGGAAAGAATGCGGGGAGCGCGTCGGCGCTTTTGGGCTTTTTCAATATGATCCTGGGCGGCGCGCTGATGCCGCTCACGGGGATCGCTGGCGACCACTCCGCTCTCCCGATGGGGATCATCATGGTTCTCTGCTATGCTCTCTCGCTCGTCGTTTTCCGTCTGATGATTTGGCCGGCGCATAAGAAGTAGGAGAATGAGTATTTAGGTGCGGCGCGTCCTATTTGAATGCGCCGCTTTTGGGTGGGAGTGACTAGTGACTGGGGACTGGGATTTTCTGGCATCGTCATCCCGAGCGCAGCCGAGGGATCTTTACTGCACTGCGAGAATCAGCGTGTATGCACCGAGGGGAAACGATGTCCTGGTGCTGCCTCACATCAGGCGATGAGCGTTCTGCAATAAAGATTGAGGGCTACGCTCGAAATGACGATACGCGCGAAGCGCTATCAAAATGCTGCGGCGCTTCATCATTTTTTGCGCCGCACCACCATTTCTCATTTCTAATTTCTCATTCAAGCGAAGATTTCACACGCAATCAAGGGGCAGCACGCCCACGGGGCTAACCCTGAAGTTTGAAAGCAGGGATGAGTAGCTAGGGATGAGTGACTGGTGACTAGTGACTGGTGACTTGAATACCGCCTTCGGGCATCGCCATTATTTACACTCCGCGGCGCTTCTGATTTTTATGCGCCGCACCACCACTCCTCACTCCTCACTCCTCACTCCTCACTTCTAACTAGAGCAAGCGAGAGGCTTTCAAGCGTAATCAAGGGACGACCCGCCCCACGGGCGAACCCCGAACCCTGAACCCGACAACCTTCCCTCTTTTTCCATTGTGTTCTATGCTTTGTTGTGCTAAAATGGGATTAGAAATTATACAATGTATGAATATGCGTGTTATAATATAAGACGTATACAGTTGGGAGGTCGTTTCATGAAACCGGTCATTCATGTCGGCATCGATGTGGGATCCACAACGGTCAAAGTGGCGGCTTTGTCGCCTTACATGAAACTTTTATTTGGCAGGTATGAGCGCCATATGTCGGATATCCGCCATATGGCGATGGTACTTTTGCATGAGCTCAGGGAGAAGTTCTCGGGCTATCGCATCACGGCTTCGATCTCCGGCTCGGGCGGTATGGGTCTTGCGAAGGTGATGGGGCTTCCTTTCTGTCAGGAGATCTTGGCGGAGACGAAGGCGGTGCAGACGTTCCACCCGGAGACGGATGTCATCATCGAGCTCGGGGGCGAGGATGAGAAGATCACGTATCTTCAAAATGGCGTGGACCAGCGCATGAATGGCGCGTGCGCCGGTGGGACGGGGGCCTTCATCGACCGCATGGCGTCTCTCCTCTCGGTGGATGCAGCCGGGATGGGAAGGCTCGCAGAGAAGGCGGAGCGGATCTATCCGATCGCATCCCGCTGCGGGGTCTTTGCGAAGACGGATATTCAGGCGCTTTTGAATGAAGGAACGTCGAATGAGGATATCGCGCTCTCCGTCTTTCAGTCGGTGGTGAACCAGACGATCTCGGGGCTGACCTGCGGCCGTCCGATCCATGGGAAGGTGGCATTCTTAGGCGGTCCTTTGACGTATCAGCCGATGCTTCGCAAGCGCTTTCAGGAGACGCTTCACATCGCAGATGAGGATATGATCGTCCCTCGCCACGGGGAGCTCTATGTGGCGATCGGGGCGGCGCTGTCTGCGATGCATGACAAGCCGATGGATCTTGACAGCTGGCTCTCTCGCATGGAAGAGGAGAGGGATGTCCGCCTTGGCACATCGAAGACGCTTCCCCCGCTTTTTGCAGGAGAGGCGGACTACGAGGCATTCAAGGAGCGGCACAGTCATTTCCGCGTGCCGCGGGGCGATATTTCTGCGGCGAAGGGCTCTGTCTGGCTCGGCATCGATGCGGGCTCGACGACGATCAAGGCGGTACTGCTCGATCAAGAGGATCGCATCCTCTATGAGTACTATGGAGGAAATCAGGGGACGCCGCTTTCGGGTGCGCGCCGGATCCTGGAGGATCTGTATGCCAAGCTCCCGGAGGGCGTGACGATCGCCGGAGCAGGTGTGACGGGTTATGGCGAGGAGCTCATCAAGCGGGCGCTTGAGACGGATGTCGGGGAAGTGGAGACGATGGCGCACTATCGCGGTGCGAAGCATTTCCTCCCCGATGTCACGACGATCCTTGATATCGGAGGGCAGGATATGAAGTGCTGCCGCATCAAGGATGGTGCGGTGGATGATATCCTTCTCAATGAGGCTTGCTCGTCGGGCTGCGGGTCGTTCCTTGATACCTTTGCCCGGTCGCTGGGGATGGATATCGGGCATTTCGCCAAGATCGCTCTTTCAGCCAAGCATCCGGTGGATCTAGGCTCGCGCTGCACGGTCTTCATGAATTCCCGTGTGCGGGAGGCACAGAAGAATGGCGTCTCGGTCGCAGATATTTCTGCCGGTCTCTCCTACTCGGTCATCAAGAATGCGCTCTACAAGGTCATCCGCCTGAAGAAGGCGTCTGACCTGGGCGAGCGGGTCGTGGTGCAGGGCGGGACCTTCTACAATGATGCGGTGCTTCGCGCGCTGGAGCTGCTCCTCGGAAGAGAGGTCATCCGTCCGGATGTGGCGGGGCTGATGGGGGCGTATGGCATGGCGCTCATCACGCGGGATACCTGTCCGGCGGGGCATGTGTCCACGCTTGTGACACCGGAGAAATTGAAGGCGCTGTCGTATACGAATGAAATGAAGCGCTGCCCGGGCTGCGGCAATCACTGCATGATCACGCTGACGCGATTCAATGATGGCCGTGCCTTCGTCTCGGGAAATCGCTGTGAGCGCGGGGCCTCCCTCATGCTGACGGGCAAGAGCGCGCCGCACTCATCGCTCCCGAATATGTACCGCTGGAAGGAGGATGTCATCTGGCATCGCCGTCCGCTTTCTCCGAAGGAAGCGAAGCGCGGCACGGTCGGCATCCCGCGCGTGCTCAATATGTATGAGGATTTCCCCTTCTGGCATGCCTTCTTCGGACGCCTCGGCTATCGTGTCCTCACATCCTCGGAGCAGATCCGCGAGATTTCTACAGAAGCGATGGAGACGATCCCGTCGTATTCCGAGTGCTTCCCGGCGAAGCTCGCGCACACGCATGTGGCAGATCTTGCAAAGCACCATCCGGATCTCATCTGGTATCCCTGCATCGACAAGGGGCCGGATGAGGGCAGTACGAACAGCTACCACTGCCCGATGGTCGCATCGTATCCGGAAAATATCGAAGCGAATATGGATGAGATCTTAAGGAAGTACAAGGTGAAGCTGCTGCATCCCTTCCTGCCGCTGCATGCGCCGAAGCAGCTCTTGAAGCAGCTGAAAAAGGTCTTTGCGCCGATGGGCATCTCTTCGTCCGAGCTGCAGAGTGCGATCTATGCGGGTGAAGCGGCGGAGCGCGAGTACAAGGAAAGACTGCTCGCTGAGACGAAGCGGGTGCTGGCGGAGATCAGAAAGAAGCATGAGATCGGCATCGTGCTCGCCGGACGTCCGTACCATGTGGATCCGGCGGTAAATCACTCGATCCCGGATCTCATCAACCAGCTCGGTATGGCGGTGCTTTCGGAAGACGGCATCGCGATGGTCGGCGGTGAATATCCAAATCTCCGCGTGATGAACCAGTGGACGTGGCACAGCCGCCTCTACCGTGCGGCGGACTATGTGACGCGCCATCCGCATCTGGAGCTCGTCGAGCTGAATTCCTTCGGCTGCGGGCTGGATGCGGTCGTGACGGATCAGGTGCAGGAGATCATGCACCAGCGCGGCCGGCTCTATACCTGTCTCAAGATCGATCAGAGTTTGAACCTGGGCGCTGTACGCATCCGCCTGCGTTCGCTCAAGGCAGCCATCGAGGAGCGCGGCGAAGAGACGGGAAGCGCAAAGCCGATCGAGTATCCGAAGGCGGTCTTCACGGAAGCGATGAAGCGCGACAAGGACTATACCATCCTGGCGCCGGAAATGTCGCCCATTCATTTCCCCATCATCGAAGCCGCAGTCCAGCGGGAAGGCTACCACATCGAGATCATTCCGCCGATCCATGAGGATATCGACAAGGGGCTTTCCTGCGTGAATAACGACGCCTGCTATCCGGCGATCATCACCATCGGCTCTCTCATGCGTGCGCTCACGTCAGGAAAATATGATCTTTCCAAAACGGCAGTCATGCTCTCCCAGACGGGCGGCATGTGCCGTGCGTCGAACTATGTCGGATTCCTGCACAAGGCATTAGACGAGGCGGGGCTTTCGGATATCCCTGTGATCTCCCTCAATACCCATGGCTTCGAGCCACAGCCGGGCTTCCATTTCTCTCTTTCGATGGGACGGCGCATGATTCAGGCTGTCATCTACGGCGATGCGCTGCAGCAGTGCCTCTACCGCACACGCCCTTATGAGAAGGAGCCCGGCAGTGCAGAGACTCTCTGCCGCAGCTGGCAGAAGCGCTGCATCGAAGCCATCCTTTCCGGCGAGTCCTACACATCGTACAAAAAGAATATCGCAGGCATCATTCAGGACTTCGACCGCCTGCCGCTTTCTGATATGCCGCGCCGTCCGCGCATCGGCATCGTCGGGGAGATCTACGTCAAGTTCAGTCCCATCGCCAGCAATGACATCGTCCGTACCATCGAAGCGAATGGCGGCGAAGCCGAGGCGAGCGGTATGCTTGATTTTTTCCTCTATGGCTCGCTTGACAGCCGTTTCCAGCGGAAATATATGGATGGCACCATGAAGGAAGACCTGAAGGACACCTTCTCCCGCTACCTCTTCGAATGGTATCGGAAGCCGCTTGAAAAGGCGGTGAAAAGATCGCAGCGTTTCCATGAGATCACCGGCATCGAGAAGATGGCCAAGCGCGCCTCTCAGTACCTTTCACTCGGCAACCGCGCGGGCGAAGGCTGGTTCTTAACGGCTGACATGATCGATCTTCTCTATCATGAATGCCGCGGTATCGTCTGCCTGCAGCCCTTCGCCTGCCTGCCGAATCACATCACCGGGGAAGGCATGGTGCATAAGCTGCATGCAGCGTATCCGGAAGCGGTCTTCCTTGCCCTCGATTGCGATGCCAGCGCGAGCGAAGTGAATCAGGAAAACCGACTGAAGCTGATGATGAATGCTCTCACGGAAAAAACGAAAGCACCGAAGGAAATGTCTTTCATTCAGAAAACCATGAATCTTAGAAAGGGAACCACACTATGATGAGAAAATTGACTGGCAAGGGCGAGCGCGTCCGTGAAAAGATGATCGAGACCACGGTTCACATCCTGCAGCAGCAGGGCTTCAAGAAAGCCACAGTCCGCTCCATCGCCAAGGCAGCCGGCGTCAATATCGCCTCCGTGCGCTACTACTTCGGCTCCAAGGAAGAGCTCATCGGTGCGGCGCTCGAGTACATGATGGGTAATCTGGAGAATATCGTCTCCTACCTCGATGACAACCGCCTGACGGCGAGCGAAAGGCTGAAGAAATACATCATCGCCTACTTCCACCTGGCCCGCGAGCACCCTGCTCTCTTCCGTTCCATCTCGAATCCTTCGAGTGAGGATGCCAAGGACACCTACTTCATTTACCTCTCTCTTCTCCACAGCCAGTGCTGGGAGAAGGTCATTCGCAATGTGGCGGAGGTCACCGGCTATACCGATGAAAAAGACCTCGAGCTCAAAGCCATGCAGATCTTCGCAGCCGTCGAATTTCCTATCATTCTGGAAAGCAATAAGGGAAATTCCTTTATCCAAGGATACACCGACGATGCGACGCTTTCCCGCTATGTCGACCTCCTTCTCGATAATGTGGATGAGAAAAAGGAAAAGAATGAGTACCTGAAGGAGATCCTGCAGAAGAGTAAATAGGGACTGGTGACCAGTGGCAAGTGACTGGTGACTGGTGACTAGGGATTAGGGATTAGGGATAATCCCAGCTGGTGTGCAAATGAAAGAGCCATGAACAGTTTTGTTCATGGCTCTTTTTGAATGAGAAATGAGAAAGTGAGACGCCATTTCGAGCGCAGCGAGATGGGGCATGCCAGCGGTATAGCGTGCTATGTTGAATAGTCCGATGCTATCGATATT
>JAJWRZ010000099.1:0-7291 GCA_021633965.1 Dialister sp.
CTTGCGGCGAAGCCGCCACCACAACCCTGAACCCCGACCCCTCCCTCCTTGACCGCCGCCCAAAACTACGCTACAATAAGTAGTCATGGAAATTCGTAGAAACTCTTAGAAAAGGCGGCTTTCTATGATATAATAAATAGGATTATAAATAGAACAAGGGGGCGGTCAGTCTTGGAAAAAAAGGTCATCATCAATGTCACTTCTCTGCAGCGGAATGAGGCGGGAAAGGATGAGAAAATCACCCTGGAAACGCCGGGCATCTATGGCGAGAAGGACGGCATGAAGTACGTTTCCTATGAGGAGACCAAGCTGGCCGGCATGGAAGGGACGACGACCACGCTGGAGATCCACAAAGACCACGTGCGCCTCATCCGAGACGGCAGCTTCCTGCAGGAGCAGGTCTACCGCATCGGAGAGAAGAACCACTCCCTGTACGAGACCCCGATGGGCATGATGGATATCTACGTCGTGACGCGCGAGATCGAAGACTCGATCGAGGCGGGGAAGGGACGTATGCGCCTTTCCTATGATGTGGAGCTGAAAGGCCTGTTTAACCATTTGAATGAAATTATTGTAGAAGTTCGGGAGGATCCGGAGGATTCATGGAAGTCAGAGAAGAACTGAAAGAAATCATTGAGAAAGCGAAAGAGGCAGCTATCGCTGCCGGTGAACTGCCGGAGGGCGATTACGCGGCTGTACAGCGTCTGGAAGTGCCGAAATCCAAGGAATTTGGTGATTATTCCACCAATGCGGCTATGCAGTGGGCGAGAACAGCGCACAAAGCACCGCGCATGATCGCAGAATCCATCGTGAAGCATCTGGACACACCGCTGGTCACTCGGACGGAGATCGCGGGTGCCGGCTTCATCAATTTCTACCTTGCCGCAGATACGGTGTACAGCGAGCTGAAGCAGATCCTGAAGGCTGGCCCTTCCTACGGGGATCTGCCGAAAAATAAAAAAGACCGCATCCTTGTCGAGTATGTCTCGGCAAATCCGACCGGCCTTCTCCACATCGGACACGCCAGAGGCGCTGCCTATGGCTCAGCGATGGTGAATCTGCTGCGCGCGGCCGGCTATGATGTACTGTCAGAATACTATGTGAATGATGCCGGCAACCAGATCGATCATCTGGCGGAATCCATCAATGCACGCTATCTCCAGCTCTGCGGTCTCGACGCTGAGATCCCGGAAGACGGCTACCATGGACAGGATATCATCGATACAGCGAAGAATATCCTTGCCAAGGATGGCAAGAAGTACCTCGATATGGATGAGAAAGAACGTCTGGCGATCTTCAAAGAGCTCGGCCTTCAGGAAAAGCTCGCAGACCTCAAGAAGGATCTGCAGGAATTCCACGTCGACTTCGACAACTGGTTCTCCGAAAGATCTCTCTATCCGGATCAGGTGAATGAAGCGCTCAAAGTCCTGAAGGACGAAGACAATATGTACGAGAAGGACGGCGCTCTCTGGCTCCGCACTACAAAGAACGGCGATGACAAGGACCGCGTGGTCATCCGCACGAATGGCGTGCCGACCTATTTCTGCTCCGATATCGCCTATGTAGGAAATAAGATCCGCCGCGGCTACAACAAGCTCATCGATATCTGGGGAGCGGATCACCATGGCTACATCATCCGTCTGAAGACAGCCATGAAATTTTTAGGCTACGACCCGGATGATTTCGAGATCATGCTGCTCCAGATGGTGACACTTCTCCGCGACGGACAGCCGGTCAAAATGTCCAAGCGTACCGGACAGGCCGTATCGCTGCGCGAGCTGATGGAAGAAGTCGGCACCGATGCAGCACGCTATTTCTTCTGTGCCCGCACACTGGACTCCCAGATGGACTTCGATATCGACCTGGCCAAGAAACAGTCCAGCGATAACCCGGTCTATTACATCCAGTATGCGAATGCCCGCATTCACAGCCTCTTCCGTCAGGCGAAGGAAGCCAAGGTCACCTGGGATCCCCAGTTCACCGGCGTCGATTTCACCTGCCTCAAAGAAGAATGCGAAATGGATCTGATCAAAAAGATGGAAAACTATCACCAGCTCGTCGATGGAGCCGCGAAAGAAAGAGCTCCGCAGCGCATCGCCAAATATGCATACGAGCTGGCAGCGCTCTTCCATCATTTCTATAGAGAATGCCGTATCCTTGGTGTAGACAGCGAAGTCACGCAGGCGCGCCTCGGTCTCATCACCGCCGTCCAGTACGTCCTGGTCCACGCCCTCACCATCTTAGGCATTACCGCTCCGGAAAAAATGTAAGGGAAATAGGTTAAAAGGGTTCATCAGGTTCAAAAGGTTCAACGGGAGCTGGCTCCCTCCTTCCTCTGGAAGGAGGTGCCCCGAAGGGGCGGAGGTTGGCACCTTTTCCGCTGAACCTTTAGAACCCTTAGAACCTGTTTAACCTGTCTTACTAATCCCTAGTCCCTTGCTACTAGTCACAAGTCACAAGTCACTCTTCCCATTCCACCCTATCTCAAAGGAGGTCCCATGACAAAATACATCTTCGTAACAGGCGGTGTCGTTTCATCCCTGGGCAAAGGCATCACCGCTGCATCCCTGGGCAGACTGCTGAAGAACAGAGGCTACAAAGTCACCATTCAGAAATTCGACCCTTACATCAATATCGACCCAGGCACCATGAGCCCGTACCAGCACGGCGAGGTCTTCGTCACCGATGACGGCGCGGAAACCGATCTGGATCTCGGTCATTACGAAAGATTCATCGATGAAAATCTGTCCAAGGCATCCAATGTCACCACAGGCAAGGTTTATCAGGCGGTCATCAACAAAGAAAGAAAGGGCGAATACTTAGGCTCCACCATTCAGGTCATCCCGCATATCACGAACGAGATCAAAGACCGCGTGCTCCGTGTCGGCAGAAATGACAATGCAGACATCGTCATCACGGAGATCGGCGGCACCGTCGGTGATATCGAGTCCCTGCCATTCCTCGAAGCCATCCGTCAGGTCAAGAAAGACGTACCGAATCGAAATGACGTCATCTATATTCACGTCACACTCGTACCATACATCGAAGCCGCTGACGAACTCAAGACAAAGCCGACCCAGCACTCCGTCAAGGAGCTGCGCTCCATCGGCATCCAGCCGGACGTCATCGTCTGCCGTACCGTGAAGGCACTCTCTCCGGATATGAAGAGAAAGATCGGTATGTTCTGCGACGTAGAACCCGAAGCTGTCATCAATAACCTCACGGCCAAGAGCATCTATGAAGTACCGCTCCTTCTGCAGGAAGAAGGCCTCGATCACATCGTCCTCCAGAAGCTCGGCATGGAAGACACCAAGTGCGACATGGAAGACTGGAAAGCCATGGTGGACCGCATCGTTTCCTCCGAAAAAGAGGTCAACATCGCTCTCGTCGGGAAATATGTCGAACTCCATGACGCCTACCTCTCCGTCGTCGAATCCCTGTCCCATGCCGGCTACGCCTTCGGCAACAAGGTCAAGGTCCACTGGATCAATTCCGAAGTCCTCGAAGAAGAGAAACCGGATCTTCGCGAAGTCTTCCAGGGCATCGACGGCATCGTCGTCCCCGGCGGCTTCGGCTACCGTGGCGTCGAAGGCAAGATCGACACCATCAAGTATGCGCGCGTCAATAAGATCCCGTTCCTCGGCCTCTGCCTTGGTATGCAGTGCGCCGTCATTGAATTCGCCAGAAATGTATGCGGCATGACCGGCGCAAACTCCTCCGAATTCATCCCGGACACCCAGTACCCTGTCATCGACCTCATGCCAGACCAGGAAGACGTCACCGAAAAAGGCGGCACCATGCGCCTTGGCATCTATCCGTGCAAGCTCAAAGAAGGCAGCAAAGCCAGAGAACTCTACGGCGGTCAGGAGATCGTCTACGAACGTCATCGCCATAGATACGAAGTCTCCAATGCCCTTCGTCCGGAGCTTGAAAAAGCAGGCCTCGTCATCTGCGGTACCAGCCCGGACGGACGCCTCGTCGAAACGATCGAGCTCAAGGATCATCCGTACTTCGAAGCCACCCAGGCTCATCCGGAATTCAAGAGCCGCCCGAACCGTCCGCACCCACTCTTCCGCGGCCTCGTCGAAGCAGCCATCAAGCATAGAGATGAGAAATAAGCCATATGCGGCATGAAAAAGCGAACCTCGAAAGGGGTTCGCTTTTTGTTGTTGGCAGGCTCAGGGGACCCGTGTGGCGTGCTGCCTCTTGATTGGGGTTGAAAGCTCTGCTCGAATGAGGAATTAGGAATGAGGAATTAGGAATGGTGGTGCGGCGCAAAAAATAATGAAGCGCCGCGGAGGTTTGAATCTAGCGGTGTTCTCGTATCGCAACCTAATCCCTAGCTACTAATCCCTAGCTACCAGTCACCAGCCACTAGTCACCAGTCCCCAATTCCCATATACTCATTCTTGCTCATATAGACAGATTTCCTATATAATGAAGACAAAGAGCAAGACACTCAGAATTCACGATAAAGGAGGAAGGAAAATGAAGAACGCAAAGAAACCGATGGCCCTCTTTCTGTCGCTCGTTCTGTGCATGGGCCTCTCTGCCTGCGGGAACGACCCGCCGAAGCCGCCGCCCGATTCGTTTGAGGGCATGGTGAAAGAGTCCAAAGTTTCCGAAGAGAGCAGCCGCTACCTGGGGAGCTGGCAGGGCGAAGAAGAGAACCGCCTTGAGATCGAGAAGAGCGGTGAGACAGGAGACGTGCGCGTCGCCCTCTATGATGCCAAAGGAGAAATCTACGCCAGCGGGTACCTGCAGCCTGTCAAGAAATACGCCGCAGACTATTTCTATAATGAGCACGACGGTATGGCACATCGCACCTGGATCGACAATGAAAACAGCGACGTCCTCCGCATGGATGCCTTCGGCATCTTCACCCGCGCGCCGGAAGGAGCAGAAGAGCAGAGCTTTGACTTCAGGCCGCTGGAAGGGACCTGGGCGATGGATGGAGCGAAGAATCCTACCAGCGTGCTGGACATCGATGACGAAGGCGGCTGGCACCTGCGTGAACGGCCGGGGAAGAAAGGCAAATTCAAAGAAGTGGACAGCGGCACCCTGCGCTCGAAAGGGGAAGGCCGCTTCGAAGCCGTCTCTGACGACCACGAGGGTGTCGTGTACGACATGACCGTCGTCGATAAAAAGACACTCTACTGGGGCGGAGAAAATGATCATTATCAGAAAATGAAATAGCAAAAAAAGCCATGGGTCATCACTCCCATGGCTTTTGGCATTGGGTGAACTTTATGCCACCGCGATTTCTAACCATATTGTATCATCAGGGAAACGCTGATTCAATCGCAGAATCAGATTTCATATGGATTTTTATACATAGCGTCGTTGACATCCTCCTTAAATAGCTCGCTATTCGCGCCCCCTGTCTCCTCGCTTTGTATAAAAATCCAAGAATGAAATCCAATAACGATTGAATCAGTGTTTCCCTGGAAAGAAGAATGTCAATAGAGAAAAGGATACTCCTGTGATGCATTGTCTTCGGCAAATCCAAAGAACCTACCGTTTCAGCCCCAGCACCCTTTTGATCTGATTCAGGAGCGAAGGGCTGTCGTCACGCCGATGCTTTTTCATGACGAAATCCTCCGGACGGCGCAGACCCAGTGTGTAGGAAAAATAGACCGTGTGCGCCATATTCACCAGGTACGTCTTCGTTTCCTGCAAAAGGAATCCCGTCGCATCCAAAGGGAGAGGATCGGCTCCGGCGGCGCGGACGATTTCCTGCAGCAGTACGATGACGTGCGCATCAAAGTCCTCCGCATCCACGCGCTCCTCGATCGACAGTGTGAAATTCGGGAAATAGCGATAGAAATAGCGCGGCTTTTTCGGATCAAAGAAAGCCCACTGACGCAGGAACATATTCACCTTGAGATAGAAACGCTGTGACTCTTCCAAGTCTTTTTCAGAAAGCAACCCCTGCATTTCCATCCGATGCACCCAGCGCGTGATCTCTGGCGACGTGAGCGCGCCCCGCAGGATGTGCGGCCGCATGGCCCGCTCCTGCCAGAGATAAGAAACAAAGAACGCAAAGACATGTGCACGGAAACGCAGGTAGAGATACAGAAACCGCGCGCGCCCCGCATCCCGCAGCGGATATCGCGGCGTGAGACACTTCTCCAATGTCCCCAGCATCTGCGCACTCTCCAAGATCTGCGGTGCAAAGGACCGCCCCTCCATCTCGCCAAGCGCCAGATAAAGAAAAGGTGGCAGCCGCTTCTCTTCAAGCCCCGCGTAGTCCGGGTCGCAGAGCATAAGCGCGCCCAAGAATTCCTTCCCGTCGCGGCGCATCACCTGAATATACGAAAGCGTTTCCTTCATAAAGAAATCCAGGTACGGCAAAAGCGAAAGTTCCGTTTCCTTGGCGATGAGAGAGACCAGCGGCAGGACACCTGCCTCCGGCTGCTCCAAAGACGAGGAGAAATATGAGAGCCCATCCCGGACTCGTTCAAACGCCTTCGAAAACTGCCCGGTGACATCCAAAGACAACTTTTCTGCCAGTGTGAGAGAAAGGAAAGGAGAGGACTTCGCCTCTGCCGTCAGAAACATCTCCGCAAGCGCGAGACGGAAATGCACATACTTCTTCAGTACCTTCGAGCGCTCCTTCGCAGAGAGCGCATCCGCCTCCCGCGCAAAAGCCTGATCAATGGACAGCGCCTCGTGAGAAAAACTCCTGCACGCCAGCGGATAAAAATGGCGATTCATCCGATGCACCAAAAGCGCAGCGAGCTCCTTCTTGCGTACCAATAGCTCTTCATCCCTCATGCGAGCGCCCCCTTCCTCTTTATAAAAGGAAATGTGTTGTCTCATTATACTATGACGCGTGACTAGTGACTAGGGATTAGGGATTAGGGGTAGCTGGTGACTGGTGACTGGAGACAAGGAGACAAGGAGACGTCAGATGTCAGACATCAGACTCTCATATCGTCATCTCGAGCGAAGCCCTCGATCTTTGTCATTCGCGGTCAAATGGACGATGATAGGAAATCCGAAACGGGAAACCTGCTTTCTAGCAGACCTTCGGGCATCGCCCTATTTATACTGCGGCGAAGCCGCCACCTTCATTCCTAATTCCTAATTCCTAATTCCTAATTTCTAATTCGAGCAAAGCTTTCATCCCCAATCAAGGAACAGCACGCCCCGGGGCTAACCCTGAACCCCGAACCCTGAACCTAAAACTTTTTTCAAAAACCCTGTTGACACAATAGCCCAGGATGTGATAGTATAATACCCGTCGCTGATGAAGCGGCCCCGTTCGAAAGAGCTTCGAAAAATAATT
>JAJWRZ010000100.1:0-7258 GCA_021633965.1 Dialister sp.
CCCGAAGGGGCGGAGGTTGGCTCTCGAAGCGGTATTTTCACACGCGGGGATACCACCCCCGCCTCGCTTCGCCCGTCTGCCCCTTCCAGAGGAAAGGGCGAAAATGATTCTTAATCGGGCATCGCCCTTTATATAATTGCGTCGATGCCGCCACCGTACTCCTGAGCCAGAGGCGAGTGACTTCACTCGGTGCCTTCTCAGTCGTCTCTATCGACTTTGTACTTACGTTCGAGTTCCTTGTATGTATCGAGGCCAATGATGCTGTTGAAGTGTCCGAATTCGATCATATTCTTCAGGTGATCTTCGGTCGTTCCTTTTTCTTTCAGGTCGGTAAAGAGATCATACAGGGTCTTGGAGATCGCATAGACTGCACTGCAAGCCCAGAAAACGACGGAGTATCCCATTTCCTCAAGCTCTTTGGCCGGGATGAGCGGTGTCTTGCCGCCTTCGATCATATTCGCTACGAGGTATGCACCGCTTCCTTCAAGGCCTCTGGCAAATTTTTCCAGCTCTTCGCGGCTGCCGATGCCATCAGCGAAGCAGATCTCTGCGCCCGCATCCGCATAGCGCTTGCTTCTTTCGATCGCATCATCGATGCCGTAGACAGCGCGGCTGTCCGTGCGGGACATGATCATCGTCTCCTTATCGAAGCGGGCATCGACGGCGGCGCGGATCTTCTGTGCGTGTTCTTCCGCAGCGATGACCTGCTTGCCGTCCATGTGGCCGCAGCGTTTCGGCCATGCCTGGTCTTCGAAGAAGATGCAGGCAGCGCCTGCCTGTTCGAACATCTGCTCTGTGCGGATGATATTGAGCGCATTGCCGTAGCCGGTATCCCCGTCAGCGATGATCGGGATATTGACTGCGTTGCAGATGCCGGTCAGCTGCTCTGCCATTTCCGTGCAGGAAAGAAGGCCGACATCCGGCTGTCCGAGACGGGACGCGGAGACGGAGTACCCACCCATGGCAAGAGCCGGGATGCCCGCCATCTCTGCGATCTTGGCGCCCAGCGCATCACCGACGCCCGGGGCGATCATAATGTGTCCGGATTTCAGGTTTTCACGGAAAGCGATACGTTTTTCAGTGGCAGTTTTCATGATTTTCATAATGGCTTCCTCCTTGGGATGATCGTAAATGAATTGTCGGCAGGGAAACAGGGACCGGCTCTCGCTCCGGTTTTTTCACGTCTCATTCCGCATCAAAAAAAGCCTCCCCGACCCTTCGGTCAGGGAGGCGCATCAGCGCGGTACCACTCCTGTTTCTCACTCCGCCGTCCATCATGCAGGTATCGCAAAAAGAAAAGCCCCTGTCCTTACGGACAAGGGCGTCATACGCGGTACCACCTTGCATTATACTTAGGCTTATCCTTAACGCGGACCAACGCTTCGCTTACTGATTTCGACGAAGTGCTCTCAGGTGACACGCTGCTTTTCCATACCGGTTCCCACCTTATCCGGCTCTCTGTGATATCCAAGTCCAGCTTACTCCTGATCCTCGCATGTCTTTATGAGGATAATTATAGGGCAGAGGAATGGACATTGTCAAGAGGTCATAGAAAAGACCTATCAAGCCCCTCCTCCGGCGTTAATTCTCACGCATTCCTGCCTTCAATCGTTTCAGTATGTTGCGCCCGATCTCCACATTCCAGTACGCATAGATATAGGCCTCGATGATAAAGAGGATGGCGAAGAAGATCATGCCGCCCGTGGTATAGGCTGCTTTCTCCGGACTGGGGTCCATCGAGAAGAGACGCGCGAGCGGCTGCCAGATCCAGCGGATGACAGAAGCCAGACGTTCGATGCTCGCCGCCAGTGCGTCTGCGATACCGAGGATATAGATGGAGAATGTCACCTTGTACGTCATTTCCACCAGAAAGGCCAGCGCGACCACATGCACGGACTTCACAAAGGACAGTCCGTGGATGAAGCTGTAGCCCAGTGCAAGCCCCAGTGCTGCCGCATAGAAGGCTGTCGTAAGGCCGATCTCCGGCCCGCCGATCATGTTCACGAGCAGGATCTCTGCGACCGCCGTACCGATGCCCCAGCGCATGCCGTGCAATCCGGCAATGACTGCGATCGGCACGGCGGATGCCATCATCGTGACCGCGACCAGAAAGGGCATGACGAGCTTCAAGAGCACCAGAATGGCTGCGATCGCTGCCGCCGCTGCGGCCTCCGTCATATATTTTGTTTTCCTTACAGAAGGATTTGTAGGTGTCAATAGCGGCTCCTTTCAGAAAATGAACAAGAGGGGTGAGGGAATGCTAGTCCCCAAACTCTTTGACCAGCTCTTCTTTCTCTCTGCGAGAGAGCTTCTTCGTATGATACTCAGCGCTTCTTGCCTCGTGCTCGCTCTCCCATTCATGATACCACACAAGCTCCACCGGGCGGCGGCTTTTCGTATATTTGGCGCCTTTCCCCGCATTGTGCATCGCGATGCGGCGATGGACATCGTCCACCGTGAAGCCCGTATACAGCGTCCCGTCCGCACAGCGGACCATGTAGGTGAAGTAAGCACGTTTGGTTTCTGACATAAATAGTTCCTTTGTGAAAGAGGGGTTCAGGGTTAGCCCGTGGGGCGTGCCGCCCTTTGATTGCGTGCGAAAGAGGTTCGGCGGGTTCAACAGGTTCAGAGGGTTCAACGGGGGTGGTGCGATGCCAGATCCTTCGACTCAGTTCTCACTGTTCCGCCTTTACATGATCGAACATCCGACATTTCACTCCGCTCAGGATGACGAAATGCGCCGCGAAGCATAAATAATGGCGATGTCATGAGCTGGCATGCCAATCACTAGTCACTTGCGACACCTAATCCCTAGCCACTAATCCCTAGCTGCTCATCCCTGCTTTCAAACTTTTTGGGAGTATCCCTTTTCCGTATCGTCATCCCGAGCGCAGCCGAGGGATCGCGGTCAGTATCACTTAAACACCGCAGTGAAACGACGCCTTGGTGCTACGTATTTCTGCTTTCAAACATTCTTCGTTTAGCGGTCTGCAAGAAAGATTTCTCGCTTCGCTCGAAATGACGATACGTAAGTCTTCCAGTCTTCTAGTCTCCTAGTCACCCGTCACCAGTCACTCATTTTTTAAGGAAACACTGATTAAATCGTTGTTCGATTTTACTCTTGTGTTTTCATGCAGCGCAAGGAATAATCCGACGCGAATAGCGAGCTATTTAAGGAGGGTTATGACGAAGCGTTGTATGAAAATACATGTGAAATCGAATTCTGCGATTTAATCAGCGTTTCCTTAGTACCACTCATTGATCCAGTTCTTCTGCTTCGGCAGCATGGCATCTCCAAGGCACTGGATCTGATCTCTGTCTGCGCCGTCAAGCCAGCGGATCAGGTCCAGTGCAAGAAGCTCGGAGAGATCCGCCGCGCCGAAGAACCATTCGGCGAGTGCGGAGGCGGAGAGGGTGAAGGAAGGCTCAGGAATGTGTTCTCCCAAGGGCAGGCCGGAGATGTCCTCAATGTGGCACTTGAGAGAGTAGAAAACATCCTCCTTCAGCGCACGGATGCGTCCATCCTCTGCGCGGAGGACGTAGATGCCGCTGTTCTCCGGAAGAAAAGCGTCTGTCAGCTGGAAAGCCAATTCACCGCTAAGACGCCTGTCGCAGGAAAGACCGTCGAACGCCGCCACCGGGTCAACGATGCGTCCGAGCATGAAGGGGAAGGTGCGGTTCTCGATGTAGCAGTGCTCCGCACCATCCGGCCATGTACGATAGGAGGTGTCATCGAGCGGTTCGTACCAAAGGCATTCCCTGACCGAGCCCTGATGGCCGGCAAGGAAGGCATACAGACCGCGCCGCCCCGCCTCCGAAGAGAAGGCCATCTCGGAAACGGCGAGCTTTCTGTCAGAGATGGTGTAGAAGAGATAGCCGCAGGGCCCGGCTCCGTCATAGACCAATGCGCCATAGCCCTCGAGCAGGGCGGCCTCGATGTGCCGCCGCCAGGAGGCCTCGTCGCGGAGCGCATAGCCATTTCTGTTTCCGGTATAGGCATCATACACAGAGGCAAGCTCCTGCCATTCATCCGCTGAGGAGATCGACTTCGCGCGCGCTGCCCGTTTCCCCAAGAGGGCCAGCTTCTCCGGCGCCGCCGAGCGCGCCCACTGGTGGCAGTAGAAACCGAAGCCGAGCGGCAGGTAGAAGGATGCCGCCGACGGCATGAGGATCTGGAAGGCTCTCCCTTCCCGCTGCGCTGCATGGAAGCTGCCGCGCAGGAGCTCCTTGGCGAGCCCCCGTCCGCGCGCCGCCGGATGTGTCGCGACGCCGACGATGTAGTCCGTCTGATAGGAATGGCCACGGACAGAGATCTCATAGGGACGCAGGTGCAGGTCACAGGCGATGCTGCCGCCCTCTTCCCCCACGAGGACCTCCTCCATATGAACCAGCCGCTGGAAGTACCAGATGAAGACCGGATCAGTCGCCGGCTCGAAGCAGTAGCTCCAAAGTGATCTCACGGCGCGCTCATCCGCCGGAGAGGCTTTTCGAATTTTCATTTTGTCTACCTCGTGAGGAAAATAAAAGAGTAAAGTGTGCAATAGGTTCAATGGGTTCAAGGGTTCAAGGGGGGGAATGTGCCCCGAAGGGGCGGATAGGGGGCTTTGGTATGAAAGCTCTTTGACCGAAAGTTCCCCTGTCACCAGTCACTGTTTCAGCACCACATCATATTTCTCCGTCAGATGATCGGGATGATAGCCCATCTTGGCTTCGCGAAGGCCCGGGAGGCCGAGATCCTCTTCACGATTTACAAATTCGGTCTCTGCAAATTCATGCATGAGGAAATCACGGTTGATCGCCTGATAGAGACCGCGGATCTCCGGATTTGCTTTTTCGAAAATGATATGCGCCATTTTTTCATTGATGCTATCGCCATTCGTGAAGGCCTCGACCTTGCCGTAGATGCGAATGACCGCACCTTTCACGCCGAGCGCATCCCAGTGGTCAAAGCAGCGCTTGATCGCCTGCTCCTCTTCCTCGATGTCTCCGTGACGGAGGAACCAGTCGTGGATCCCCGCCTTTGCATCCTCCAGATTCTCCTTTGTGATAGCCTCGTACTGATAGTCTGCGTACTGGCGAAGGAATCCGTTCAGATGGTTCTTCTTCATGCGGAGCTTCTTGCCCGGCAAACGGATCATATCCTCCGTCCTGTAGATGTACTCTTCGTTGTCCCGATCTTCGATGAAATCATATTTGCCCGGCACGAGACGTTCGATCTGCTCTGTCACCCAGGAAGAGGCGGACTTCAAGCGAAAAGGCAGTCCCAGCTTGTCGTACTCCTCATGGATGAGGGCAAGCCCGTGTACGAAATTTTCTTCCTCCTTGGCAAACGGCGGCATGAAGAAGGTATCCTTCCCTGTCCCTGCGCGGACGAAAAGTATGCCGTCCTGCTCCGCCCAGGACGTCTGATACGCATCCTGCCACAGGAAAAGTGTATTGAAGGTGCAGTCGATCTGCTCGTAATGATGCACGGCAAAGTAGCTGTCGATCCGTGCTTTGTCTTCTATACGAAAGGGTTTGAATTCCATGGTAATATCTATGCTCCTTGTGAGGCGATCTGTGACCGGTCGCCGGTCATGGCTCTCTTATATTCAAAAAATTAAATAACCTGTTTCTATTTTACCACAGCCTGCAAGGGGACAAGAAAGAAAGGATCCAGAAGTGCATTCCGTTCCCCATTTCCAACCCTTCGTCCTTATGCTATAATATAATCAATATGATACAGTACGGGTATCAGCGTCTGATTTCCGCACAAGTCGAGGTTTCTGCAAGCGATTGTCAGAAACTTTTCTTTCCCTGTAAGGCGGACCGGGGTACCGGCCGCTTATCCAAGGATGATGTGATGAAGCAGAAGAGATCCCCTGCCCGGGACGCTTCTCTTCGCCGATCAAGGATCACCCACAGGGGAAAGCTGTATTTCAAGAAAAGGAGGATACCATGGCAGGGATAGATCAATTTCGCGGAGCGCTTCTCGGAGGAGCCTGCGGTGATGCGTTAGGTTATCCGCTGCAAAGTTTTTCCGTCAGTCGTATCCAGCGCCGCTTCGGGCCCTTCGGGCTGCGCACGCTGGTGCGGGACGCGAAGAATGGGAAACTAGCGCCTGTGTCAGACAACACCCAGATGGTACTGGCAACGATCGATGGGATCTTATGGGCAGATGCCAAGAAGCTGGAGATCTTGGAAGGGGTGTACCGCGGATACATGCGCTGGTTTTACAGCCAGACGGGCGAAGAACCGCGCCGCGGACAGAAGACATGGATGCGCCGCCAGCCGCATGAAAGAGAATTCTGCCTCGTCCGAGAAAAATTCATGCACGCCCGCCGCAATCCGGAGGAAGGGCTGCTCTCCGCCTTCTCAAAAGACGGCCGCGGTTCGACGAAGCTCAAGGTGAATGACAGCAAGGGCAGCGCCGCTCTCATGCGAGCCGTCCCTGTGGGTCTCCTTTTTGCCGGTGATGAGAAGCTCGCTTTCGACACTGCGGTGAAGCTCGCTGCGCTCTCTCATTCCAATCCGACAGCCTACTACAGCGCCGGCGCTCTGGCCGCGCTCATTTCCTGTCTCACCTATGGCCTGACGCTGCCGAAGTCTCTGGAGCGTGTGACCGTCCTCCTCTCGAAGCAGCACAAGACGACAGGCATCATCGGTCTCCTCACCGCCGCGGTCGAGCAGGCGAATGCCCGCCCCGCTGGAAAGAGCGGCACATGGGACCACATCGACAGCATCGCCTCCCTGGGAAGCGGCGCAAATGCCGATGAAGCCCTCGCCATCGCCATCTACTCCGTCCTCGCGCTCGATGATCCGCTCGATGCACTCATCACCGCTGCCAACCATGGCGGCAAGAGCAATACCACGGCCGCCGTGACCGGAGCCATCGAAGGTGCCCGCTTCGGCACCGCTTTCATGCCTGACTACTGGGCCGATATCCTGGAGGGACAGAATGTCATCTCCTTCATGGCCGACAAGCTCTTCTATGTGTATCAGAAATATAATCCATAAAAAAAAGGGGCTGTGAAGAAATGAATCCCCATTTCTTCACAGCCCCTTTTTACTTTGCTTTCATTTGGTTCAGGGTTCAAGGTTCAAGGTTCAAGTTTCAAGGGTGAGGTAGCGGCTTCGCCGCCTTTTTTTAGATGGTATTCTCGTATCGCAGCCTTCCCCTCTAGGGAATGCTATTAAGTTAAGGAAATCGTTAGCTACGCAGCCTCTTGCTTCCCCCTTCGGGGGAAGTGCCGAAGGCAATAGGGGCATGCCAGCGGTA
>JAJWRZ010000256.1:0-1331 GCA_021633965.1 Dialister sp.
AAATCCAGTTTCGTACAAAATCAAAGGAGCACCGCCCCGAGGGGCTAACCCTGAATCCCATTGAACCATTCCCAAAAATCCACTACAATAGAACCATCCATTTCCACACATCATTTACGAAAGAAGGCCATCCCATGACAAACCAGTTCCTCCCCAGCTATACCATCGGTACCGACGCCTATGACAGCGTCTACGATGTCTGCCATCACTTCGGCAAAACCGCCGTCCTCATCGGCGGACACAAGTCCAGAGCCGCTGCTGAGCCGCTCCTCCGCAAAGCACTGGAGGGCAAGATGGAGATCCTATCTTCCCTCTACTACGGCGGCGATGCGACATTTGAAAACGCCGAAGCGCTGAAAGAAAATGAAGCCTTTAAGAAAGCGGACATGGTCTTTGCCATGGGCGGCGGCCGCGCCATCGACACGGCGAAGAAAGCAGCTGCTGAAGCAGGCAAGCCCTATTTCACCTTCCCGACCCTTGCCTCGAACTGCGCTCCTGTCACCGGTGTCGGCGCGTACTACTACGAAGACCACACCTTCCGTCAGGTCTACTACGTCGATCGTCCGTCCTACCACACCTTCATCCATACCGGCGTCATCGCCAACGCGCCAAGAGAATATCTATGGGCCGGCATCGGCGACGCGCTCTCCAAGCAGTACGAGGTCGAATTCTCCGCCAGAGGCGATGTCCTCCCCTATGGCAGAAATCTCGGCGTCACGCTGGCCGGCACCTGCTCGCAGGGCCTTCTCGAATACGGCGAAGCCGCACTGCGATCCGCTGATGAAAAGACAGCCAGCGAAGCCCTCGAATACGTAGCCCAGAATATCATCTGCTCCACCGGCATCATTTCGAACCTGGAACCGGAAGACTACAACTCCAGCGTCGCACACGCCCTCTACAATTCTCACACCGGAGTAGCCCATGAAGGAGCGCACCTCCACGGCGCGGTCGTCTGCTATGGCACCCTCGTCCTCCTCACCTTGGACGGACAGCGCGAAGAAAGAGACAAGCTCTACGCCTTCTGCGAACGCACGCACCTCCCGCATTCTCTTTCCGACATCGGCCTCACCGATCCGGAAGAGCTCATCGCCAATGCGCTCACAAAGCCGGACCTCCATAAGGTCCCCTATCCTGTCACCGCAGAGCTTTTGAGAAAAGCCATCGCGGATGTCGAAGCACTGAAAAAATAAAAAAAGGGGCTGTGAAGAAATGAATCCTCATTTCTTTACAGCCCCTTTTTACTTTGCTTTCATTTGGTTCAAGGTTCAGGGTTCAAGGCTCTCGTGGCGGCTTCGCCGCCTTTTTTTAGAAGATGGTATTCTCGTATCGCA
>JAJWRZ010000101.1:0-7081 GCA_021633965.1 Dialister sp.
GATCAAATTGAATCCGGATGTAGTTTTTGTTGTCTATTTTAGCGATGAAATGAAACAGGATATATATGAGACTTTTAGATCTCCTATGTATAGTTCGCTAAAAATAGTAAAAAATAATCGAATATATCCAATCTCCTTGTATGACATGTATGCTACGGGAGTAAGAACGGCAAATGGTATTCAACTCATTCGAAATGGTTTGTATCCTGATTTGTGTGAATGACATAAAAAGTGAGCCAGTTTCCAATCTATTATTCTGCTCCATGCTGCCGCTCTTGGTGGACTGGTAGGATAGCATTGAAAAGTGTTACGTGGATGAGAGTATATGGTTGATAGAGAAGATGATGGCCGAAAATACATTTCCTTAGATCGTATAAGATGAGATCTCTCTATACCTATAGGCATAGAGAGATTTTTTATCGCTTGTGTCACTCTGTTTCGTTTCGCGGCATTTGCACAGCGCCGTCATTTTCATTTCCCTTTCCTTCCCCTGTATGGTAAAATATAACAGTCATACTGACATGAATAATAAAGAATAGAGAGGCGAAACTTATGGCTCATTGCAATGAAAATTATCTGAATCTTCAGGGTGCATACCTGTTCGCGGAAGTCCGCAAGAAGCAGGAGGCGTACAAAGCCGCGCATCCGGATGCGAATATCATTTCCCTGGGTATCGGTGATGTGACGCAGCCGCTGGCTCCGGTCGTGATCGAAGCGATGAAGAAGGCTGTCGAGGAAATGGGACATGTGGAGACGTTCCGCGGCTATGGTCCGGAGCAGGGTTATCTCTTCCTGCGTGAAGCGATCGCGAAGCATGATTTCCAGGATCGCGGATGTGATATTTCCCCAGACGAGATCTTTGTTAGCGACGGCGCAAAGTGTGATGTCGGCAATATGCAGGAGATCTTTGCAGAATCCGATATCGTCGCGATCACCGATCCGGTGTATCCGGTCTATGTGGACAGCAATGTCATGGCTGGCAGAAGCGGCAAATTCGTGCGCGGAGCGTATGAACGCTTCGAATATCTGCCGTGCTATGAAGAATGCGGCTTCAAGGCAAATCTGCCGTCTCATGATCCGATGATCATTTATCTGTGCTCGCCGAATAACCCGACCGGCTCTGCGCTGACGAAGAAGGATCTGACGGTATGGGTACGTTATGCACAGCAGACGGGTTCTGTCATTTTCTTCGATGCTGCGTATGAAGCATTCATCACGGAAGATGATGTGCCGCACAGCATTTATGAGATCGAAGGGGCGAAGGAAGTCGCTATCGAGTTCCGTTCGTACTCGAAGACGGCTGGCTTCACCGGTGTCCGCTGCGGGTACTGCGTCGTCCCGAAGGAACTGATGCTGGAAACGAAGAAGGGCGAGAAGATCTCGGCAAACCAGCTGTGGGATCGCCGCCAGTGCACGAAGTTCAATGGCTGCTCTTATATCGTGCAGCGCGGTGCTGAAGCGATCTATACCGAAGAAGGCCAGAAGCAGATCCAGGAAACGCTGGATATCTATAGAAAGAATGCTGCGGTCATCTTGGCTGGCGCGAAGGAAGTGGGTCTTCCTGCCTGCGGCGGCGTGAACAGCCCGTATGTATGGCTGACGGTGCCGGAAGGTATGACGAGCTGGGATTTCTTTGATTTCCTGCTGAATGAGGCGGAAATCATCTGCACGCCGGGCTCCGGCTTCGGTCCGTGCGGGGAAGGCTATGTCCGTCTGACGTCTTTCAATACGCCGGAGCTGACGAAGGAAGCGGTAGAACGCATGAAGAAGGCACTGGCTGCCAGATAAATTGAAAGGGGAGGGAAGATAGCGATCGGCTCATGCATTGAGAAATGAGAAGATCGCTTTTCCGAATTGGGAATGAGGAGTGGCGCTTTCGCATTCAGTCATCGGTCACTTCTGATCCCTGAACCTATATTTACAAGGAGTATCCATGAGTACGAATCTGCAGATCGGCATTGTCGGCCTTCCGAATGTAGGGAAGAGCACGCTGTTCAATGCCATCACAAAAGCCGGAGCAGAAGCGGCGAATTTTCCTTTCTGCACCATCGAGCCGAATGTGGGCGTCGTAGAGGTCCCGGATCATCGCATCTATGATCTGGCAAAGATGTTCCAGCCGAAGAAGACGACGCCGGCGTTCACTCGTTTCGTCGATATCGCCGGCCTCGTAGCGGGCGCGTCCAAGGGCGAGGGTCTGGGAAATCAGTTCCTCTCGCATATTCGTGAGACGGATGCCATCGCGCATGTCGTCCGCTGCTTCGAGGATGGAAATATCACGCACGTAGAAGGCTCTATCGATCCTGTCCGTGATATGGATATCATCAATACGGAGCTGTGTCTGGCGGATCTGGAGAGTGTCGACAAGAAGAAGGTCAAGACGGCGAAGCTCGCGCAGGCAGGGATCAAGCAGGCGAAGCTCGATCTGCCGGTGCTTGAAAAGGTATTCGATGCGCTGCAGGAAGGGACGCCGGCAAGAGCCCTTGATCTCTCGGAAGATGATCTGGAGGTCTTGAAGGAGCTGAATCTCATCACGCTGAAGCCTGTCCTTTATGTGCTGAATGTCGCGGAAGATGACATCGCGGATCCGGAAGCGAATCCTTATGTCCAAAAGGCAGCGGCGCAGGCAGAAAAGGAAGGCGCCAAGTGGGTGCCGATCTCTGCGGAGATCGAGCAGGAGGTCTCCGAGCTGGATGCTGAAGAGGCGAAGGCTTTCTTGGCCGATCTGGGCGAAGAGGAGCCTGGCCTGAATCGCCTGATCCGCAGTGCGTACTCTATGCTTGGACTCATCAATTTCTTCACCGTCGGACCGGATGAATGTCGTTCTTGGACGGTCCGTGAAGGGACGAAAGCACCGAAGGCCGCCGGTAAGATCCACAGCGATATTGAGAGAGGCTTCATCCGTGCGGAGATCGTCTCCTACAAAGACCTGATGGAATGCGGCTCGTATACGACGGTCCGTGAAAAAGGTCTCCTCCGTGTCGAAGGGAAGGACTATATTATCCAGGATGGGGATATCGCTTACTTCCGCTTCAATGTGTAGTTTTTGAAATCAGAGAGCGCAGCCCGCATGGGCTGCGTTTTTTTGTACCATCTTTGAGGAAAAATGTATTCTTGCGTCGACGGCCTTCCGCATCGCCTGCTTGAGACGCTTTTTCTCTCTCATTGTCATACCGCCACTGCCCTATCCGTCTCGCTGCGCTCGCCACCTTCCCCACGCGGGAAAGGCTTTAGTGTGCGAAAAGCGGTATTCTCGTATTTCGGACTATACTGATTTCTCTCGCAGATTCCGTTTTGGCATGCCAGTAGAGCAGCCCCTTGAAGAAGGGGCGCGCCGAAGGCGGAGGATAGATCTGCCCCGCAGGGGCAGCCTTCTACGAGAAGGGATGAAAGGGGATGTGAGATAGCCCGTCCTCCCGTATCGTTATCGAAAGCAGAGCCGAGGGATCTTAACGTGATAGCAGCGTTCTGCATTGGTGAGGAAACGCAAAATTTTTTGCCGTATCGTTATCTCACAATCTTCGCTTTACCGGTGTGCAAGGAAGATTTCTCGCTTCGCTCGAAATGACGATACGGGGCAGCCTGCTACGAGAAGGGATGAAAGGGGATGGGAGATAGCCCGTCCTCCCGTATCGTCATCGAAAGCAGAGTGAGGGATCTTAACGTGATAGCAGCGTTCTGCATTGGTGAGGAAACGCAAAATTTTTTGCCGTATCGTTATCTCACAATCTTCGCTTTACCGGTGTGCAAGGAAGATTTCTCACTTCGCTCGAAATGACGATATGGGGGAATGATGGGATGCGGAGGAGCGGTATTCTCATTTCCCTACCCCCGCAGGCTAGCTGCAAACTACTTTCCTCTATTTTTACGCAGTCTTCTTTCCTGTGATATAATGACATTATTAGGAGAGAATGTTTTTACGAAATGTAGAGTTTTCTGTGAATTCATGAGCCCCATAAGGAGGAAATATATGAAGAAGAAATGGATGATCGTTCTCCTCATTGTCATCGCAGTGGCAGCGGGCGGCGGTTATTTCTGGTATCAGAAGAGCCATGCTCCGCAGAAGGATAATTACACGGTGGGGGCGGTATCGCGCGGCTCTATCGGGCTTACCATCGATGCGACGGGGACGATCGAGCCGGTGAATAGTGTCGATCTCTCGGCGACGGCGTCCGGCACTTTGGAAAAGGTGTATGTGAAGCAGAATGAAAAGGTCACGAAGGGCGAGACGCTGGCGATGATCGAGTCGAAGGCGCTGACGTCCATGATGAAGCAGACGCAGAATACGCTCGCAAATAAGGAGTCCTACTATGAACGTTTGGCAGGCCTTTATGAGAAAGGCGCGATCCCGTATCAGGAGATGGATAATGCGCGCATGGACTATCTGAATGCACAGGCGGCGTATGACAAGGCGCAGGCGGATGTGAATGATACGGTCATCACTTCGCCGATGGATGGCGTGGTCATCGGAGAGCCGATGAAGGAAGGGGAGACGGTGTCTCAGGGGCTGTCTAGCCAGATGGTCATCGTGACGGTCGCCGATCTTTCTTCCATGCGTATCGAGCTTCTGGTCGATGAGACAGATATCGGTGAGGTGGCCGTGGGCCAGAAAGTGGAATTTACGGTCGATGCGTACCCGAACCGCACGTTCCACGGCGTGGTGTCGGATATTTCCAAGAAGCAGTATTCGGCGAGTGGCAGCACCAGCAGTTCCTCGAGCTCGGTCGTGTACTATACCGTCTATGTAGATATCAATAAGGACGAGCTGGAAGGGCTCTATCCGTCCATGACGGCAAGAGCGGTCATCAAGGGCCGCGAGAGCGTGGATGCGCTGACGGTGCCTGTGACGGCGATCCGCAGCGACTCGGAAGGCTCCTATGTCTACGTCAAAGAGGGGGCGGATGTGAAGAAGACCTATGTGACGACGGGGATTTCCACCGAGAAGGAGATCGAGGTGACGAGCGGTCTTTCCGAAGGGCAGGAGATCGTGGTCAGCGGGACTGTCTCGCAGGAGAAGACTTCGACTCCGACGAATAAGAACAATCGCCACGGCCCGGGAGGTCCGGTGTGATGGAGAAGAAAGAGAAATCGGATGAAGTCATCCGCCTGACGGATATTGGCAAGAGCTATTATATCGGGAAGCAGGAGGTGCCTGTCCTGACGAAGATCGATCTTACGATCTCCAAGGGGGAGTTCGTCTCTATCATGGGGCCCTCGGGCGCCGGAAAATCGACGCTGATGAATATTCTGGGCTGTCTCGATCGTCCGAGTCGCGGCTCTTACAAGCTCGATGGGGAAGAGGTCGCGAGGCTCGGGGACAGTGCGCTGGCCTATACCAGAAATCGCAAGATCGGTTTCGTCTTCCAGAGCTTCAATCTGCTGCCGAAGCTCTCGGCGCTGGATAATGTCATCCTTCCCATGATCTATGGGAATGTCTTCAAGAAGGAGAGAAGAGAGCGCGCTCTTCGCATGCTGGACTCCGTGGGGCTGGGTGACCGTGCGTATCATATGCCGGCGGAAATGTCTGGCGGGCAGCGCCAGCGCGTCGCCATCGCCCGTGCGCTCATCAATGACCCTGCCATCATCATGGCGGATGAGCCGACAGGGAATCTGGACAGCAAGTCGACAAAGGAGGTCATGGAGATCTTTTCCTCCTTATATAAAGAGGGGAAGACCATCATCCTCGTCACGCATGAGAATGATGTCGCGGCTTACGCGACCCGCCACGTGATCCTTTCTGATGGACACATTAGTAAAGATATACGAGGGCCTTTATCATGACGAATATTTATTTCGAAAGTGTCCTCATGGCATGGAGCTCGATCGTCAGCAATAAAATGCGCTCGCTGCTCACCATGCTGGGCATCATCATCGGGGTAGCGGCCGTCATCGCGCTCATGTCCATCGGCTATGGCGTGCAGGACTCGATCAAGAGCGATATTTCCCGTCTGGGATCGAATACCATCACGGTCACGCCGGGGACTGGCAGAAAGCCGGGCGTGAAGCAGGCGGCCGGCTCTATGCAGACTTTGACGTACAAGGACTATCTGGCGATCCGCAATCTGCCGAATATCACCTATTCCGCTCCGCTCGTGCAGGGGAGCTACCTTCTTGTCAATGGGAATAAGAACTGGAATACCCGTGTCTACGGCTGTACGCAGGACTATGCGGATCTTTCTGACCTCAAGGTGCAGGAAGGCCGTTTCTGGACGCAGAAGGAGTACAATGCCCGTGCCCGTGTCGCTGTCATCGGGAAAACGGTCGCGACAGGGCTCTTCGGAGAAGAGGATCCCATCGGGAAGAAGGTCCGTATCCATGGGAATCCATTCACCGTGATCGGGCTTTTGGAGGAAAAGGGTTACTCCTTCATGGATCAGGATGACCGCGTCCTCTGTCCTTTCAGCACCGTGCAGGAACGTATGCTGCACATCACCTATGTGAATAACATCGTCATCTCGGCGGATAACAGCAGCGATCTTTCACAGATCGAGTCCGATGTGACGAACCTGCTCCGCACGCGCCACCGCGTCTCCGGGACGGATGATGATTTCTCCATTCAAAATTCGCAGGATCTCATCAAGACCATGGAGTCGACCACGCAGACGCTCACCATCTTCCTTGGCAGTGTGGCAGCGATCTCCCTCCTTGTCGGCGGTATCGGCATCATGAATATCATGCTCGTCTCTGTCACGGAGCGTACGAAGGAGATCGGCATCCGCAAAGCGCTGGGCGCGACATACCAGATGATCATTGTCCAGTTCCTGATCGAGTCCATCACCGTCAGTCTTGCCGGAGGCTTCCTGGGGGTCGCTCTTGGTGTCGGCATCGCACTCGTGACACCGCAGCTGTCACAGATCCCGACCGTCATCGCAGCGGGGCCCATCGTCGGCTCCTTCGTCTTCTCGGTCCTGATCGGCCTTATTTTCGGCCTCTATCCGGCACAGAAGGCGGCGAAGCTGAATCCGATCGATGCACTGCATTATGAATAAGGCAAACAAAAAAACCTGACTCATGTCAGGTTTTTTGTTTTTGGGTTCAGGGTTAGCCCCTCGGGGCGGTGCTCCTTTGATTTTGTACGAAACTG
>JAJWRZ010000102.1:0-7018 GCA_021633965.1 Dialister sp.
ACGAAAGCACCCTATCCACCGCTGACGCGGTCCCCCTTCCCCGATGGGGAAGGCTAAGAGGTGTGACGCTTCGCGTCGATTTTTATAAAGGGAGATGCCCGAAAGTGGTATTCAAGTCACGGGTTACCAGTCATAACAACGATACGAGTAGCCCCTTAGAGAAGGGGCGCGCCAAAGGCGCAGGATGGATCCACGAAGCGGTGTGAAAGACTATGTGAGGCTATCCGTCTTCCACCTGTCATGAGGGCCGAAGTGGAGGGATCTTTCTTGCAGACCGGTAAAACGTGGGTGAGGGAAAGGCGAAAAAGGAAGCACCAAGGTGTCGTTTGAGTGAGGGCGCATGTGTGCATATGGCGGCAGTGCAATAAAGATCCCTCGGCTGCGCTCGGGATGACGGTACTTGGGGAGCGGATAGATTCACAAGGGCGGCTTCGCCGCCTTTTTAGAGGATGGTAATCTCGCATCGCAGCCTTCCCCTCTAGGGGAAGGTGCCCCGCAGGGGCGGATAGGGTGACTATGGCATGAAAGACAGTTGGGATAAAGTTTCCCAGTCACTAGTCACAAGTCACTCCATAATACGAAGGAAAGGATCAGCTCACATGCGTGGTATGAGATCCTTCGGCTCAGTCCCCACTTGTTCTGGCCGTTTTTTTCTCATATAGGGCGTTTTTCTCCGCTCGGGATGACGGTGCTGAGGGAGCGGATGGCCTCACGGGGCGGCGGCTTCGCCGCTTTTTTAGAAGATGGTATTCTCGTATCGACGACCTAATCCCTGGCCACCAATCCCTAGCTATCAGTCGCCAGTCACGGCAACGACAGGATGCGATATTTCCAACATTGTTGGATGGGCGTTTTCTATTTATGCTATAATGAGGGAAAATCCTTGATGGTAAGAAGGAGGCGGTCGCATGGAGGAGCTTCGCGGCGGAGCGGATGTGGTACTGAAGAAGATCATCAGGCACGCGGCGGCTGAGAGGGCGAGTGATGTCCATATCGAGCCGGGGGCTTCCTTTGTGCGGGTGCGGTTTCGGAAGGACGGGCTGCTTTCGGATCGCTTTTGTCTGCCTTCTTCCATGGCGCCGAATCTTTCGGTGCGCGTGAAGGTCCTTGGGCGGCTGGATGTGGGGGAGAGCCGTTTGCCGCAGGATGGGAGCTGGGCGGAGGAGATCGATGGGGTGCCGTATGATTTCCGTATTTCTGTCCTGCCTTCGATGTATGGGGAGACGATCGTCATCCGCATTCTGTCGGGGCGGGTGAATTTTATCGAGAAGAATGAGCTGGGGATGCGAAGGGAGCAGGAGTCGCTGTTTCGGCGGGCGCTTTCCAAGGGGCAGGGGCTGATCCTCACGACGGGGCCGACGGGCAGCGGAAAGACGTCGACGTTGTATGCGGCGCTGAAGCTCTTGAATCAGGAGACGGTGAGTATCATTTCTATCGAGGATCCGGTGGAGTACCGGCTGCCGGGCGTGACGCAGATCCAGGTGAATGAGCGCTCGGGGCTGTCCTTTGCGCGAGGGCTGCGTTCGCTCGTGCGGCAGGATCCGGATATCGTGATGATTGGGGAAATCCGTGACAGAGAAACGGCGGAGATCGCGATCCATGCCTCGCTCACGGGGCATTTGGTGCTGTCGACGCTCCATACGATGAGCGCGGCCGCTGCGCCGCTTCGTCTGATGGATATGGGCATACCGCCCTATCTTCTTTCCGCGTCGCTGTCGCTGGTGATGGCGCAGCGGCTGGCACCGAGGCTTTGTCCTTCCTGCAAAAGGGAAATGGTCTTAACGGAGGATTTCCTGACGTCTCACGGGCTGCCATTGCCTCTTGCCGGGCAGGCGGCTTATGAAGCGGAGGGTTGTGAGGCCTGCCGTCATCGCGGGTTTTCCGGGCGGACGGGGGTCTTTGAGATGATCGCCATCGGAGACAGCGAGAGACGCATCCTGCATCATGATTTCTCGCAGGAGAAGCTGCAGCAGGCGATGCGGAAAGCGGGACAGAAAACGATGGGCGAGTCGGCACTTCTTCTGATGGAAGAGGGGGAGATCTCGCCGGAGTCGGCGGCGGTCATTCTGGCCGGGGAGGCATGAGATGGATATAGAGAAACTGCTGGCAGCGAATCCTGCCATGACGGATATTCACTTGACCGAGGGGCTGCCTCTTATGATCCGTGTCTATGGGGCATTGAAGAAGATGAAGGAGATCGCGGAGCCTCAGCTCTTTGCAGAGCTCATCTCTTCCTATGTGCCTGAGGATAGGCAGGCGGCGTATCAGCGGACAGGAAGCGCGGACAGTGCGTTTTCTTTGGGAAATATCCGCTGCCGTCTGCATCTGTATCGCAGCGGCGGTTTGGCATCGGCGGCGATCCGCATCCTGCCGGAGCTTTCTTTGCTCGGCGCGGATCCCGACAGGACGTGGCTGGAGAAGGTATCGCAGCTTTCTCATGGGCTGGTCCTCATCACGGGTTCTTCGGGAAGCGGCAAGAGTACGACGATGGCGCGCATTCTTTCGCTGATCAGCCAGAAGAGGGCCTGCCATGTGGTGACGTTGGAGGATCCGGTGGAGTACGTGATCCCTATGGAGAAGGCGCTCATCCATCAGCGGGAGATCGGGCGTGATGTGGTGGATTTTCCGCAGGGCATCCGTGATGCGCTGAGAGAGGATCCCGATGTCATCGCGCTGGGAGAGATGCGGGACAGCGAGACGATCTCTGCGGCGCTGACAGCGGCAGAGACGGGTCATCTGGTGCTGGGGACGCTGCACACGACGCGCGCGAAGGATGTGCCTGCCCGCATCATCCATGCGTTTCCCGGCGATCGGCAGGAGGAGATCCGGGGGCTTCTGGCGGCGAATCTCGTGACGGTCTCTTCTCAGATGCTCTATCGCAGCGGCAAGGAGACCTGGCTCCTGCGGGAAATCCTGACGAATGTGCCGGCGGTCGCGCACTTGATCCGCGAGGGCAAGGAGGAGCAGATCCCGTCGTATATGGAAATGGGACTTTCGCAGATGCGGACGATGAAGCAGGCGATGTATGCCATGAAGGGGATCAGTGAACGGGAAAGGGAACGGCTTTTGAAGAGTTTGGAATAAATTGTGCGCCTCTTCCACCCCTTCTGAACCTGTTGAACCTGTTTACCAAGGCATCAGTCACTCATTTCCCACAGCAAAGGACCATTCATGAAACAATTTCACTATAAGGCTTATGACGAAGAGGGCGGAATCCACGAAGGAAGCCTTGCGGCAAGGACGAAGCGGGAAGCGGCGGCATCCCTTTTCTCGGAAGGGCTGTCGGTCATCTGCCTTTTTGAGGAGAAAGAGGCGCATCGTTTTTTCCGTGCGCGGCCTTTTGCAAGCCGCCGCGCGTTGTCCCTTCTGGCTTCGTCATGGGCAGCACTTCTTTCCGCAGGGCTGACGGTGACGGAGTCGCTCTCGCTCCTCGCGTCGAAAGAAAGACCGCAGGAGAGAAGGCTCCTCCTCTCTGCGAGAGAGCGGATCGCGAGCGGGCATTCTCTGTCGGATAGCTTTGCGGCAGGCGGCTGGTGTCCGTCTTTTTTTATTTCTCTGCTGGAAGTGGGAGAAATGACGGGGACACTGCCGTCGGCCCTTACACACATCGCGCTGTACTATGAGAAGGAGGATCTGTTCCGGCGGCGCCTCTCGCGTTCGCTGGCGTATCCGCTCTTTGTGCTTGCCTTCGCGCTGGTGCTTCTTCTGGTGATCCTGCTCTTCATCCTGCCGTCCTTTGCGATGCTTTTCGAGACGCTGGGGATCACGCTGCCGCTTGCGGCCCAAGCGGGGCTGGCGCTGGGGCTTTTCCTTCGGCACTGGGGGCTGCTGCTTAGCCTCGCACTGCTCGCTATCCTGATCGCCGGAGCGCTGTACCTTCGGACGCGCGCGGGCCGGCGGCGAAAGGAAGTGTGGCTCTACCGCTCTGCCTTTTATCGCCGTCTGCTGCTCATTCGATTCACTCTTTCGCTGTCCTCTTTCCTCGAAAGCGGAAAGCCGCTCTCGGAAGCGCTCGCCGCCAGCATGAAGGTGCTGGGCAATCACGTGGCAGAAGAAAAGGTGCGCGGTATGGAGAGGAAGCTGATGCAGGGGGAAAATTTTGCGGGCGTATGGGAGGAAAGCGGGTTCTGTTTCCCGCTCCTCTTTGAGCTTTGTCAGGTGGGACTTTCGAGCGGGGAGCTGCCGCGATTTCTGGATCAGGCAGCAAGGCTCATGACGGCGGAAACGGAGGAGAAGCTCCGTCATTTCCGTCATATCGCGGAGCCTGCCATGCTGCTCTTCGTGGGCGGCCTCACGGCGCTTGTCCTCTTTTCGGTCATGCTGCCCGTTTTCCGGATGGCGGGAAGTCATTTGGGGTAGGGAAATGCGGATCGCCTCTCTGCGATCGATTCCGTGTTTCTACGATAAAGGAGAATCAACATGTCCACAGCAGTCATTTTCGACATGGACGGCACGCTTTTTGATACGGAGGCCGTCTTTCAGAAGTATTGGAATGCCATCGCAAAAGAACGGGGCATCGTACTGCCGGATGCTTTCAAGTATGAGATCTGCGGCACCTCGGGCGAGGTGATGAACCGTATCATCGAGAAGCATTATCGGGTGAAGGATGGCACGGAAATCCAGCGGGAGTGCAAGCAGCGCGTGTCGGAGGAGCTTGCGCGCGGCGTGCCCCTGAAGCCCGGCTGCCGGGAAATCCTTACAGCGCTTCACGCGCGCGGCATCCCTATGGCGATCGGGAGCAGCGGACGGCGGGCGCAGATCGAGAGTAATCTGTCGGTCAGCGGGTTTGCGTCCTATTTCTCTGCCATTGCGAGCGGAGATGAAGTTCTTCACGGGAAACCGGCACCGGATATTTTTCTGCTGGCCGCGAAAAAGCTGGGAGATCGTCCGGCGGACTGCTACGTCTTCGAGGACAGTCCGAATGGCATTCGCGCGGCGCATGCAGCCGGCATGAAGCCGATCCTCATCCCCGATCTCATGCCCGTCACGGAGGAGATCGCATCGCTCACTGTCGGCGTGTATGAAACGCTGACAGAGGCTTTGGAGGAATTGGTGACTGGTGACTGGTGACTAGTGACTAGGGATTAGGGATGAGTGGCTAGGGACTAAAAGAGAGTACCGCTCATCTAAAATTCACGGCGCTTCTGATTTTTATGCGCCGTCCCTCCTTGGAACCTATAGAACCTATGAAACCTCTTTCTCGCCATTGACAGTATTTTTATGTTATGATTAGAAACAACAAAGATTTCTATCATAGGAGGACGCATGAAAATATATCAAACGATGGGACTGGGATTGGCGCTCCTGCTTTCCGTTTCTACGGCGGGCTGCGGTGTGAAGCAGGTGGCGATGAGCGGTCAGGGGGAGAGCTACACGGTGGTCGATGCGACGGGGCAGGAAGTGAAGATCCCCGGCAAGCCGAAGCGCATTTTAGGAAATTCGGCATCGATCGATACGATGCTTCTCGGGGTCGTGACGGCGGATCATCTGGTGGGAGCGACGGAGGCGGATCGCGATCCGGCGATTTCCTATATCGCAGAGGATACGAAGGACATCCCTATGACCATTCCGCTGGCGGGACTGTCGATGGAACTGGTGACGCAGGCGCGGCCAGATCTGGTGGTGGCTTCGACGTACACGAAGGGCGAGGAGCTCACGATGTATCGCAATCTGGGCATCCCTGTCGTGGTGATCGACGGGCCGCGCTCGATCCGGCAGGTGAAGGAGGATGTGCGGATCATCGCGGCGGCAGTCGGTGAGAAGGAGCGCGGAGAGAATGTGATCCGCGAGATGGACCGTCAGCTGAAAGAGGTGGATGATGCGCTCGGGGCGTGCACGGACAAGAAGCCGGTGGTGTACCTGGTCTCGCAGATGACACGCTATGGGGGACCCGGCTCGATGTTTCACGAGCTTTTGACGCGGGCGCGTCTGGAGAATGCGATCGAAAAGGCGGGCGGCGCGAATGGGCAGGCCATTTCGCCCGAACTCATCATCAAGGCGGATCCGGATATGCTCTTTGTCTCGACCGACCGCTCCTCAGATACGACCGGTGCGGGGAAATATCGGGATGATTTTCTGGCAAATCCTGCGATTGCGAATATGCGCGCGGCCCGGCACATCGTCCCTGTCGATGACCGCTATATTTATGCCGCATCGCAGAACTGCGTCTATGCGGTGAAGGCGATGGCGAATGCGGGGTATGGAAATCTCTTCGATCTGTCGGATGAAAAGCAGATACGAGGATACTAAGGAAACTTCGGAGTGAGAAATGTAGGTGGCGGCTGCGCCGCCATTTTATAGGAGAAAATCAGCGTTGACGGAGTGAGTGAATCGTGCTAAGCTACGGATAGGCAAATGTGAATATACCCATGTGGTGCCAAAAGAAAGGACCCCTATGAGATCTCGTACATCTCATAGGGGTCCTTTCTTGACGTAGGCTTATCAAGACGGGTGCTTTTCCCGTCATGATCCTCCGTGGAGCTCACGTGTGAAAGGGGATATTCCCATCCCCATCAAAAAAAGGCGATGTGAAATAACGATCATCTCATTTTCGCGTTCAATCTGCCGCGGGGGACTTGCAGCTCTCATAGGAGTGACCGGGAAACCTTATCCCAGCTGTCTTTCATGCCATAGTCACCCTATCCGCCCCTGCGGGGCACCTTCCCCTAGAGGGGAAGGCTGCGATACGAGAATACCATCCTCTAAAGA
Organism: Dialister sp.; assembly: GCA_021633965.1. Lineage (GTDB taxonomy): Bacteria > Bacillota > Negativicutes > Veillonellales > Dialisteraceae > Dialister. Next base: position 6,709 of record JAJWRZ010000102.1, read on the forward strand.
AAGGCGGCGAAGCCGCCCTTGTGAACCTATCCGCTCCCCAAGTACCGTCATCCCGAGCGAAGCCGAGGGATCTTTCTTGCACTACCGCCATATGCACACATGCGCCCTCGTTCAAACGACACCTTGGTGCTTCCTTTTTCGCCTTTCCCTCGCTCACGATTTACCGCTCTGCAAGAAGGATCCCTCTACTTCGGCCCTCATGACACGCAAGAAAGACGGATCGTCTCATATCGTTTTTCATATCGCTGCGTAGAGTTGTGCCTCTTCGAGGCACTCTATCCTGCGCCTTCGGCGCGGCCCTTCTCCAAGG
>JAJWRZ010000103.1:0-6923 GCA_021633965.1 Dialister sp.
AGTAAAAAGGGGCTGTGAAGAAATGAGGATTCATTTCTTCACAGCCCCTTTAGTTTCGTTTATTTCTTTTCCATCGGTGGAAAGGTGGAGATCTGTGCTGTGGTGTAGCGGAGCTTTGGCGAAACGATCGCGTAGATCACGTAACTCATAGCGGTGACGAAGGCGCCTTCCAGAATGACGGTCCAGCCGCAGCCGTAAACCGCATATACACTGTAGATGCCGCCGATGATAGCCGCGATGTTTGCGATCTTAGCTTTTTCCATCGGCACGCCTTCCGCTTTCTGCAGATCAGAGACAGCACCCATCGCGAGGAGATAAGGGATGAGATTGATCATGACCGCGAGGTTGATCAGGATGTTGAACTGCTTCAGGAGAGTCGGGCTGATGGTAGCGAGCGTCATGCAGAGCTGGATGCCGAAGAGGCAGGCGATCGCTACATAAGGCGAACGGAATTTGTTGACCGTGGAGAGGAAGCGCGGGAAAAGGCCGATGCTGGAGGCTTCACGAGCTACTTCCGATACAGTGAACTGCCATGCGGTCAGAGAGACGAAGCAGGAGCAGACGAGCATGCAGGAAACGATGTGGCCGACAGTGTCGCCAAACATGGAGGCATACGCAAGGCCGAAGGGTGCACCGGAGACCATGAGCTGCTGGTAAGGTACGAGTCCACCGATGATAGCCGTCGAGGTGGTGTAGCAGGCACCGGCGAGAAGCGTCCCGGCGAGGACTGCGATCGGTACGTTCTTTTCCGGATTTTCTACCGTATCAGAATTGGCACAGGCAGTTTCAAGACCCAGGAAAGCCCAGATGATGACAGCAATGGAATCTTTCATTGCCGCATAGAACGGCATATCGGACGGATTCCAGGCTTCTCTGTAGATGTTTGCATCGAAGAAGAAACCGCCGGCAAAGAGGAGGCCGATGACCGGAATCACGACACAGATGACACCGAGAGAGGTGAATTTGCCAAATTTCTTCGGGCCGACCAGACTGATGGTCGCTGCAAGAAAGAGAGTAGCAATGGTAGCGAGGCAGACTTCGACCGGCGAAAGGTCAAAGCCGAAGACATATGAGCCGTAGCTGACGACACCGCTTGCGATAGCAACATTCGCAATGATGAGGGAAATCGTATAGCAGAAGTTAGAGACGAAATTTCCCGATCGGCCAAAGCGATACTCTGCATAGCCGCCCATGCCGCCGACCTTCTTTGTGAACATGCCGCACTTGGAAAACGCATACGCGAGGATGGTCGCGCCGATCGAGGCGAGGATCCAGGCGAAAATAGAAACTGTCCCGACTTCAGCCAGTGTCGCTGGCAGAAGAATAATACCGGAACCCATCATGTTGATGGCTGTGACTGTTGTGAGCTGTACCACTCCCATTTTTTTGCTCTTAGACAAGGTTTGTTCCCTTCTTTCTTAATCCAACTCATGACGATGTCATGATGGGGGAAAAAATGTTGTCCCGGACATCTCCGGATGATGCAGTCTGAAATCATCAAGGCATGCACGAGCCCCATTTGCTTTCGATAACGGTGAAAGAAACAGGGCATAAAGAAAACCTTCCGGTCACAGAGTGACCGATTCGCAGCTCAACTGCCGAAGCAGGGCGCGTGAATTTTTATTTATTGCAATATACCATAATCGAACCCGTATGACAAGACTTTTTTTGAAAAAATTTGATATTTTTTTCAGAGCAACTCCTATGAACTTTTGAGGACTTCAAAGGAAAAAAGAGAAAAACAGAAGAAAATGGCAGCTATCACGGATTGGAATGGATTGGGATGATAAATCAGAATGTATCATGATTTTTCCTACCAAAATTTCATAAAACCTCAAACTGCCCTTTTTATCGCCCTTCCGAGGCTTTCAACCAAAATAGGCTTGTGAATATTATGCATATTCATGTTGGGGATATGCAACTCTATACGCTTGCATCTGAGAATCTCTTTCTGCAGTTTATCCTCTGAGCGCCTGAAATGGGGTAAAATTGCCCCACAATGCCTCACAGTGACAAAAATGATAAGATACATGAGAATGGAAGCTTTGTAAGTGAGAACAAATATATTTTATTACCTATGGTCAAGAAGAAATCTATAATGCGAAAGGCACGGGCTTTCTTCTTTCTAGTCGCACCTTCCCAGGGACTCTTTTGCATGGATAGGACCCGCTTTGCACGTTTTGCAATGAACCCGCTGCGTGGGGCTTGACCACCAGTCCCCGCTTTCCTTGACACTCCGTTTATATTTGCTATATACTATTAAATATGACTTCCTATGGGATCCCCCATATAAGGAATAAAATTATTCAGAAAAGAGGCAAATTGTCATGGCAGAAATGCAGCGTACCCTGGTCACCAAAGAAGGCCTTGAAAATATGCAGAAGGAGCTCGACGAACTCCGCAGTGTCAAACGTGCGGAAGTCGCGCAGCGTCTGAAAGAAGCCATTGCCATGGGCGACCTTTCGGAAAACTCCGAATACGATGAAGCGAAGAATGCACAAGCGTTCCTCGAAGGCCGCATCCAGCAGCTTGAACAGCAGATCCGTACAGCACAGGTCATTGAAAAGGGAACGAAGAACCGTGTAGATGTCGGTTCTACCGTCGTTATCGAAGATATGGAAGAGCATGTGCAGGAAACCGTCACCATCGTCGGCTCCACCGAGTCGAATCCTTTCGAGGGACTGATTTCCAATGAATCTCCGGTCGGCCGTGCCCTTGTCGGTGCGAAAGCGGGCGATATCGTCGAAGCGGATGCTCCGACCGCTGTACTGAAGTACAAGGTCATCGAGATCAAAGATAATTAAAATGATTTTTCATCCTGCACAATCCGCCATTATCTGGCGATGCAGGGTTCAGAATTCAAGGTACGGAGGCAGGACGGGCTTTTTCAAAAGTGTCCTCTCTCGGTGCACGGGACTCTGGACCCTTTTTGTGCTATTTATAAAATGAGGGTAAAAATGACAGAGAAAATGAATCAGAATAACGGGCCGAAGCTGAATGACCAGATGCTGATCCGTCGTGAAAAGCTGGAGAAGATCCGTGCGCTCGGCGTAGAACCATATGGTCAGAAGTTTGACTATGATCACCATGCATCTGACATCAGACAGCAGGCTGAGGAGCTCGAAAAGAATGAAACTCATGTCCGCCTCGCTGGCCGTATCATGATCCGCCGCGGGCAGGGCAAGACCGCATTCTGTGTCCTGCGTGACCAGAGCGGCGATATCCAGCTCTATTTCAGAAAAGATGAGCTGCCGGAAAATGAATGGGCCCTCTTTAAACTCGTCGATCTCGGTGATATCCTTGGTATCGAAGGTGTCGTTTTCAAGACCCACACCGGTGAGCTCACTGTTCGCGTCCTGCATTTCACGATGCTGTCCAAGTCGCTGCGTCCGCTGCCGGAAAAATGGCATGGTCTCACCGACAAGGAACAGCGCTATCGCCAGAGATACCTTGACCTCATGGTCAATCCGGAAGTCAAAGATACTTTCGTCAAGCGTGCGGCTATGATGCGCGCCATTCGACAGTGGTATACGGACCACGGCTTCCTCGAAGTCGAGACCCCGGTCCTCCAGCCGCTGTATGGCGGTGCGAATGCGAAGCCATTCACCACCCATTTCAATGCTCTCGATATGACCATGTATCTGCGTATCGCGCCGGAGCTTTATCTGAAGAGACTGCTCGTCGGCGGTTATGAAAGAATTTTCGAGATCACGAGAAACTTCAGAAACGAGGGCATGGATACCCGCCACAATCCGGAATTCACCGCGATCGAAACATACCAGGCTTATGGGGATATCGAAGACGTCATCAACCAGACGGAACAGATCGTAGAAGCCTGCGCGATGGCTGCTTACGGTACGACCAAGTTCAAGTACGAGGATACAGAAATCGACGTCAAGGCTCCGTGGCCAAGACTGACCATGGCAGAGGCTGTGAAGAAATATACGCCAACCCATGAAGACTTCGATGCATGCAAAACCATCGATGATGCACGTGCTATCGCTGACCGTCTGCATGTAGAATACAGTGAATTTGATGGCTTTGGTAAGATCCTGGCAGAATGCTTCGATGCCTATGCCGAAGAACACCTGATCCAGCCGGTCCACATTACCCGTCACCCGATCGAAGTCTCCCCACTCTCCAAGCTCGACCCGGCTGATCCACGCTATACCATCCGCTTTGAGTCCTACATCTATGGCCGCGAACTCGCAAATGGCTTCTCGGAATTGAACGATCCGATCGACCAGAGACAGCGTTTCGAGATGCAGGTCGAGGAAAGAAAGCATGGTGATGATGAAGCGCATCCGATCGATGAAGATTTCCTGACGGCTCTCGAATATGGTATGCCTCCGACCGGTGGTCTCGGTATCGGTCTTGACCGTCTCTTCATGCTGATGACGAATTCTGCAAGCATTCGCGACATCCTCCTCTTCCCGGCGATGAAACCGGAAACGGCGCTCGAGAAGAAGGTCGCTAAAGAGGCAGAAGCCGCAGCGGCTGATATGGAAGAGGCAGAAGAAGCCATTGATTTCTCCAAGGTAGAGATCGAACCTCTCTTCCAGGATTTCGTAGATTTCGATACCTTCAGTAAGTCTGACTTCCGCGCCGTCAAGGTCAAGGAATGCAGCGCTGTGCCGAAGAGCAAGAAGCTCCTCAAGTTCGTTTTGGATGATGGCACGGGCGAAGACCGTATCATTCTCTCCGGCATTCATGCTTACTATGAACCGGAAGAACTGGTCGGCAAGACACTGATCGCGATCACAAACCTTCCGCCGCGGAAGATGATGGGGATCGACTCTTGCGGCATGCTTCTCTCGGCCATCCATCAGGAAGAGGGCGAAGAAAAGCTCCACCTCCTCATGGTCGATCGTCATATCCCGGCCGGTGCAAAGCTGTACTAATTAAAAATATCAGGCAGAGTAAGCTTCCGCGCGTGAAGTGCCGAGTGGACAGGGAGTTGTCACTCGGACGAAGAGACAGGAAGGCGATGAGTCTGTCATCACCTTCCCGTCTCGCGGTACGGAAGCTGCATCCCGCTGCTGCAGAAGGCTTCCTCCTGTAGCAAGTCAAGCAGAGGAGGTCTTTTTTCATGCCTAAAAATAAAATTCATGAGCTGGTCATGCTCGGCATTCTGACCGGGCTTGCCGTGCTTTTGTCCTACGTCTTTGCCATCCAGACGCCCTTTGTGCGCATCACCTTCGGATTTCTGCCCATCGCACTCGCGGGTGCTTTCTACGGACCGTGGAAAGCGGGGCTGGTGGGCGCGCTGGATAATCTCATCGGCACTGCGGTCATCGGGACGAGCATTTTCTTCCCGGGCTTCACGTTGTCCGATTTTCTGACAGGCTTTCTATTTGGCTGGTTTTTCTATCATAAGGAAATCCGATTTCCCTATGTCTGTGTACCTTTTCTTCTTGTCATGATCCTGATCCATCTGGGCCTCAATACCCTTTGGCTCGTTCTCTACTATGACAAGGCGGCTTCGGCCATCTTCCTGTCCCGCGTCATCAAGAATCTTCTTTGCTTCCCTATGGAAGTGGGACTATTTCTTGCCGTGTACAAAGCGATGGGGAAACAGGGGATCAAGGGACTGGGGTAAAGTTAGGAGTTAGGAGTTAGGAGTGAGGAGTGAAGGTGCGGCGCATAAAAATAAGAAGCGCCGCGGAGTTTTATACAAATAGTGAACAAGTTGTTTTATATAATGGCGGGTGTTGGGGTGCGCTGCGAATGGTGCGCTCCTTCCATGGTTAGCCCTTGGGGCGTGCCGTTCACTGATTCTGAATGAAGGCTTTGCGCGAATGAGGAATTAGGAATGAAGGTGGCGGCTTCGCAGCGAATATATATGGGCAATGCCCGAAGGCCGGAGAATAGAAGTCAGAAGTCAGAGCTCTGATGTCTGATGTCTCTCAGTCTCCTAGTCTAATCCCTAACCCCTAGCTACTAATCCCTGCTTTTAAACTTCTCATTCTGATTTCGTAAGGAGAAACGTTATGGCAAACTATTCATTTATCGTTTCCTATGATGGCAGCCGTTACGAAGGCTGGCAGCGGCAGACACGCACGGAAGAGACGATTCAGGGCAAGCTGGAAAAGGCACTCAGAAAGCTGACGGGCGAAGAGGCGCAGGTCATCGGCGCAGGACGGACAGATGCCGGAGTCCATGCGCGCGGACAGTGTGCGAATGTTCAGCTTTCTGTGGCACTGCCCGTAAGGCAGCTGGAGGATGAGCTGAACCGTCTTCTGCCGGATGACATCGGTGTGTCGCGCATGAGGATAGCGGGTGAGCGTTTTCATAGCCGTTTCTCCGCGACAGGGAAATTCTATCGTTACCGCATTCGCACCGGCAGTGAAAAGAACGTCTTCGAGCGGCGCTATGTGTGGCAGCTGGGAGAAGCGCTCGATATTCCCGCCATGGAAGAGGCTGCGCATCTTCTGGAGGGCAGGCACGATTTTAAGTCCTTCTGCGGAAATCGGCACATGAAGAAGTCCTGTGTGCGTGATGTGAAGGAGATCTCTCTTCACGTGACGGCGGGAGAGCTGGTCATGGATTTCATCGGAGATGGCTTCCTGCAGAATATGATCCGTATCCTCGTGGGGACGCTTGTCGAAGTGGGCGAGGGGAAGAGGAGAGCCTCTGAGATGGAGGATATCCTCGCGGCTCACGATCGCAGCCGCGCCGGCTTCACCGCGCCTGCCTGCGGGCTTTGCCTTGAAAAGGTGATGTATGAGTGATTGACGGTGCCGGTGCGTCGCACCATGGGCCGACCTTTCTTTCACTGAAAAAGGGCTCGACTTTTCAGAAACAAAAAGGGGCTGTGAAGAAATGAGGATTCATTTCTTCACAGCCCCTTTTTACTTTGCTTTCATTTGGTTCAGGGTTCAAGGCTCTCGTGGCGGCTTCGCCGCCTTTTTTTAGAAGATGGT
>JAJWRZ010000104.1:0-6908 GCA_021633965.1 Dialister sp.
TATGCATAAAAATTCAAGAGTAAAATCTGACAACGATTTAATCAGTGTTTCCTTAATCGCAGAATCTCATCCACAATCAAGGGACGATACGCCCCATAGACGACCCCTGCCTCCCCAAAAAGCAAATCAGCAGACAGCACGCTGCCGTCTGCTGATTGTAAAAAGCTACATCAGTTTGCTCAGGAATTCTTCGACCTCAGCGCGATGTTCGAAGATGTACTGCGGATCATCGCCGACCATGATCTTCTTCCATTCAGCGAGCGGCTTGTCACCCTTAGCGACCGGGATCGAAGTATTGCCGGAGTAGGTCCCCATATCATGCGACCAGCTCTGGAAGCCTTCCTCGGTCAGGAGGAACTGGGTGAAGAGTTTCGCCGCCGCCGGATGCTTGGCATCCTTCACGAGCAGCACATATTCCGGATAATAGAAGCCGCAGAACGGCACCACATTGTCCGCTGCTGCCGCTGCAAGGTTCTTCTTTTCCGCGTAGCGGAGCTTCGAGTAGTTGAGAAGGCCGACGCCATTCATATCCTGCCCTTTGACGCCGATGGATTCCGTCATGGACGTATCGGAGGAACCCATGACAAGACCATTCGAGAAGGCCATCTTGATCCATTCGTAGCCTGCATTCGGCGTGGTGAGCTCCAGTTTCTTCTTGTACTGCTCTTCATAGGATTTTGCCAGCTGATCCGCCACTTCCGGCTTCGTCAGCATGGTGAGGAAATTCGCATTGATGCCTTCCTGCATCGGACTCTTGAAGAAGAATTTGCCCTTCATGGACGGTTCAGTGAGCTGCCAGATATTCGTGATCGGAGCCGCTTTTCCATTTTCGTTGTTGTAGACCAGGACTTTATTCATGTATGCAAAGACGAGCGGTGTCTGGTTTTCCGCCGGGATCTTGTCTTTGAGGTCGGCCGGAATGTAGTTCTGGAGATAACCCTGCGCGATGAGCTCTCCGTATACGCGGCCGGAGTCCTGCGCGATGACCATATCTGCGCCATTCGCATTCGCTTTTGCTTCGGTGGAAATCTTGTCAATCAGCTCGAAGTCTTTCATGTTGCTGGCTTCCACCTTGATCCCGTATTTCTTTTCAAATGCAGCCCCTGCCTTGGATACGCGGCTGGTGATGGAGTAAACCTTCACCACGCCTTCCTTCTTCGCTGCATCGATGAGATCGGCTTCCTTCTCGCTCTTTACCTGGACGATCTGTGCGCTGGGTTTCGCTGCCGCGCTGCCTGCGTCCTTCTTGTCACTGCCGCAACCGGTCAGCATAGCCAAAGACAGCCCGAGAGCCGCTGCTGCGATCAGGCCTTTCTTCCAAGCTTTCATCATGTTCCTCCTTACAGAAAAAGATCGCCGTGTGCTCATAGGCCGCGGCGATGGGTTTGGCTTCTCTGCCTGTGAGTATGTTTCTTCCCTGATTTTACCACAATCAGGCATCCTTTTCTGCAGGGAATTTACAATTTCTTTACACGGGAGTAGGAACTAGGGACTGCAAACCAATTCGAGTATTACATCAAAACGCCGTATCACTCCATGTGATACGGCGTTTATGTATTCCAAGAGAAATCCGCCAAACCCGATTTCCTTATCCTAAGAATCCTCTCGTCTTCTGTGCTTCTACGACGCGGGAGAGGGCGAGCATGTAGGAGGCAAGGCGGTAGGTCACATGGTATTTCTCCTTCAGTGCGTACACATCCTCATAGGCTTCGCGCATCTTCTTGGCGAGGCGCTCGTTGTATTCTTCTTCCGTCCAGTAGTAACCGGTGCGGTTCTGCACCCATTCGAAATAGGAACCCACGACGCCGCCGACATTGCTCATGACGTCCGCAAGGACTTCGATGCCCTTCTCTTCAAAGTAAGCATCGGCTTCTTCCGTAGTCGGGCCATTCGCCCCTTCCAGGATGAGGCGGGCTTTCACCTTGCCCATGGTCTTTTCATTCAGCTGATTCTCCATCGCAGCGACGAAGATAACGTCCACGTCCTGCGCGAAGAGTTCACTGTCGGGGATCATGACCGCGCCTTCCTCGGTGTAGCCCTTCAGCGAGCGGCCATGGCTATTCGCATAGGTGTACATCGCTTCGATGTCAAGGCCGCTTTCCTTGTGCCAGGTGCCATTGATATCGCCGATGGTGGTGATCCTGACGCCCTTCCGGTGCATGAGGAGAGAACCGACGGAGCCGACATTGCCGAAGCCCTGCACGACCATGGTGAGATCCTTCATGTCCTTATGATTCTTTTCGCACCATGTTTCCAGCGTAAAGAGCAGACCGCGGCCCGTCGCTTCATTTCTGCCGAGAGAGCCGCCCACGGTGAGCGGCTTGCCGGTGACGACGCCTGGCTGCCACTTGCCGGAGAGGGCTGTGTATTCATCCGCGATCCACGCCATGATCTGACCATTCGTATTCACATCCGGCGCAGGGACGTCCTGATCCGGCCCGATGATGGGATAAATCTTTCTGATATAGCCGCGAGTCAGACGGGCGAGTTCACGCGAGGAGAGCTTGTGCGGATCGACTTTGATCCCGCCCTTTGCGCCGCCATAAGGGATATTGCCGATGGCATTCTTGATGGTCATCCACGCGGCGAGGGCTTTGACTTCGTTTTCATCGGATGCAGGATGGAAACGGATGCCGCCCTTCGCTGCGCCTCGTGCGGTGGAGTGCTGCACACGGTAGCCAGAGAAGACTTCGACATGTCCATCGTCCATCTGTATCGGGATGCTCACGGTGAGCTCGCGCTCCGGATAGCGGACAAATGCATAGTCACTCTCCTCGTAGCCCAGCACCTTCGCTGCCTTGTCGAGGATATGAAGCATGTTTTCATAAGGATTGTAGCTTGCCATTTTTGCCTCCAAAAGGAAATTGGTACCCTGTGCATTCTTAAATGCACATGAAAATCCATAGCTCTACTATATCACGTTTCTCACGTCTTGAGAACATGAGCGCATGCATGGATGAGTATTTAGCATAGCAAGGCATTCATTATGATAAATTCATCATACAGAAATAAAAGCTGCCGGTTCGCCTCGACCATGGATACGGGGCGAAAGAAATTCTGCAGGTTCCATGGGTTCAGGGTTCGGGGTTCAGGGTTCAGGGTTCAGGGTTGTGGTGGCGGCTTCGCCGCGAATATATATGGGGGCGATGCCCGAAGATCTTTTGAGATGCTGCTATGCTCGTATCGCCAGCCTTCCCCCTCGAGGAGAAGGTGCCCCGAAGGGGCGGATAGGGCAGTGGCGGTATGAAAGGGAGTGGGAAAATGCGGTTCAAGCAGGCGATTTACGAGAGTACCCAAGCGCCGCTGGCGCGGCCCCTCTTTCCCTATGCGGCTAATGCCCAAAAGCAGCCTTCAAGCCACCAGTCACCAGTCACTAACCATCAAAAAAGGAACCGCTTTTGCGATTCCTTTTTTTATTTCTTGAGTCCGCCGTGAAGTTTCATTTTCCTTTCGCGGCAGGCGGGGCAGTCTCCTCCCCCACCGCAGCATCCACCGCCACCGATGGTGGCATGATAAATGTGACGGCAGGCAAGAACGAAGAGGATGGCGATCACCGCCACCACAGCATAGACCGCGGGATTCATGGTTATCTCCTTTTTCTGTATTCGAGAGAAGTCAAAAATGAAAACAAGATTCAGGGTTAGACCACAGGGCGCGCCGTCCTTTGATTACATGCGAAAGAGGTTCAGCGGGTTCAACAGGTTCAAAGGGTTCAAAGGGGGTGGTGCGGCGCATAATAAAATAGAAGCGCCGCGGAGTATAGATGGTGGCGATGCCCGAAGGCGGTATTCAAGTCACTAGTCACTAGTCGCTAGCCACTCATCCCTAGCTACTCATCCCTGCTTTCAAACTTCAACAGGATCTACGGGAGCGGTGTTTTCCGCAGGTTGCTGACGCCAATGGTCATGAGCAGCAACGTGCCAAAAAGATCTCTCGACTTCGCTCGAGATGACGATGAGGAATCACCTCATCCCTAATCCCAAGCTACTAGTCACCAGTCCCTAGTCACTGGCTCCCCTTACGCTTTCGCAGCAGCGGCTTCGGAGATTTCTTTCTCCTTCGGAGCCGGACGGCAGATGAAGTAGAGAGCAAGGAGGCAGAGGACGATGGCGATGCCCTGAGAGAGACCGAAGGCAGCGCCGTAGAAGAGCCAGCTGCCCAGATTGTAAGCTACGAAAGCCATGCCATAGCCGAGCACGACCTGGAAGCCGATGGCGATAGCCGCCCATTTGCGGTCGCCCATTTCTCTGGCGATGGTCGCGATCGCAACGACGCATGGCGGGTCAAAGAGGTTCAGGATCATGTAGGAGAAGGCAGCGATCGGGGTGAACATATTCGCAATGCCGGCCATGATCTCTTCGTCTTCGGCTTCTGCTGCGACGCCATTCAGGACAGCCAGGGTACTCATTGCATTTTCCTTGGCCATTTCTGCGGAGATGACAGCGACAGCGCCCTTCCAGTCACCGAGGCCGAGTGGAGCAAAGATCCAGGAGATCGCATGACCGAAGGCAGCCATCATGGAGTCTTCGATGTCTTCTACCATTTCAAGGCCTGCATTGAATGCGGAGAAGAACCAGATGACGACGCAGACCGCGAAGATGATGGTGCCGGCTTTGATGATGAAGCCGCGCGCTCTTTCCCACATATGGATGAGGACGCCCTTCATGGACGGGAAGTGGTAAGCCGGAAGCTCCATGACGAAGGGAGCCGGATCACCAGCAAAAGCGCCGGTCTTTTTGAGAGCGATGCCTGCGAGGATGATGACCGCGATACCGAGGAAGTACATGGCTGGTGCCATCAGGATGGAGTCTGGGAAGAATACGGAAGTGATCATGGAAATGATGACCGCCTTTGCAGAGCATGGGATGAAGGTGCAGAGCATGATGGTCATGCGGCGGTCACGCAGGTCTTCGATGGTGCGGGTCGCCATGACAGCCGGTACACCGCAGCCGCTGCCGACAAGGATCGGGATGAAGGACTTGCCGGAGAGACCGAATTTACGGAAAATACGGTCCATGATGAAGGCAACGCGCGCCATGTAGCCGGAGTCTTCCAGAAGGGAGAGGAAGAAGAAAATGAGGAGGATCTGCGGCACAAAGCCGAGAACGGTGCCGACACCGCCGATGATGCCGTCTACGACGAGGCTAGACATCCAGTCCGGCGCTTCGATGGATTCCATGAAGCCAGTCGCTGCGTCATTCACGATCTCACCGAAGAAGGTATCATTCACCCAGTCTGTCGCCCAGCCGCCGACGGTGGTGACAGAGATGAAGTAGACAAGCGTCATGATGAGGAAGAAGATCGGAAGCGCAAGGATGCGGTTTGTGACGATATGGTCGATCTTATCCGAGGTCGTCATGGAGACGCCCTGTTTCTTTTTTTTCATGACACTGTCTATGATCTTGGAAATGTAGCCATAGCGCTGGTTGATGATGATGGACTCGGCATCATCATCGAGCTCGTCTTCGCAGTCCTTGATATGGCCTTCCAGATGGGACATCAGCTTCGGCTCCAGCTGCAGAGCTCCCGTCGCATCCTGGTCTCTTTCGAATACTTTGATGGCATACCAGCGAACGAACTGGTTTTCGACTTTATCGGAGATCGATTCTTCGATGTGTGCGATGGCATGCTCGACGCTGCCGGTGAATACAGACGGCAGGCGAAGCGATTTCTTATTCATGGCGAGTTCCATCGCCTTTTCGGCCGCTTCCCGGCAACCCTTCCCCTGCAGCGCAGAGATTTCTACGACCGGACAGCCCAGCTCGTAGGAGAGCTTGTCGAAATCAATGATATCGCCATTCTTTTTGACAAGGTCCATCATATTGATGGCCACGATCATCGGCAGACCGATCTCCACCAGCTGTGTCGTAAGATACAGGTTGCGTTCCAGATTCGTGCCATCGATGATATTCAGGATGACGTCCGGCTGTTCGTTCACCAGATAGTTTCTGGCGACTTTTTCTTCGAGTGTGTACGGAGAAAGGGAATAGATCCCCGGCAGATCCTGGATGATGACGTCCTTGTGTCCTTTGAGGATGCCGTCCTTCTTTTCAACTGTGACACCGGGCCAGTTCCCTACGTACTGGGAGCTGCCGGTCAGTTCATTGAATAATGTCGTTTTCCCGCAGTTCGGGTTGCCCGCCAGGGCGATTCGTATAGACATATCTTTGTGATTCTCCTTCTTCTATATTTGGGTGGGATTGATTCTGGTTAGTGGGTTCAGGTTGATGGGTTCAGGGTTGTGGTGGCAGCTTCGCTGCAAAATATATATTTGCGGCGAAGCCGCCACCACCATTCCTCATTCCTCATTTTTATTCTACTTCAATCGCTTCGGCTTCATCCTTGCGGATGGAGAGCTCGTAGCCGCGGACGGTGAGCTCGATGGGGTCTCCCAGAGGAGCGACCTTGCGGACATAGACATCGACGCCCTTCGTGATGCCCATATCCATGATGCGGCGGCGCAGCGGGCCTGCGCCGGTGATTTTCTTGACTTTGGCTGTGCTTCCGACAGCCACTTCTTTGAGTGTCATTCTATTCGTCCTTTCGTTTTGATACGGGATAAGTGATCCGCTGTGACCGGCGGATGGAGAGCAAAGGCTCACCGTTAAAAGAATATCCGCTCTGCCATGGAGCGATCGAGCGCGACACGGCTGCCTTTCACCTGTACGATCAAGTTGCCTCCCATCTGGCTGATAATGAGTACCTTCGCCTCGACGACGAATCCCAGATCTGCCAGATGCTGGCGAATTTCATCTTTCCCGGAGATCCGCGTGATCGTCACCGTGTCTCCTGCCTTGGCAAATACCAGAGGCATCATAGGCATCCTCCTTTCTGAAATGCAACTCATCATTTCTTCACTTTCGGAAATATTATAGTGCGCCATTTTTAAATTAGTCAATATCCCGAAA
>JAJWRZ010000105.1:0-6899 GCA_021633965.1 Dialister sp.
GCTAGAACCCTATCCGGCTCGCTCCGCTCGCCACCTTCCCCACGCGGGGAAGGCTAAAAACGTATGAAAGCAGGGATTAGGGATTAGGAGCTGCGAGTGACTAGTCACCAGCCACCAATCCCCTGATCTCCTTGGCATACTTGGAAAGCTGCCTTTGAATCCGTTGTTTCTTTCTTGTGATGGACGGGAGGCTGTCGCCGGTGCGGGTGGAGATCTCCATGGGCGTCAGCCCCTGCATCCAAAGGAAAAAGACGGGCTTCTGCTTCTTTGTGAGACGGGCGAGGCGGGCGACTTCTTCGAGCGTGGCCTTCGCCTCGCCGTAGTCGTCAAGGGAAGTGCCTTCGGCCTGGTCTTCCAGGGTGAGCTCTTCGTGGTCTTCACGTGTCATTTCCTTGCGGATGCGGTTCATCCGATACCATCTGAGACGGGGCGTGATGTAGCCGGCAAAGCTCGGATTCTTCTTCGGATCGTAGCAGGCGGTCTGTTCTAAGAAGTGAAGGATGAGCTCCTGCTCGAGGTCTTCGTAGGAAAGATCTCGGCAGAAGTTCTGCCGGATGCTTCGGATGAGGGGCTGGTACTGCTTCAGCAGGGCTTCGGCGGCGTCTTTGTCCCCGTGCTGCCAGGCGAGCGCCCGGCAGATGTCTTTCTGATTCTGTTTTTCGTCGAACATGTACGTTCTCTTTCCGGAGCGCGCTCTCTTTTGTATTTCCGGATACACTCAGAATAGCAGAACATTTATTTCCTTTCCAATCGCCTTCGATGGCTGTAAGCGGCGCATCAAAGCATAAGAAATCCGCATAAACAGAATGGGCGTTCTGCTTATGCGGATGAAGTGGAACTATCGGCTCGGAGCGCTGGAACTATTTTTTAGTTCAGCGATAATGCTATAATATAGGTAAAGGAGGTCTTGCTCATGAATCATCCATTTCCACTGAACGAAAAAGAGAAAGCGCTGCTCCACAGGGAAGAGGAGCGGCGTGGGATCACACTCACCGAATGGCCGAGAAATCCGACGTATAATATGTGCTTTGCCTGCGGGACGGAGAATCCCATCGGTCTGCACCTGCATTTCTTCCCGCTGCCGCAGGGATGCCTCTCCCTCTTCACGCCCTCTCGCGAACACCAGAGCTACAATGACCGCATGCATGGCGGCCTCATCATGACGCTGATGGATGAGGTGATGGGAAATTATCTCTTCCTGAAAGATGGTATTCCTGCCTATACAGGCAAGATGGAGAGCCGCTTCCGTCATCCGATCCTCATCGGAGAGACGGTCCTCATCACCTGCGAGGAGGTCCGCCGGAAAGGGCATCTCATCGTCATGAGCGCGAAGATCACAAAAGAAGACGGGACAATCGCTGCCGAGGCGACGTCACATATGATGCTGGGGATGAAGGAGCGTGTGGTCACTCATCGCTGAAAGGAGGAGACCATGAACAGACGAATGCTTGTCGATACCTCGATGCTCTTTGTGTTTCTCCTGCTGCTGGACTACCGCTACGTCCACAATTTCGGTCACGAGATGTTAGCCCTTGTCTTTACCGCGCTCTTTCTTCTCCACACGCTCTGGAATGCGAGATGGTACCCTGCCCTCTTTCGTGGGCGCTGGCCAAAGCAGCGCATCGTCATGACCGGTATCGATCTGCTTCTGCTCTTCCTTTTCCTGGGCGTCATGCTGACGGGGCTCTCCTTCTCGCACACGATGCCGATTTTCAATATCCGCCCGCCACTCTGGGTGCATCGGCTGCACCGTATCTTTGGTTTCCTGATGCTCTTTGTGATGGGGCTCCATCTCGGTATCCACTGGCAGGGCATCTGGGCGAAGATGAAACGGGCGATGCACATCCCGCATACGGCGCTGGCGTCCTTTATGAGCCACGCAGCGGCGCTCCTCCTTGCGGCAGCAGGGGTGTACAGCTCTTGCCTCTATGCGCTGGGCAGCCGTCTGCTGCTCCTTCCTGTGCGCTCGCTCACGCGGCCGCCTACGACGCTTTGCCTTTTCCTTGCCTGCCACCTCTCGATCGTGATCCTCTATACGGTCATCGGGTACTATGGATGGAAATGGGCGAGCAAAAGATAAAAAATCTGCTATCATAACTAATCTAAAACTCACGAACCTTTTCCGGCTCGTGAGTTTTTTGATTGCCCTCATTCTTAATCTGGCGTTCTCTAGTCCGCGAACAGATTATCGCGTATGCTTATAGAGGAAGGAGAAAGAAATGAATCACAGCTACCTCTGCATCGACCTCAAGAGCTACTACGCGTCTGTCGAGTGCGTGGACCGCGGGCTGGATCCCTTCACGGCGAATCTGGTCGTTGCCGATCAGGCGCGGGGGATGGGCGCGCTCTGCCTCGCCGTCAGCCCCGCGCTGAAAGCGCTCGGCGTCCGGAACCGCTGCCGCCTCTTCGAGATCCCGAGCGGTATCCCCTACCTCATCGCACCGCCACGGATGCAGCACTACATGGACGTTTCTACCGAGATTTACAAGATTTACCTGAAATTTCTCGCACCAGAAGATATTTTCCCCTATTCCATCGACGAGTGCTTCATGGATGTCACGCCCTACCTTGCCATGTATGCCAAGACGCCTGCGGAAATGGCGATTTCCCTCATGAATCAAGTCTACCAAAGGATGGGCATCTGCGCGACCGCCGGCGTGGGGACGAATCTTTTCCTCGCCAAGATCGCGATGGACATCCTTGCCAAGCATGTCCCCTCACACATCGGCATTTTGGACGAAAGATCCTTTCGGGAAATCATGTGGCATCACCGTCCCATCACCGACATCTGGCAGATCGCGGGCGGCACCGCGCGTCGTCTTGCCAAGATCGGCGTCTACGACCTATACGGCATCACACGCATCCCCGAGGCGACGCTCTACCGCCTCTTTGGCAAAAATGCCGCCGCGCTCATCGACCACGCCTGGGGCAGGGAGCCCTGCACACTGTCGGATATCCGCGCCTATGCGCCGAAGTCCCGCTCGATTTCCACCGGACAGATCCTCTTTACGAACTACACCAGCGAAGACGCCCGCATCCTCCTCCATGAAATGGCAGAGACACTGATCCAAGAACTTCTGGAAAAAGAGCTGGTCACAAGGGAAATCAGCCTTCGCATCGGCTACGCGGGAGCAGAGCGCGCTTCTTCGGGAGGAAGCCGCCGCCTGCCCCTCTGGACCGACATCCCCAGCCGCATCCAGCGCGCTTTCTCGGCGCTCTATGAGGCGAAGGTCCGCCGAGAAATTCCCATCCGCTCGCTGAACCTCAGCTTGGGGCGCCTCGCGCCCGCCAGCGAAGGCTATGAGGAGGTGAGCCTTTTCGGCGATGCCAAAGCCGAGGCGAAAGAGCGCGCCATCGAGAAGGTCATGATCGAGATCAAAAAAAAGCATGGCAAAAATGCCATGCTTCGCGGGATCGACTATATGCCCAAGGCGACGCTGCGCCTCAGAAATACACTGATAGGAGGTCACCATGCCTGATAGAAAAAGAGCCGCGCAGTTCATGCCGTTCAATGGCCTGCGCGGCTACGCCGAACAAGTGACGGCCGCCCAGATCCGGCGAGCCGCCCGAAGAGAGATCACCGAAGACCGCGCCCGCGCCCTGAACGACGCCCTGCTCGAGCTTGAAAAGGGCGACACCGTCGCCATCACCTATTTTACAGGAAATGGCTACGCCTGCACCCATACCACCATCGTCGAAGTCGATCCCGTCTATCGGAGACTTCGCACAGAAGACGGTATCATCCGCTTCAAGGATCTGTGGGATGTGGTGTGCGAGTGAGAGGAAAAATGTAAGGAAATACGGATTAAAAGTGACTGGGGACTAGTGACTAGTGACTGGGGACTAGTGACTAGGAACCTCGAGTGACTGGTGACTGAAATGCCATCTTCGGGCATCGCCACCATCCATACTCTGCGGTGCTTCCATATTTTATGCGCCGTACCACCATTTCTCATTCAAGCGAAATTTTCAAACGAAATCAACCGGCGATATGCCCTGCGGGCTAGTCCCGAGTCCCAAGATCCTATCCCCATCCAGCCGATGCCCTCCGATATCCAGCTGATCGGTATACTGCCAGAGGAAGGCTTCGGGAAAGTCGCAGGTCCTTCCCCACTGCGCGCACCAAACGGGCCAACTGGAAGCTCTCTCCGGAAAGATCATCTGCGTCAGCCAGTCATAGCTCGCATAGACCCCGGCAAGATAGCCCGCACTCTTCAGAGAATCCACATACGCACCGCACATCGCCGTGATGCGCGAAGGCTCCACGAGCACCCGCGCCGCCTTCCAGCCGTCCGCATCTTCCATGTCATACCAGACACCAAGCGGCAGCTTTTCCGGGGAAAGTCCGCAGTCTGCGAGGACATGCACGGTGAACCGCGCCTCATCCTCCGCCGCCTTTGGCGTATCCGCATAGCTGTAGTAGTAGACTCCGACCGGCAGCCCGGCGGCGAGTGCGCCATTGATATGCTCATAAAAGAGACGATCCAGATGCCCTCGTCCCCAACCGAGACGGATGATGGCGAAGGCGATCCCCGCCCGGCGAATCTCCTCCCAGTCGATCTCCCCATTGTGTTCCGATACATCGATGCCTGTGTTGTACATAAGTTCTCCTTTTTGATACTAATAGTGACTAGGGATTAGGGATTAGGGATCAGGGACTCGGAACGCCGAGTCCCTGATGACTGAATGCCAGGGAAATGCAATACCAGTCCACAATCACCAGCCACCAGTCACTATCTTCCCCTCAGCTTTTTCAAAAGTTCTGTCATGGATGAGACGCCGGCATCCGACAGGTTCTCAATGACGGAAAGTGCTTCCGTCGCGGCAAGGTAACTGACTACGATCCCTGCCATACCGTCCGTGGAGGCCCCCGCTTCCTGAAGGAGCGCATCGCTCACGATCCCCGCTGCCACGCAGAGGTTGTAAAGGATGAGCTTCTCCGTCCCCCGCTTCTTCATGATCTCACTGGAGATCAAGCGCCGCCTGCGCGCCTCCCGGATGCCGCAGACCGCCTCCAGAAAGGTCGGCTGTCTGCCGCAGGATACCAGATGCGCATGACTGATCGCGATCCAGCGCGTGAAACAGTCGAGGAAGATCAGAATGCCAAAAAGCAGGAGCATCGCCAGCTGTTTCTCAAGGGTCAGGAAAAGGATCCCGCCCATCAGCTTCATGGGAAATCCATCCGTCAGCCGTTCAAGCATGTCATTCACCTCTCTTCACCTCCTTCTGTCTATATAGTGTTTTCAAGGGCAGAAAAATTGTCATTTCCGGCAAATAAAAACGCACGACACAGATGATATGTGTCATGCGTTTATTTTGGGGGATGCAGAGTTCGCCCAAAGGGCGTACCACTCTTTGATTGCGTTTGAAAATTCCACTTGCATAAGAAATTAGAAATTAGAAGTGGCGGAAGGGTCACACCATTCATGTAGCACCCCAATACCCCTCATTTTATAAAAGAGCTGATTTGCTAATTGATATAAGGAAGCGCTGATTAAATGTCCATCATTTAGAGAACGCAATACTAGTCACTAGTCACTAGTCACCAGTCCCTAGTCCCTAGTCACCAGTCACTAGTCACCAGCTACCAGTCACTCCTATTTCCCCAGCACCGCGAAGAGCATATCCGTGAATAGGCCGGCATCGGAATTGAGCGCGACCTTCGCCGTCACAGGATCTTTGCATTTCTTCGTATTGTGGAAATCGGCCACCATACGCCCGTCGCAGAGGCCGCCTGCGATGTCGATGTCTACATTTGCATCTGCGAGCTCAGTCACGACATTCTCATTGATGAGGTAGGCGATGGCGAGTGCATCGTGAATGGGGGCCATGTGGTTATCGTAGCGATAGAGCATCGCGCCGGCGACAGTCCCTGCCTGATGACGGAGGGCATAGTTATGCTCCGATACATCATTGACCTTAAGGTTGTCAATGCGTTTCTGGACAAGAGCCGCTGCGACTTTCGCTTCCGGTGTACCAAGCTGTGCCAGCTCTTTGCATTTTTCTTCGGAGAGGCAGGCACGCCAAGTGGCATCGAGGGGCAGGATCACCTTCGGGATGGCAGAATCCATGACGATCTTCGCCGCTTCAGGGTCGGCATAGAAATTGAATTCAGCTGCCGGACTGGCATTGGCTCCGCAGTGACCGCCGCCCATGATGACGAGCTGCTTGATTTTCCCTGCGATCTTCGGCTCGATGCGAAGCGCCATCGCGATATTTGTCAGCGGACCGACCGCAGCAACGTAGATGTCTCCTTCCGACTCCATCAGGGTCTTCACGAGATAGAAGACGGCGTGCTCTTTCTCTGTCCGGATCTCGGCTGCGGGAAGCGGGAGGAAATCACCGTGGCAGTCATTCAGCGTCACGCGAGGAAGGCCAGGCTTGCGGCCTGGGATCTCATTGCAGATGATCGGCTCTTCACATCCGCGATAGACGGGGACGCTTGACTTCATGAACTGCACCACACGCAGTGCATTCTCCGTGGTCTTCGGAACAATGCGGTTCCCATTCACCGTAGTCACGCCGATGAGGTCGATGGCGTCTGATTTCATCGCCAGCATCATGGCAATGGCATCATCAGAGCCGGGATCGCAGTCAAGAATCACTTTCTTCGGAATCATAGCAGAATACCTCCTTGAGGAAAAATATGCGGGGTTCGGGGTTCACCCGTGGATTGTGGATGAAAGTTTTGCTTGAATGAGAAATTAGAAATTAGAAATGAGAAATGCGAAATGGTGGTGCGGCGCATAAAATCAGAAGCGCCGCGGAATTTGAGAATAACGTCAAATGCGTCGCCCCTTGGAGAAGGGGCAGGCCGAAGGCCAGGGATAGACTGCCTCGAAGAGGCAGAACTCTGCAGAATGGTAAAGCGAACATATGGGATAACAGGTAAAAGGTCT
>JAJWRZ010000106.1:0-6883 GCA_021633965.1 Dialister sp.
GTATAGATAGTGGCGATGCCCGAAGGTGGTAGTTAGTCACTAGTCACTAGTCACTCCTAATCCCCAATCCCTAATCCCTAGCTACTCATCCTTGAACCCTTCGCTCTTTTATGCTAAAATATCCAAATGCGTGGCGAAAATCATTGCAATCGAAAGAAAGCTGTGATACAATGCTACTGTTAGTCTGGACAGTCCTCTGCCAAATGCGATCGGCATGAATGTCCTGTGTGATAGGAGGAAAAGATCGTGAACATTATCGAAACACTGGAAAAAGAACAGCTCAGAAACGACATTCCTGAATTCCGTCCGGGGGACACCGTCAGAGTTCATGTAAAGGTCGTAGAAGGCAAGAACGAACGTATTCAGATGTATGAAGGCGTCGTTATTGCAAGAAAGAACGCAGGCCTGCGTGAAACCTTCACCGTTCGTCGTATTTCCTACGGCGTCGGCGTAGAAAGAACCTTCCTCGTTCATTCTCCACGTCTGGAAAAGATCGAAGTAAGACGCCGCGGCATCGTTCGTCGTGCAAAGCTCTTCTATCTGCGCGGACTCTCCGGCAAAGCTGCTCGTATCAAAGAAAGAAAATAAGTTCAGCAAAAAAGCTGCAGCCAGGGCTGCAGCTTTTTTAGTGGGTCCAAAGGGCGGATGCATGGCGGCTGATTCAAACAAAAACTCATAGATCTTTTCATTTATAGTATTTCGCAATCGTTTATGAATGTGTTAAAATAAGGAATAGTGCAGAAGAGGGTTTTCTCACGAAAGGAAACAGCTATGAGAATACGAACGATTACTGCCGCGCTCCTTGTGACGCTGGGAATGTGCCAGATAGCAGGAGCGAATGATATCCGCCATGTCTTCGTGGTCGATGACATGACGATCGAGCTGGAAATGAAGGAGCCTTTGACAGAGGACGAGACAGCGCCCAAGAATTTCACATCGGATACCTATGAGCCGCCTTTTGTACTCAATGAAGGCGTGGCGGTCATCGGATTTCCGGTGCCACAGAGATCGGATGGATTTCACGACAACATTTACCGCATCACGGTGACAGGGATGGATGTGGGTCCGATCTATCAGATCTCCTACCGGGGCCACAAGCCGAAGACCTTCAAGGTGTACCCGGCCAAAGAACAGACCGACCGGTATCGGGATCGGTATGGAAGTTACTTTTAAAAGAGAGAAGCCGGAAGCGGTGCTTCTATGAGAGGCGCCACGCCGTCATTTGCGATTTTCCATTCTGATCTCCGCTTGCCTATCTAACGAAGAATTACATACAAAGGAATCTAAACCTATGCATATCGTACTGGTAGAACCGGAAATTCCGGGAAATACGGGGAACATTTCCCGACTCTGCGCAGCAGAGCATCTGGTGCTGCACCTGGTGGAGCCATTGGGCTTTTCCATCGATGACAAGCACCTGAAGCGGGCGGGGCTCGACTACTGGGATCTTCTGGAGGTCCATGTCCATCCGGACTTTGACTCCGTGAAGCGCATGCTTGCGGGTCATCATTTCTACTACAATACCACCAAGGCGATCAAGACGTATTCGGATATTTCGTATACGGAGGATGATGTCCTTGTATTTGGGAAAGAGACGAAGGGACTTCCTGAAGAGCTTCTTCTGGAACATGAAGAGGACTGCATCCGCATCCCCATGATCGAAGAAGCACGGTCTCTCAATCTGTCGAATGCGGTCGCGATCGTCGCCATGGAAGCACTCCGGCAGACGGGTTTCCACCATCTCTTGAAGAAGAGTGGACGTTTATTCAAAGGAGGAAGCAGTCATGAATACGTATGACGCAGCTTATGATCTGGCCAAAGCCATCAAGGAAAGCGATGAGATGAAGCGTCTCACCGCTGCCGCAGATAAAGTGAAGAACGATGCCGATGCCAAAAAGATGGTGAAGGAATATATTATGGCACAGATGCAGGCAGACTATGCCAAACTTGCAGGGCAGAAGGACGATGAAAAGACCTATCAGCATCTGCAGGAACTGGCGGTCCTTGTCAGCAACAACAGCAATGCCCAGGAATATCTCCAGGCATTTATTCGTTGGAATCAGGTGGCTGCGGATTTGCAGAAGATCGTCTCGGATGCAATGGCGCAGGGTATGGATGTATTGGAATTAGATAAGAAATGACAGATTGGAAAGTATTTTTTGACGGGATCCTCACAGAGAGAGACATCAAGATCAATGAACCGATGAGCCGCCATACGACCTATGGCATCGGCGGCCCTGCTGACGTTTTTGTCATGCCGCAGACAGAAGAACAGCTTATTAAGATCCTCCGGAAGGCGGATGAAGAAGGCATCGCTGTTACGGTGATCGGCGGCGGCTCGAATACGCTTGTCAGCGATAAGGGGATCCGTGGCATCACCATTTGCATGAACCGTATGAAGCAGGAAATGACCTGCGAAGGCGAATGGATCACTGCCAGCGGCGGCACAGGCACGGGCACTGTCGCTCGCTTTGCGGAAAAGAACAGCTTGAAGGGCTTCGAGTGGGCTGTCGGTATCCCCGGTACGGTCTGCGGTGCGGTTTTCATGAACGCCAATGGCTATGGCAGTCAGATGAAGAGAGTTGTAGAAGAGGTCTATGCCATCACCAGAGACGGCAAAGAAAAAAAGACCTACGGCTGGGATGACCTGCACTATGGCGACAGCGACAGCGTATTCATGCACAATGGGGATATCATCGTCGGCGTAAAGCTGCATCTTTCTTCCGGCAATCCGGAAGAAATCAAGAGAGAAATGACAGAACACCAGATCTCCCGCCGTACCAAGCAGCCGCTCGAAAAGAGAAGCGCCGGCACCATGTACCTCCGTCCGCCGGGATACCATGTCGGACCGATGATCAAAGACTGCGGTCTCATCGGCTTCTCTATCGGTGATGCACAGGTCTCCACCAAGCATCCGGACTTTGTCGTAAACAACGGACATGCTTCCTGCCAGGAGATCCTGGATGTGCTGCATGAAGTCCAGAAGCGCATCATGGAGAAATATCATGTCCACGTCCCGCTCGATGTGCGTATCATCGGTGAGGGTGTACAGCAGGAAAGATAATAGAAGAATCGGAGAAGAGCTGCCTTGATGGGCGGCTCTTTTTGGCGTGTGTCCTTAGAAGGAAGAGCCAGCAACACTGCCAAACGGGGACAGGAAATACCGGCGGAGAGCCTGTCAGGCATATGCCTTTGGGTCACCTTTCCTTCATAATAAATTTCTCATTTTCCCCCTTGCATTTCTGACTAAAGTTATGTATTATATAAAAGTAAGTTAGCACTCGAGATGAGTGAGTGCTAATAGTCCAAAGGAGGAATAGAAATGTTAAAACCATTAGCAGATCGTGTTCTTGTTAAAGTAGATACCGAAGAAACGCAGACCAAGGGCGGCATCCTGCTGCCGGATACAGCACAGAAAAAATCTCAGAAAGGCGAAGTCATTGCTATCGGCTCCGGCAAAATGCTCGATAACGGCACCCGCGTACCGTTCGAAGTCAAAGTGGGCGACAGAGTCCTCTTTGCCAAATATTCCGGCGTGGATATCGAAGAAAATGGCCAGAAATTCCTGCTTCTCTCCGAAAGAGACGTACTGGGGATCCTGTAATAAAAAGTATCTGGGGAGTAGGGATGAGCGTAGGTGAATCCCCGGCCCAAGATCTTTCATCGATTGTTTTATAGCAAAAACTAGGAGTGACATACCATGGCAAAGAAAGTTCTTTATAATGAAGAAGCCCGCGCAGCTCTTTTAAGAGGTGTCGATCAGCTGGCAAATGCAGTAAAAATTACTCTGGGACCGAAAGGTCGCAACGTCGTACTCGACAAGAGATTCGGCGCTCCGAACATCGTCAATGACGGCGTCTCCATCGCTCGTGAGATCGAGCTGAAGGATCCATTTGAAAACATGGGTGCCCAGCTGGTCAAAGAAGTCGCTACCAAGACCAATGATGTAGCAGGCGACGGCACCACCACCGCTACTCTTCTTGCTCAGTCCATGATCCATGAAGGCATGAGAAACGTAGCTGCCGGCGCAAACCCGATGGTCCTGAAGAAGGGCATCGAAGAAGCCGTCAAGGTCCTTGTCGAAGAGATCAAGAAAAAAGCGGTACCGGTACAGACCAAAGAAGCGATCGCACAGGTCGCTTCCATCTCCTCTGCCGATAAGACCATCGGCGGTCTCATCGCTGATGCGATGGAAAAGGTCGGCAATGACGGCGTCATCACTGTCGAAGACTCCAAGACCATGGGCACCAGCCTGAAGGTCGTAGAAGGCATGCAGTTCGACCGCGGCTACCTTTCCCCATACATGGTCACCGATCCGGACAAAATGGAATGTGTCATCGACAATCCGCTGATCCTTATCACCGACAAGAAGATCAATATGCTCCAGGATATGCTCCAGCTCCTCGAACAGGTGGCTAGAAGCGGCAAGGAACTCGTCATCATCGCTGAAGATGTCGAGGGCGAAGCACTGGCTACTCTCGTAGTGAACAGACTCCGCGGCACACTGAAATGTGCAGCTGTCAAAGCACCGGGATTCGGCGACCGCAGAAAAGCTATGCTGCAGGATATCGCTATCTTGACCGGCGGCACCGTGATCTCTGAAGAAATGGGACGCACCCTGAACAGCGCTACCTTAGATGATCTCGGTACCGCTCACCAGATCCGCATCACCAAAGACAACACCACCATCGTCGGCGGCGCAGGTGATAAAGACCAGATCGCAGCCAGAGTGGCTCAGATCCGTGAACAGTACAAAGAAGCTACTTCCCAGTTCGACAAAGACAAACTGCAGGAACGTCTGGCAAAGATGTCCGGCGGCATTGCTGTCATCGAAGTCGGTGCTGCTACCGAAGTAGAAATGAAGGATAAGAGACTGCGCATCGAAGATGCTCTGAATGCGACCCGCGCAGCTGTCGAAGAAGGTATTGTCGCTGGCGGCGGCACCACCCTGCTCGATATCCAGGATAAACTGGATACCATCGAAGCAGAAGGCGATGTCAAGACCGGTGTGAACCTCGTCCGTCATGCCATCGAAGCTCCGGTCCGTCAGATCGCTGACAATGCCGGCCTCGAAGGTGCTATCGTAGCTGAAAAGGTCAAAGAAGCTGGCCAGGGCATCGGCTACAATGCAGCAGAAGACAAGTACGAAGATATGCTGAAATCCGGCATCGTCGATCCGGCAAAGGTCACCAGAAGCGCACTGCAGAATGCAGCTTCCATCGCAGCTCTGGTACTCACCACCGAAGCTATCGTCGGTGAACTGCCGGAAGAAAAACCGGCTATGCCTCCGATGCCGCAGGGCGGTATGGGCGGAATGATGTAATTTCGCATCGCGTTTGAAAGATAAGAAATGAAAGATCCCCACCATCGATTTGACCGATGGCGGGGATCTTTTTGCGTGCGGGATGGGTCGAAAATAAGAAAGGGGGATGGCTTTTCCAAAGGACAGCAGCGTGAGATACCTGCATCGTCCATAGAGACCGTTGAACCTGTTCCCGCCCTTATGCTACAATCAAAAGAAAAGTTACAGAAATGGAGAAGACTATGGAACATCTGAAGAAAGTCATCATCAGTAAGCGCGCCGAGCTGGCGGCGAAGGGGGGACACCCGTGGATCTACGGGACGGAGATCGAGCACGCAGACGAAGGCATCGAAGCTGGTGATATCGTGCGTGTGGAGTCGAAGAAGGGGAAATTCGTGGGAAGCGGTTTCTACAATCCGCACTCGAAGATCACCGTCCGCATTTTTTCGACGAATGCGAATGATACCTTCAACGCAGCCTTCTGGAAGCGCCGCGCAGCGTATGCGGTGGATTACCGCCTGCAGGTGATGCGGAAGGAAGACTATGACTGCTGCCGACTGGTGTTCGGGGAAGCGGATCAGATGCCGGGACTTACGGTGGATCGCTTCGGCGATGTGCTTTCCGTGCAGGTGCTCTCACTGGGGATGGAGCGGCATAAGAAGGAATTCTTGGACGGCCTCATTGAGGTGCTGCGGGAGCGGCAGCTCGCGGTCTCCTGCGTCTATGAAAGAAATGATGTCAAGATCCGTGAGCTGGAGGGGATGCAGCAGTACAAGGGCTTCTATCGCTCCCCGCTGCTGGATCCGGCGGCAGAGAAGACACGGGTGGATATCGTGGAGAATGGCATCCGCTATACGGTCGATGTAGAGAATGGGCAGAAGACGGGCTTCTTCCTTGACCAGAAATTCAATCGTCTCGCTGCAGCGCAGATCGGGAAGGGGCGTTGTGTCCTGGACTGCTTCACCCATACGGGCGCTTTCGCGCTGAACATCGCCAAGGGCGGTGCGGCGAGCGTGACGGCGCTCGATATTTCCCGGGAGGCGGTCGAAATGACGGCGCACAATGCGAAGCAGAATGGCCTTGCCGTCGAGGCCGTAGAGGCAGATGTCTTCGACTTTCTGACCGAGCTCGACAAGAAAAAGGACCACAGCTATGACTACATCGTCCTCGATCCGCCTGCCTTCACCAAGTCAGGAAAGACGGTCCATGAAGCCTTCCGCGGCTACAAGGAGATCAACTACCGTGCGATGAAGATCCTGCCGCGCGGCGGATATCTGGCGACCTGCTCCTGCTCACATTTTATGGGGGAAGAGCTTTTCGTGAAGATGGTGAAGGAAGCAGCGCGCGATGCCGGCGTCACGCTCCGGCAGATCGAGTTCCGCCAGCAGGCTCCCGATCATCCGATCCTTATGACGGTGCCGGAGACCTATTATTTGAAATTTTTCCTCTTCCAGATCGTATAAGAAAAGCGCTCAGCCGGATCGGCTGAGCGTTTTTTACTTGATGGGTTCAGGGTTCAGGTTGGCGGGTTCAGGGTTAGCCCCTCGGGGCGGTGCTCCTTTGATTTTGTACGAAACTGGA
>JAJWRZ010000107.1:0-6855 GCA_021633965.1 Dialister sp.
AAAAAAGGCGGCGAAGCCGCCACCTGAACCCTGAACCCTGAACCTTGAACCTTGAACCTTGAACCTTGAACCAAATGAAAGCAAAGTAAAAAAGCAAAGTAAAAAGGGGCTGTGAAGAAATGGGGATTCATTTCTTCACAGCCCCTTTTTTATTGCCCGAGATGGGAAGGGGGAGCGCATATCGGTCGCAGGGGTCAGTGACTCCTCCTGCCATGCCGTGCATCCGCTGTCTATTTCAGATATTTCTTCCCGAGCTTCCATGTCAGAGCCAGCGACTGCTGGAGCAGGAAGAAATGGAAAGCCCGCATCGGGTGCAGGAGCCAGAAGGCCTTCTTGATGGGAGCCAGCGCCTGCCAGCCTTCTGCCTCTTTCTTTGTCGGTGTATATGCCTCCTGCCTTGCATTCAGCCCTTTGGCAAGGAATGCGCCCAAAAGTGCGAGCAGGATCATTTTGAAAATGCCATTCTTGTTATTCACGATCATCACCTCTATCCGTATCATAGCAAAGGGGAGGGCGTTAGGCAAGTTGTGGTAAGATAGGTAAAGGTTCAGGGGGGAAAATGAGGATTGAGGAAGGCGGGCGGCGGCTTCGCCGCAATTTTGATAGCGATTCGCGCCGTTGTCATTTCGAGCGAAGTCGAGAAATCTCTATTGCAGTACGGAAATCAGCACGTATGCGCTATTCTAGGGAAACGCTGATTAAATCGCAGAGTCAGATTCCACAAGAATTTTTATACATGACTTCGTCATAGCCTTCCTTAAATAGCTTGCTATTCGCGTCAGGCTATTCCTCGTCATGTATAAAAATTCAAGAGTAAAATCTGACAACGATTTATCAGTGTTTCCCTAGAAACGATGTCTTGGTGCTTCGTTTTTCTGTTATCTCGCAATTACTGCTTACCGATGTGCAATAAAGATCGAGGGCTACGTTCGGGATGACGATATGGGATAATCCCAGTCACCAGTCACTCTTATCCCCTGAACCGTTAGACTACGAATTTTTCAGAAAAGGAGCATTCACCATGCACATCATTCTGGCATCCGCATCCCCGCGTCGGCGGGAGCTCATCCATCAGATCGGCTGGACGGAAGACGTCCTGCCCTCCTCCTTTCCAGAAGCAGAAACGCCGGAAGAGGCGAAGACACGTATTTTTGAATTTCCCGAGAGCGTACAGCAGATCCTTTCCTGCAAAAAGGGAGCGGATCTTGTGACGCTTTTCAATGCCTGCGGGAAGGCAAAGAGCATCTTTGAGGCAAAGGGGGCAGAGACAGTGATCGTTGCAGCCGATACCGTCGTGGTGCTTGATGAGGATATCCTTGGCAAGCCCAAAGATGAGGAGGAGGCGCGCCTCATGCTCCGCCGCCTCTCCGGACGGGCGCACGAAGTCAAGACCGGGCTTTCTGTCTATCATAAGGGTCATGTCAATCTTCATGTCGAGACGACGCGCGTCTATTTCAGAAAGCTCTCGGATTCGGAGATCGATCGCTACGTCGCCACCGGTGAACCGATGGATAAAGCCGGCGCGTACGGCATCCAGGGCAAGGGCGCGATCCTGGTTTCTCGTATAGAAGGCTCCTATGACAATGTCGTCGGCCTTCCTCTCGCTCGGCTCTATGAGATGATGAGAGAGGAAGAGTAGAGTCAGTCCGGGAGGGGGAGCGGCATAGCTTTTCACCTGCATCAAAGCCCCTCCATCCGCCTTCGCATTTGGCGGAGCTGCCAGAGGCGTCCTTGCTTTTCTTCCCTTAACAAATTTCCTAAAATATGATATGGTAATACATACATATGGCTCAGACTTTCCATAGAAATATCTTTTTTCTACCAATAAGTAATGAGTGATATCTTTTCTTTTAGAGAGAGGAAAGAATCAGAAAAGGGGAATTGAATATGAAAGACATGAAAAAAACAGCGGCTCTTCTGGCGGCTATGGCGCTTCTCGGCGTGGGCAGCGCAAGTGCGGCAGAGGCCGCTCCGATGTATGCCCTGAAGGGCATCACCGTCACTGCGACTCGCCAGGCAGAAAGCCTCAAGGATGTACCGGCGAATGTACAGGTCATCACCGAGAAGGACATCAAGCTGCGCAATGTACAGACTGCCTCTGATGCCGTTGCGATGGCGACCGGCGTCTCTGCTTCGAACTCTGTCGAAGGCACGGTGAACCTTCGCGGCTATAGCTCGAAGAATATCCTTGTCCTTGTTGATGGACAGCAGATGAATACCGCATGGAACGGTGATGTCGACTGGAACATGATCCCTGTCGAGAATATCCGTAAGATCGAGGTCGTTTCCGGCGGTCAGTCTGCCCTTTACGGCGGCCGTGCGGTCGGCGGTGTCATCAATATCATGACGAAGAGCGAGAAGAGGGACGGTGTCCACGGCTCTGCGGTCGTCAGCTATGGCAGCCACGCTACGGTGAAGCAGGCGTATGCCGTGCATGGGAAGAAGGACAAGCTGTCCTGGGGGACATTCTATGAGAGCAAGAGCACGAATGGATGGAGGGATTATACGCCGTCCGCAGTGAAAGGTGCGACTTCTTCCGGTCAAACGATCACCTCAGATCTGACGGATGCTAAGGGAAATAAGCTGATGGGGGAACGCGGCAGTAAAGAAGTCATGTCTGAAAATTATGGCTTCCATCTGGGCTATGCCTTCAATGAAGACCAGAAATTGACCTACAAGTATACGCATGCCAATTATACCTGGAAATACAACGACCCGATCTCCTGGGTAAAGAAAGATGGAAAGACACAATGGCCGGCCATTGATTTTGCGGATTCCTCCATGTCGAGCTTCTACGGCACAAAGGGCTGGCGTTCCTACGATATGCATTCTCTGACGTACAATGATCAGAAGAATAAAGTGCATGCACACTTTGGTATGACGAATTATACCAAGGATGGGTACACGCAGCCGGGCTCTGCCCAAGGCACCCTTGACAGCAATTTCGATGGAAGCGGTAAGAGATCTTCTTATCCGTCAAAGTCATGGGATTTCGATATCAATAAACGCTGGAACCTTGGGGATCATACCATTCTGCTGGGGGGATCCTATGGACAGGATCGATTTGATCAGACCGTTTACAATAACATCTCCGACTGGAAATCTTGGGACAGTGCTTATAAGAAGAATGTGAAAGATCAATTCTTAGGCGGTAAAGATAAGAACTGGGCGCTGTATCTGCAGGACAAATGGTCATTTGCCCCGAAGTGGAATGCATATATCGGCGGCCGCTACGACCACTATAAAAAGTATGATGGCTATAGCCAGTATGTAGATCAGGAAAGAAAGACCTTCGACTCGGCTTCTTACAATAAATTCTCTCCTAAGCTGTCACTCGATTATGCGGCCAATGATTCGCTGAATCTGTATGTATCCTATGGCAAATCCTTCAACCCGCCGATCCTGTATCAGGTCTACCGTTACACGGAAAAGGGAACCATTTATCATCAGAACCCCGAGCTGGATCCGGAGACCACAGATACATGGGAACTGGGGGCAAAGACAAAGCTTTCTGAAAAAACGGAAGTGAATGCTTCGCTCTTCCATGCCAAGACGGATGACTACATTAAAGCGGTCGCCTATCAGGGTGGCAAGCAGTACCAGAACGTCGGCGAAGCCAAGACGCACGGCTTCGAGATCGCGGTGAACCAGAAGCACAGCGACAACTGGACTTCCTATATCAATTACACCTGGCAGACGGGCAAGATCGATGGCGATAAGAACTATGATATCCCGCGTCACCTGCTCCATCTCGGCACGACCTTCCACAAGGATCCATGGACGGTGAACGTCGACGGCATGTTCATCTCGGACCGCACGGAAGCGGGAATGAAGAGCGGCTGCTTCAAGGCCCGCGATGCGTACTTCCTCTTGAATCTCAATACAAACTACCAGTTCAACAAGAATTTCTCCATGCAGTTTGCCATCGAGAATGTCCTTGATCGTGAATACTTCGATGAAGATATTTCGACGAGCCACTACTACATCGGTGATGGCCGCACCTTCATGCTGTCTGCGCGCTATACGTTCTAATTAGAAATGCAAAATAGCGGTATTTTTCCGTACCGTCATTCTGAGCGGAGAAAAACGGAGAATGTGAGACCGCTGGTGCGCGGAATGCATGGGGGATGAGCCGAAGAATCTAAACGCGAGCAGCGTACGATGAACCTGCACCCCAACATAAAAAGCACGTCTGAATCAAAAGATTCAGACGTGCTTTTTCGTAGCGTCATGGGGGAGTCAGGAAGGAACGAATCCGATTTCGTGTATTGCCCTAATCTCTAGTTCCTAGCCACCAGTCCCTACTCATAGAACTTCGTCACGGCATCTACGAGGTAGGCAGTATCCTTGACGCCGGCAGTCTCATAGGAGGAGTGCATGGCGAGCTGGGGGAGACCGATGTCTACGGTCGGCATGGCGATGATGGTATTTGAAATATTCCCTAAGGTAGAGCCGCCGGGGTTGTCACTGTGATTCGTGAAGGTCTGTGTGGGGATGTCATGGTCTTTGCACAGCTTCTTGAAGTAGGCGGCAGAGAAGGCATTGGTCGCATATTTCTGTGCGGCGCTGTACTTGATGACGATGCCGCCATTGATGACGGGACGGTTCACAGGATCCGCATATTCCGGATGGTTCGGGTGGACGCTGTGGGCGTTGTCAGCAGAGATCATGAAGCTTCTCGCGATCATGGCCATGGTCTCATCATAGCTGTATCCGAGGGAGCGAGCGAGACGCTCAAGTGTATTCGCAAGGAAGGTGGAGCCGGCGCCCTGTGAGGTGGCGCTGCCGACTTCTTCGTTATCGAAAAGGGCGTAGACGGAGATGTATTTCTCCTTCTGTCCCTGCGTGAAGCCGCGGAAGCAGGCGAAGGCGCACTGCAGGTCGTCGAGCTTCGGCGAGGAGATGAATTCTCTCTCTTCGCCCCAGATAGTGCCGGGGACGCGGCTGTAGAGGATGAGGTCATGGGCAAGGATATCCTCTGCCTTCACCTTGGCAGCGGCGGCGATGACGTCCATGAAAGGGGTCTTGGCGCCGGTCATACCATAGAGAGGGAGCATGTCCTTCTGCACTTTCCACTCTTTATGCTGGTTCACGCTGCGGTCCATATGGATCGCGACGGAGGGGATGACGAGCATGGTGCCGTCGATCGCGACGAGTTTCTCTGCGAGGTGGCCATTCTCCGTGACGAGGAGACGTCCTGCGACGGAGAGGGGACGGTCGAGCCAGGTCGACATGATCATGCCGCCGTAGCCCTCGACATTGAGCTTCACATAGGGGCCGTCTGCGATCTCCGGATTCTCTTTGATCTTGAAGGTCGGAGAGTCGCAGTGCGAGGCAGTGATATGGAAGGCTTCTGCGCCTTCTTGTGGCACGGTGAAGGCCATGAGGGCGCTGCCATTCCTGGTGACGACGTACTTGCCGCCCTTCTCGATCTGCCAGGTGTCTTCTTCGCGGATCTCTGTGAAGCCTGCGTAGAGGAGCGCCGCCTTGATGCCGCGGACGGCGTGGAAGGTGGAGGGGGACTTGGCGATGAAATGGATGAGGTCGCGGCTGATATCATCTGCGGTGATCGGCTGTTCCATTATTTCTTATGTCCTACTTTTTTCTGATATACGTCTTCTGCCATCTGGGCACGGGCACGGATGACCGGATTCGAAGAATTGACGGAGGTCGGAGTGAAGTTGCTCTTGTAGTGGAGCTTCTTTGTTTCCTTTTCCATTTCGACGACCTGGATGGTGCCGGCGGTGCGGTCATAGGCGTAGGTGTAGGTGCAGGTGCCGCCTTCGATGGCTTCGACGGCGACGAAGTTCAGGATCTCATGACCGTTTGTGGTCTTCTTGATACTGGTCTCCTGCATGTCGATGGTGATGGTGTCGTTATATTTCCAGAGGCTTTCTGCGGAAACGGACATAGAGCCGGCAGCGATGGCAGCGGCAGCTGCCAGGGCGATCATCATTTTTCTCATAGCAATCACTCTCTTTCGTGAATGGATGACTGGAAGTCATTCTTTGTTTGCAGTGCTGGATTTATTATAGCATAAAAATGAATGGTGAGCTTGAAGTTCAAGAACCTTAAGGAGGTTGATGCGGCCTATGTTTTTTATCGAAGTTCCTTATGTCAAGAGTATGAATGCATAATGCTTGACATTGTATACCGAAATGGATAGAATGAGGGTGAAAGGCGGTGGTCTTATGGCAACAGCAGCTACACAGATCCGAATTGATGCGGATACGAAACGACAGGCGGCAGCACTTTTCAGTCAGTTGGGACTCGATATGTCTGGCGCAGTGAACCTGTTTCTTCGTCAGTGCGTTCTTCGTGGAGGACTTCCTTTTGCAGTGGAAATGCCGCGATATAATCAGGAAGCATTAGCCGCAATGGAGGAGGGACGACGAATTGCTCGTGATCCGAGTGTTAAAGGCTATACGAATATGGCTGATTTGAAAAAAGCATTGGAGCAGGAGTAACATGTACCTTGTCAAATTCACTTCAGCATACAAGAAAAGCTACAAGCTGATGCGAAAACGTGGGTTCGACGTCTCACTTTTGGATGAAGTGGTAGAAACTTTGATGCAGGGGGCTGCACTTGAGTCTCGGTATCGCGACCATGGATTATCAGGACGTTTTCAAGGATTTCGGGAATGTCATGTGAAGCCGGACTGGCTTCTGGTTTACTTGATTGAGGATGATATTCTCACATTGACGTTGATCGACACAGGCTCTCATGCTGATATCTTCCGCATGTAAAAAAAGGCGATGTGAAATAACGATCATCTCATTTTCGCGTTCAATCTGCCGCAGGGAACTTGCAGCTCTCATAGGAGTGACCGGGAAACCTTATCCCAGCTGTCTTTC
>JAJWRZ010000108.1:0-6835 GCA_021633965.1 Dialister sp.
CATAGAATAGAGCACCGTTTTTTTATCGTATGCAAAAAGCGTATCAAGTTCAAATTTCTGAACCTGATACGCTTTTTATGATATAAGAGTCGGCGCTTCTGAAATTTGTGTGCCTCACATTCACTCTCCACGGAAACCAAGTGAGAAAAGGCAGATGTGGGGGGGGCGCAGGCTAACAGATCACATTCTCCTGCTCCCCTTTCAGGTATGCGCGGAGGTTGTCCATCACGATGACGGCACGGCGGGCCATGGCTTCCTCGGTGAAGAAGCCGACATGCGGGGTGAGGACGGTGTTTGGCGCAGAGAGGAGAGGATCGTCCTTGGCAAGCGGAGGTTCGTCGTCGAAGACATCGATGCCGGCGCCTGCGATCTTTCCTTCCCGGAGGAGGTCGGCGAGGGCGGCATTGTCGATGACTCCGCCGCGGGCGGTATTGATGAGGATCGCTCCCGGCTTCATGAGAGAGAGCTTTTCACGGGAGAGGAGGCCGCGCGTCTCGCCTGTAAGAGGCAGGTGGACGGAGATGATGTCGCAGGTGGAAAGCAGGGTGTCCAGGTCGGTGTAGGTGATGCTCGCTGCCTTCCGGGAGCGGCTGTAGCCATAGACATCGGCGCCGAATGCGGAGGCGATGTCTGCGACACGTCGTCCGATGGCACCGGTACCGATGATGCCGAATTTCCGATGGCCGATCTCGATGCCCATGAGGCCTGCACTGGTCTTGCCATTTCTGGCAGCGCATCCGCCTTCGGACAGCTTGCGGTAGAGGGCAAGAATGAGTGAGAACGTAAGCTCGGCCACGGACTCGGTCGAGTAGCCGGCACAGTTCGAGACGGCGATGCCCTTTTCTTTGCAGTAATCAATGGTGACATGGTCGACGCCGGTGAATGCGACGCAGAGGTATTTGAGCGATGCGGCTTTCGCGAGCGCTTCCTTCCGAAGCGGATAATTGGCAATGACGGCAAGGTCAGCATCTGCAAGGCGATCGCCCAGTTCATCCTGGTCTTTCGGCAGGTTGTCATAGGCGGTGATGGTGAAGCCGTCTTTTTGGAGATCCGTCGTCAATGTGTCAAGAAGGGCGCTGCTGATGGCGAGCGGCTGTGCGATGACGATGTGTTTCATGAGAAGGACTCCTTTCATTGAGGAATAGCCCAAGGGGCATGCCGCCCCCTTGATTGCGTGTGAAAGAGGTTCAGCGGGTTCAGCGGGTTCTGTGGGTTCTACGGGGAAGGCGGGGAAGGCGCGGCGCATAAAAATTAGAAGCGCCGCAGAATATATAATGGGCGATGTCCGCAACAGGCATTTTAGTCACCAGTCACGAGTCACTCCTAATCCCTAATCCCTGGCCACTTTTTTAAAAGACAACACCGCTCTTCCCGGCAGCTGGGAGAGGAAGACACCGGCGGTCATGGAGAGGACGCCGATCATCTGACGGGCGGTGAAGCTTTCATCAAGGAAGAAAACACCTGCCATACCGCCAAAGACCATTTCCATGCTGAGGATCATCGAGGCTTCGGTGGGCGGGAGATATTTCTGCCCGACGGCCTGCAGCGTGTAGGCGACGCCTGTCGAGAGAAGACCAGTATAGAGGATCGGCCACAGGGCGCCTCCGATGCCGGAGAGAGTCGGCGTTTCGAAAAGAAAGGCAAGAATGAAATTCAGGACGCCGACGACGAAGAACTGTCCCGAGGAGAGGAGGATGGGAGAGAAGCGCTGTGTAAGGTAGGTCATGGCGTGGATCTGGATGGTGAAGCCCAGCGCGCAGAGCAGCATCAAGAGGTCGCCGATGCTGATAGAGAAGTCTTCGGTGATCGACATGAAGTACACGCCGGCCATGGCGAGGAGGGCGCCTGCGATGTGCGTGATGCGGAGCGTTTCCTTGAGGAAGATCCCCATGATCGGCACCATGAGGATGTAGGTCGCAGTGAGGAAGCTGGCTTTCGAGGCGGTGGTGTACTGAAGCCCCACCTGCTGAAGCGTCGCACCGGCAAAGAGCGGAAGCCCTACCATGAGGCAGGCGGCAGAGAGCGGCATATTTCGGGGAAGCGGCGGTGCCTCTTCCTTCGACGTAAGGATGATGGGGACGAGCGCAAGCGAGCCTAAGAGGAAACGGACGCCGTTAAATGTATATGGCCCGACGGACTCCATTCCGACCACCTGTGCGGCGAAGGCAAAGCCCCAGATGAGCGCTGCCAAGAGCAGCAGTAAACGGTATTTCATGGTATTCTCCTTTGGATTTGATATAATAGATATTATAGCAGATGAAAGTGAATGCTGCGGATGATTTCGCAGACTTGCAAAAAAGAAGTAGCCGGTGATTTGTGGCTAGTGGTCAGGGATAAGGAGTGACTAGTGACTGGTGACTTGTGACTAGGAATTAGTAGCTAGGGATTAGGTTTGCGATACGAGAAAGTCGCTAATTTCAAACTTCCGCGGCGCTTCTGATTTTTATGCGCCGCACCACCATTTCGCATTTCTCATTTCTAATTTCTAATTTCTCATTCAAACGAGGCTTTCCAGCGTAATCAAGGGACGACACGCCCCAAGGCTAACCCTGCACCATAAAAAGGAGACTTTCTATGTCGATTCGTATGATCGCCATCGATCTTGATGGCACGCTCTTGCATGATGATATGACGATTTCCGCCTATTCGCGTGAGGTGATCCAAAAGGCGATTCAAAAAGGCTATGAGATCGTCGTCGCCACCGGACGTATGTGGGATTCGGCAAAATCGAAGGTGGCGCTGCTCCACTTGGGCAATGTCCCCGTCATTTGTTATACAGGCGCATGGATCATGTGGAGCGAGACGGGCGAGCCGATCCTGCAGGACGGGCTCTCGGCCGATCTGGCGAGCCGTGTGATGCTTTCCGCGAAGGAGAGGGGCTGGGAGGCGACGGCCTTCTGGGACAATCATATCTATATGGAGAGACCGAACGGCACCGAGGCGAAGTACCAGAAGTATCGCACGCAGAAGCCGCAGTACCTGGGGGAGGCCTTCTATCATCCGCCGATGACGGTGACGCGTGTGGTCTTTGCGGATGCCAGAGAAGAGGAGCGCCGCCGCATCCGTGCCTTTCTGGAGAGCCGTTTCGGAGAGGAAATCACTGTCGTCTACCCCGGCGATGACTTCGTGGATGTGCATAGAAAGGGCATCGATAAGGCTTCCGCGCTCTCTTTTCTGGCAGAGAAGGAAGGCATCCGGCCAGAGGAAATCATGGCCTTCGGCAATACGGAAAACGATGTGTCGATGCTGCGCTACGCAGGCGTGTCCTATGCCGTCGCCAATGCGGACGGGGTCGCGAAAGAAGCGGCCGGTCACATCTGCGCTTCGAATGAAGAGGACGGCGTCGCGAAGGTGATCGCGGAGCTGGTAGCTGGTAGCTAGTGACTAGTGACTGGTGACTAGTCACTGGTGACTGGAGACTGGGAGACTGGGAGATGTCAGACGTCAGATGCCAGATGTCAGAAGTCTGAAGTCTGATGTCTGATGTCTCATGTCTAACGTCTAACGTCTAACGTTTCAAGCGGGCATCGCCCTATTATACTCTGCGGCGCTTCCATATTTTTATGCGCCGCACCACCATTTCGCATTTCTCATTTCTAATTTCTCATTTAATCGAGGCTTTCACCCGCAATCAAGGGACGGCACGTCCCACGGTCTAACCCTGCCCACAAAAAAGCTCGTTGAACGAAAATGTTCAACGAGCTTTTTTGATTTCAAACAACCAGCAGAAAAAACGATCCTCAGTCGAGATGGAAACGATAGCCGGAGCCCCAGACGGTCTCGATGCGTTCATAGGGATGACCGGCGGCATTTTTCAGCTTGTCACGCAGACGGTTGATATGGACGGTGACTGTTGCAGGTTCACCGATGGGATCGAAGCTCCAGATCTTTTCAAAGAGCTGCTCTTTTGAAAATACTTCATTCGGATGCTGCACGAGGAAGAAGAGCAGGTCGAATTCTTTGCCGGTGAGCGGTACCTCCTTGCCCTTCAGGAAGACCTGACGGGCTTTCGGACGGATATTGAGGTCGCCGACATAGAGGCCCTGTTCTGCCTGCGGGTGGATGGTATCCGTCTGGGTGAGGCGTTTGTGGGTGGCGAGCTGCGCGCGCAGGTGCGCCATGAGCACGGTGCCGCGGAACGGTTTCACGATGTAGTCATCTGCGCCGAGACCGAGACCACGGACGATGTCAGCGTCTTCGGTGCGGGCGGTGGCGAAAATGATGGGCGCATTCGTGCGTTCTCTCATTTTGCGGCACAGAGAGAATCCGTCTTCTCCCGGCAGCATGACGTCCAGGATGATGGCGTCGATCTCGACCTCATCCATGATTTTCAAGGCTTCTTTGCCATCGGAAGCGACATAGGGCTGATACCCGGAGCCTTCGAGAAAGTCACGCTCCATATCAGCGATTTTCGGTTCATCTTCTACAACCAGTACTTTGATCATTGTGTGTTACTCCCTTCTGCCAGCGGGATCTCAAAAATTAATTGCAAGCCATTGTTGTTGACCGCCGAGTAGCGGCCTTTGTGTGCGGTGATGATCTCAGCCACGATGGCAAGTCCCAGACCGCTGCCGTTGCTGGTCTTGCTGCGGGCTTCGTCCGTGCGGTAGAAGGCTTCGAAAATGTGAGGCAGCTTCTCCTTCGGGACGCCCGGTCCATCATCGGTATACATGAATTCGGCGTATTTCCCCTTGACATGGAGGGAAATACGTACTTCGGAAATATCCTTATCTCTATATTTTATCGTATTTGTTAGTAAATTGAAAATAATTCTTTGAAATTCTTTTTCATCCACCATTGCGATGAGCGAATCATCCATGTCATAGGTCACATGTACCTTTCGGGAGTCGAGGTAGTCCTGGTCTTCTGCGATGAAGCTGCGGATGACCTTGCTGAAAGGGAGGGGCTGCGGATGACAGATGATGCGGCTCGTAGAGAGCTTGTTGTATAGCGAAAGCTCTTCGATGAGGCGCGAGAGGTCATCTGCGCAGGAGGCGATCGAGTTCAGGTACTGCATCTGCTTTTCCTTCGTCCGCCCGAGTCCGAGCTGCAACGCTTCGGTGTAGCCCATGATGGCTGTGAGCGGGGTCCGAAGGTCATGTGCGATGCCGGAGAAAAGGATCTTGCGGCTCGTATTCGCATGCGCGCGTTCGGCGATACTGCTTTTAAGATTGGTCTGCATCGTGCGGAAGGTGTCGCACATCTGCCCGAGCTCGTCATCGCTGTAGTGATCGACGATGACATTGAAATTGCCATGCTGGATCGCCCGTGCAGCCATCGACAGCTGCTGGAGCGGGATCAGCATCTTGTTTCTGGTCATGTTGTAGAAATGGTAATTCATCCGGGCGGAGAGCGCGATGATGAGGAGCATGATCACAGCAAAGGCACCGTAGACTTCGACCGAGTGATGCGGATCATTCGCGGCAAAGTAGGTCGCAGAGAAAAGCAGCAGCACCAGTGCGGAGAAGACAGGGACGCAGATGAAGAGAAGGATCTGTATCATCATCTGCTGCGTCAGCCCGTTCTTCGTCTTCTCGAAAAGAAGGGCGTCTTTGATGGTCTTTTCCATACAAGCCTCGATGGGGAAGGGGAGACTGCGGGGGCAATCTTGGCTACGAATGAAAGCCTCGCTTGAATTAGAAATTAGAAATGAGAAATGAGAAATGGTGGTGCGGCGCATAATAATATGGAAGCGCCGCGGAGTATAAATAGGGCGATGCCCGCTTTAGACGTTAGACGTTAGACTTTAGACATCAGACATCTGACGTCTATTTCCCAGTCTCCCAGTCTTTTAGTCTAATCCCTGATACCTAATCCCTAGTCACTAATCCCTAGTCCCTAGTCACTCATCCTCAAATACGAGCTCTACGGGACAGTGGTCACTGCCGTGGATCTCCGGGTGGATAGAGGCGCTTTGGATGGCCGGACGGAGGGCATCGGAGACGATGAAGTAGTCGATTCTCCATCCGATGTTCCGCTCGCGGGATTTTGCAAAGTAGCTCCACCACGAGTAGGCTCCCTTTTCATCCGGATGGAGGAAACGGAAGGAATCGGTGAAGCCTTTCTCCAGAAGGGCATTCATTTTTCCGCGCTCTTCATCTGTGAAGCCTGCATTCTTATGGTTCGAAGCGGGATTGGCAAGGTCGATGTCTTCATGGGCGACATTGAGGTCGCCGCAGAGGATGACCGGCTTTTCCTGAGAGAGTCTTGTCATATAGTCTGCCATCGCATCCTCCCATGTCATGCGGTAGGAAAGACGCGTGAGGCCGCGCTGACTGTTCGGCGTGTAGCAAACGATGAGATAGTGACTGCCGAAGTCGGCGGTGATGATACGCCCCTCCTGATCATGCTCCTCGATGCCAAGGCCATAGGTGACGGAAAGCGGTTCCCGCTTCGTGAAGAGTGCAGTACCACTGTAGCCCTTCTTCACGGCACTGTTCCAGTACTGGTGGTAGCCGGGAAGCACCATCTCGATCTGGTGCGGCTGAAGCTTCGTCTCCTGCAGACACACGCAGTCTGCATCGAGTGCTGTGAAAGCGTCCATGAAACCTTTCTTCATGCAGGCTCTGAGACCATTGACGTTCCAGGAAATATATTTCAGTGTCCCCATGGGTATTCTCCTTATTCGGGAATGATTCCAATATCATGATAAACTAACTATAACATAAATCATATTATACACCATGAGGCAATGGTATGGATAGATGTCGATATAGGGGGGCGAGGCGGTGGATGGAAGGGAAATGGAAGATCCGTCGCCATTTCTCATGGGGGGAGGCCTTCCCGGGGGCCATGGGGCGGCCACACTCCCCTTTATTTTATGCTATAATAAAGG
>JAJWRZ010000257.1:0-1278 GCA_021633965.1 Dialister sp.
CTATGGAAGTTGTAGCTTTTTATGGACCGCCAGGCACAGGTAAGAGTGACCGTGCGCTGGTGATCGCCTATGAGAATCAATGCTCCTGCATCATTGATGATGGGATCCTGATCTATCACAACCGCATTGTCGCAGGGAAGTCCGCCAAGAGAGAAGAGAGCCGTTTGAAGGCTGTGCGCCGTGCGATTTTCTGGGATGAAGAGCAGAGAGAAGATGTGAAGAAGACGCTCCAGAAGATCCATCCGGACCGCATTCTGATCTTGGGAACGTCAGATCGTATGGTCGTGACGATCACGAAGGCACTGGATCTGCCGGAGCCCTGCAAGTATATCCGCATCGAGGATGTGGCGCGTCCTGAAGAAATGATGAAGGCGAGCGAAGCGCGTCATAAGGAAGGGAAGCATGTCATCCCTGTTCCGACGATGGAGCTGAAGCCGTATTTCAAGGGGTACCTTGTCGATCCGCTGAAATTTTTCAGAAATCGGAAAAAGGAAGTGCCGAAGCGTTTCAGCGAGCAGAATGAACGCTCTGTCGTACGTCCTGTCTTCAGCTACTATGGCAAGCTCTCCTTCTCTGATCGCGTCATCGCTTCGCTTGTCCGTTATGCGGTGAAGGGGATGAAGAAAGTCAGGATCACAGGCGTCAGCAGTGAGAAGAGTGAGAGTCAGCTAAATGGCCTCATCCTGGCACTTGACGTCTCCGTCCGCCCGGGGACGCCGCAGGAGATCAAATCGGTGATCCATACCATGCGTGACAGAATCCAGCGGGAGATCGAGCATACGACAGGCATGTCGCTCGAGACGATCCGTGTGAATGTGACAACAGACGTGGCGAGGTAAGTGACTGGCGGCCGTGGATCAGGAACGATCATAGTCTGCAAACCGATCGGTGCTTTCCTCGCATCGTCATGTCAAACGCAGAGAAACTGTGAGAGAAAGAAAAATGAGAAACTGCATCACGTTGCCGGCCTTCGGGCATCATGCCTATGCGTGACTCAGAGGGGGAAGGTTATTAAGTTAAGCGGAAGAACGTTCTTGGCTCCCCATCGGGGGAGCTGCCCGAAGGGCTGAGGGGGCTACGTAGCGGTATTGCATGAAAGTGTTGGAATATCGATAGCATCGGACTATTCAACATAGCACGCTATACCGCTAGCATGCCCCTATTGCCTTCGGCACTTCCCCCGAGGGGGGAAGCAAGACGTTACGTAGCTAACGATTTCCTTAACTGAAGTGGTAAACTAAAATTGGACACAGAGGGGGTAATCTTTAGACATACAGT
>JAJWRZ010000109.1:0-6809 GCA_021633965.1 Dialister sp.
GTCCCCCGCGGCAGATGGAACGCGAAAATGAGATGATCGTTATTTCACATCGCCTATTCATGACAAGCGGCGAAGCCGCCACCGGAACCCATTGAACCCTCTGAACCTGTAGAACCTTGAACCCTGAACCCTTACCCCTGCCTCCCTTGCGCCGCGCGCCCCGTTCCTTTAGAATAAAAGCCAAATGACGAGGAGGGGACATGATTCCTATGACGACTGAAAAGAAAAAGCTCTGCCTCTCGCTTCTAGGCATCTTTTTCGTGATCTTTATACTAAACAGCTTTATGGTACGCAGTGCGGGGGATGACTACGTGTACTCCTTTATGTGGGAAGGACACTCGATGTATGAGCCGCTGTCAGCGGATGCGCGGCGCATCGCCAGTTTTCAAGATATTGCTGTGTCAGTGTGGTCGTATTTCCTGACGTGGGGCGGGCGCATTGTGGCGCAGGCGATGGCGATGTTCTTCCTCTGGATGCCGCGAGGCGTCTTCAATGTGGTCATCGCGCTCACGGTGGTGCTCCTCGTCCTCCTCATGCAGTGGACGGCACGGGGCGGAAAGGTCACGATGGAGCTTTCAGCGAAGAGCGTCCTTATCACAGGCTTCTTTCTCTGGGCATTTCAGGCAAACTTTTGCGGCATCTTCCTCTGGCTGGATGGCTCGTGCAATTATCTCTGGCCGATGGTTTTCCTTCTGGCGTGGCTGCGGCCTTACATTCGGCATTACATGACGGATGGGGAAGCGCGCTATGGAGGCTGGCTCTCGCCGCTCCTCTTCCTGCTGGGGCTTCTTGCCGGGAACGGAAATGAAAATACGCTCTGCTGGATCGGGCTTTTCGGACTGTTTTATCTCTATCACATATATAAGAAGGGGGAGATGCAGCTCTGGATGCTGGCGGGCTTTGCAGGACTCTCCATCGGCTACGGGATCCTCATGCTGGCGCCGGGAAATCTGCTGCGCATGGAAGAGAGCGGAGAGAGTTTCCAGCTCTTCCAGTTTCATATCAAAGCCTTCGTGGCGATCTGGTTTCATACGCTGCTGCTCTCGCCTTTCTATTTCTACCTGATGAAAGCCTTTCGGAAGAGGAGAGAAATCTATTCTTTTTCCGGCGGCAGGAAATATGTCCGTCTCGCGCTCTGGTTTCTATCCGCGAGCCTGCTCTTTGAAATCATCATGTGCGTCTCGCCGGAGTTTCCCTTCCGCAGCCTGTTTCCGAGCACCATCTTCTGCCTGACGGCGGCGCTCCTCATGCAGCACGCCGCCGCCTCTGCCGGCGCATCGCCGGTTCGTTTGCCGGGGGCAGGGGGGATGAAGCGGCTGGCCATCGGATACTTCGTCTTCACCTTTGCCATGACCTTCTGGATATTTGTGGAAAATGCCAGATGGTTTGACCACTGGCTCGGAGAGGCCGAGGCCATGCGTGGGACACCGGCGGCCCTCTCCATCACCGAGCGGCCGCCGTATGAGGGGGAGCTGTGGACGTACCTCACAGGTTTTCACCATTACGCCGTGGGATTGAAATCTGATCCAGCCCATTGGGGCAATGCCGCGATGGCACGTTTCTATGACATCGGCGGCGTGACGATCGTGGAGAAAGAGTGACTGGGGACTGGGGTTAGCCCATGGGGCGGCTCCGTCCACTGATTGGGAATGAAAGCTTTGCTCGAATTAGAAATTTGAAATGAGAAATGAAAAATGGTGGCGCGGCGCAAAAAATTAGGAAGCGCCGCAGAATTTTGATAGCGCTTCGCGCCGTTGTCATCGGAAGCGCAGCCCTCGATCTTTATTGCACTGCGGTTTTCTGTTTTCGCGCGCGCGTTCTTTATCAGTCTGCAAGAAGGATTTCTCGGCTTCGCTCGAAATGACGAGACGCTTGGAACGCACTTTCACATTCTCGCCTCTCCTTTGGAAGGGGCTGGCGAGCGAAGCGAGACGGGGTTGGCTCCCGTACATGTTGAAATACATTTTTCCCAGTCCCCAGTCACTAGTCCCTAGTCACCAGTCACCTATATGCTTTTGCCCAAATACATAGAAG
The DNA here is from genome assembly GCA_021633965.1 of Dialister sp. GTDB lineage: Bacteria > Bacillota > Negativicutes > Veillonellales > Dialisteraceae > Dialister. The sequence goes on from JAJWRZ010000109.1 coordinate 2,035, forward strand.
TTTATGAAAGCATAGAATTTCTTAAACGAGTATGGTAAAATGAAGCCAAAATGCGTATAGTATCACCAAATGCATATCAGATGCGATAAGATTATAGGTGAGAAGTCGAATAAAAACGGTATCCCGAGAAGAGGGGGTTACATGAAACTAGCAGATAAACTGGCCAAAGCCGCGGGGAAGATGTCGCCTCGAAAGCTCATCCTTCTCTGCGCTTTCTTTGCGCTCATGATCTTCATCATCCTGTACAGCACGCTGTCTTCTTTCGAGGGGAAGAAAGAAGAAAAGACACCGGAAGTACAGGGCGTCGCTGTCATCGAAGCCGCGACGGATATCTCGCCGCGGACGGTCATCACGGATGATATGCTGAAAGCCTCCGTCGTACCGGAAAATCTGCTCCCGCCGGGGGCTTTGACAGACAAGAAGCTCATCGTCGGGCATAAGGCAGGGGTCACCATCCTTGCGGGCGATGTCATCACGAGACGCAAGCTCGATGTGTCGGCAGCCGCCGGTTTTCAGGGGCTCATCCCGGACGGGATGCGCGCGATTTCCTTTGCCATCAATGACATTTCCGGCGTCTCCGGCTTTGCGAAGCCCGGCGACCATGTGGATATCCTTCTGATTTCTAACCAGGACGGGAAGAACCGCGTCACTTCGAAGATGCTGCTCCGTGATGTCCTGCTGCTGGCCATCAATAAGTCCAGCATGGGTCAGGGCTACGTCGCACCGAAGAAGGACGACAAAGACGGAAAAGATGAATCGAATGGAAATAAAATGCCGACCGCGCCGCGCCGCACGGATACGTCCTCCATGGGGACGCCCGCTGTCGCGACGGTCGCGCTCTCGCCCTATGATGCGGCGAAACTCACTGCCTCCCTGCAGGTCGGACAGGTGCAGCTGATGCTGCGCCCGGTAGACGGTGCAGATGAGACAGAGTCGGTCGCCTACTACGTGATCCCGCTGCCGAAGCCGGAGCCGCAGCATGAGACCGCTCCGTCCTACGCGCCATATCCGCCGCAGGGCGCGCCCCAGCCGCAGGTCTCGATCAGTGCGGGTGAGGCCACCGTACAGGTCGGACAGGGCATTGAAGTCATTCGTGGTACAAGCGTAACGAGGGGGCAGTAAGATGAACGGAATGAAAAAAAGGATCGGACTCCTCCTCGCCGCTGCGATGCTCTCCTACGGAAGCGCCTGCGCCGCTGAACCTGTCGAGGTGTCCCTGAATGAATCGAAATACATGGCCGCTTCCGGCATCACACGTCTTGCTGTCGGAAATCCTGCCATCGCAGACGTACAGCTTCTCTCTTCGGGGGATTTCCTCCTCGTCGGAAAGAAGGCAGGGACGACATCCCTCATCGTCTGGTCAGATGGCGGGCGGCGCACCGAGTACACCGTGTACGTCGCGGGCAATGACCGCGGCATGGCGAGCGCCATTCAGGATGCCATCGGCTATCCGAAAGTCCATGTACAGATGATGAAGGACCGCGTGATGCTCCGCGGCAAGGTCGAGAACCAGTATGAACACGACGTCGCGATGAAAATCGCTGGTCTCTACACGGGCGGCGATGAATCCGGCGTGATCGACCTCCTCGAGCTGGAGCATCCGAGCCAGATCCGCCTCGAAGCGCAGATCATTGAAATCAACTCGGACTACACCAAGAACCTCGGTATCCAGTACTGGTCGCAGACCCCGGGGTCGAGCAGCAGCTCAAGTAGCAGCTCGGATAACCCCAACAGCAACATCACCGTAGGCACCGCAGGCCTCTTCTACGGCGGGGAAGACTTCTCCTCCACAAGAAAACACGGCGGCTGGCTGGGCTCTCACATCGCGAATGTGAATGTGACCCTGCAGGCGCTCATCAATGAAGGCAAGGCGCGCATCCTCTCCCGTCCGTCCATCACGACGATGTCTGGGAAGACGGCGAACATCCTGATCGGCGGACGCATCCCGATCCCTGTCTCAGACGGCAATGGCAATGTATCCATCGACTGGCATGAATACGGCGTAAAGCTCAATATCGAGCCTGTCGTCGACTCGGAAGACAAGATCACCTCGAAGGTCCATGCCGAAGTTTCGACCTTGGACTACAGCCATGGCGTCAAGATCGACTCCTTCAGCGTACCGGGCATCGCGACCCGCGAAGCCGAGTCTGAAGTCAATGTCCGCTCCGGCATGACCATGGCGATCGGCGGGCTCATCAATTCCGAAGATGCGAAAATCGTATCGAAGATCCCACTCTTGGGAGATCTCCCCATCATCGGGCGCTTCTTCCGCCATACATCGAATACCCGCGACAAGCGCGAACTCATTATCCTCATCACACCGACCCTCGTTGCAGACGATACCCCTGCGCCGATGAGCCAGCGCATGAAGGAAAGCTATGAGGAAATCGAGCGCGCCGCCAGAAACCGTGAGCTCGTAGAGACGGCAAAGCCCGTTCCGCAGGGGACAGATGCCGAGGAGCGTGACCTCTGGGGCGAAAAGCCCGGGGATGATGACACCATCATCCTCGAAGAAAAAGCCCCGGCCAAGACACGTTCCTACCTCTTGAAGACCACTGACATCCACGGCGAGCCCATCCTCGTCCCCATGACGGAAGAAGACTACGAGGAGCAGAAAGACCGCCTCACCGTCGCCCGTCGAGAGAAACCGAAAGTAGAGAAAAAGGCAAAGGCAACGCAGGACACTGCCGAGCCGCCCATTCGGGTGCAGAAGCCTACCCGCACCGCCGCTGACGCCGAGGCTCAGAGGGCAAGGATCAAGGCAGCGATGGACAGGTACTCCGGGAAAAGCACGACCTCGACAAGCCGGTAAAAGTGGTGGGTTCAAGGTTTAGGGATGAGTAGCTAGGGATTGGGGGTTAGGAGTCTCCCCAAGCTGAGTAGCCCCTTGGAGAAGGGGCGCGCCAAAGGCGCAGGATAGAGTGCCTCGAAGAGGCACAATTCATCGTAGCGGAGTTCACCTCGTCTGTGTCAGACCTTTTACCTGTTATCCCATATGTTCGCTTTACCATTCTGCAGAGTTCTGCCCCTTCGGGGCAGTCTATCCCGGCCTTTGGCCGCCCCCTTCTCCAAGGGGGGAACGCGTTTTAAATTTGTCTCAATATTCCGCGGCGCTTCCATATTTTTATGCGCCGCACCACCCCGCTGAACCCCCTGAACCTGTAGAACCCGCTCCCCCTCTTTTGCAAACAATCAAGGGACGGTACGCCCCGTGGGCTAACCCTGAACCCTGAACCTTGAACCCTGAACCTTGAACCTTCATTCTGATAAAGAGTCCCCTGAGTCTTTTTATAGATTCCATTTCCATGCATTTCACGAAAAGGAGGTGAAATCAATATGATGAACAGAGCAAAACAGATCTATGACTACTACGTCAGACCGGTCCTCGGCGAAAAAGGCCAGGATATGGTCGAATACGCACTGATGCTGGCGATCATCGTCGGCATTGGCTGGCTGATTTATCAGCAGAGCGACTTGTCTAAGGAGATCAAAGCCGTATTCAGCGATTCCAGCGACCTGATCAGCACTGCTGCGGACAAGCCAGCTCCTTAATGGTTCAATGGTACTTGCTATTTGGCAGGTGCCATTGAGAAGGGACAGCCGATGGGCTGTCTCTTCTCGATGGTATCTACTTTGGTAGACAGGTTCAACGGGTTCTATAGGTTCTATAGGTTCAAAGGGGTTCTCATCTTGTGTGAACAACGTGTTTTTCTAAAACTAAAAATTTTGCGGCGCGTTCCTATTTTTATGCGCCGCACCACCCCCGCCATCCCCATAGAACCTGCAGAACCCGCTGAACCTCTCGTCGAATCCGTACAAACAACCAACAACAACCAACATCCCCGAAGGAGGCGTGATGTCCATGGTAGGTCGCAAAGGCACGATCATTACTGTATTCAGCACGGCGTACGCCGTGGGAAAGACGCTCATCGCCATCAATATGGCAGCGGAGCTGGCAAAGAACCGTCACACCGTCTGTCTGATCGATCTGGATCTGCAGTTCGGTGACGTGGCGAGTGCGCTCAAGCTCACGCCGGAGAAGACGATCGCAGACGCGGAGAGATCCATGCGCGAGCATCCCGACGACACGGTAGCCGCCGAGTATCTGACGCCCTTCTCCTCCGGCGGCGTCTCCTTCGATGTGATGGCGAATCCGAAGCTCCTCGAAGAGGCGTACAACCTTGACACGACGCTCATCCGTGACCTCGTCATCCAGCTCCAGCTCGAGTACGACTACCTCATCATCGATACGACTTCGACTTTCAGTGCGCTCAACCTCTCCCTCATGGATCTTTCGACGGTGATCGATTTCATCGGTATCGTCGACTTCATCCCGACCATCAAGAACATGAAGCGAGGCTCGGATGCGCTGAAAGAGCTCGGCTATGATGACAACAAGATCCGCTACGTTCTGAACCGCTCGAACGCGCGCACCCGCATCAATGTCAAGGATGTCGAAGCGATCCTGGGCCACCAGTTCCACTACGTCATCCCGAACGATTTCCAAACGGCCGCCGAGTCCATCCAGACCGGCGTCCCCCTCGTCCTCTCGGCGAAAGACACGCCGCTTGCCAAAGGCATCCGCACCATGGTGGACACCTATGAAGAAGACAGCGCCTCGCCCCAAAAGTCACAAGAGGGCGGCTGGCTGTCGAGACTGTTCTCATAGACGTCGAAGTGAATGCGTAGGAAATCAGTCAATACCCTTGGCTCCCCATCGGGGTAATGCTATTAAGTTAAGCGGCAGATCATTCTTGGCTCCCCATCGGGGGAGC
>JAJWRZ010000110.1:0-6753 GCA_021633965.1 Dialister sp.
CGGTATTCACGAAAGATGGGAAACCTGTGAACCTTTTGAACCTTCAGAACCTGTTGAACCTCATTGACAAAGCTGTTGTCTCACAGTGTCGTATTTCTTATATACTCGATATACTCTTTATATTGTCTGGCGGCTTCGTAGTCGTGGAGGGGGAAGCATTCGCTCGCCCAGCGCAGGAAGAGCCACAGACAGCCGAAGAAAACGAGAAATTGCAGCATACGGTGAATGACGGAGTAGGACTTTCTGTTCTTCGGGATCCATTTCGGAGAGAGACAGTAGGCACTGCGGTAGATCCATTTTGCGTAGAGCGCCGCGAAGGCGAGCGCCAGCGTGAGGAAGAAGAGGAGCAGCATGAGTGAGATGTGCGACAGCACGATGCGTTCGAACCAGCGACTGGTATTCGTCAGAGCGAAAAACATTTCCTTCGATGTCATCATGATTCCCATGAATTCGTAATGCGTGAGGAAGATGAAGGCATTGAAGGTGAAGAAACAGACGAGGGCGAGACAGATCAGCGTCGCGAGCCGTTTGCCGACATAGACGCGGCTGATCACATTCATCACGAAGAAGAGGAGGAGCAGGATCGCCATCGCGGTCAGAAAGTAGGGCGAGAGGTGGTTGAAGGAGGCGTCCGTCATGCCGTTCACCGCGTGCGTCAGCACATAGGGGAAGATCAGGATCCATGAGAAGAAGGGGATGTATCCGATCCGCCAGAAGGGATGCAGAAGGCTGCGCCTCGTGACGAGCTCGGTCAGGAAGAAGAGCAGGCCGCATTCGGCAAAGTTGCGAAGGCAGCGGTACCACTCTGTGAGCCCCGTGATGCCGAGCGCGGCATAGTATAGATAAACAGGGAGGAGAAGGGCAAGGGTGAGCAGCAGGTAGAGCGTGATCTCTTTGGCGGAGATCGCCGCCCACCAGAGTGAGAGCTTCTCATGCTCCTGTGCGAGGAAATTTTTCATAGAGATCTCCTTATCAGGAATGAGTTACTTCTATTAGTATAGAGTTCTTACGAGATTTCAGCAAGAGGAATCAGGCTGGAGGGTTCAGGGGAAGTTCGGGGATTGCAGATGAAAGCTCTACTTAAATGAAGAATGAGGAATGAGGAATGGTGGTGGCGGCTTCGCCGCAAATATATATGGGCGATGCCCGAAGGTCTCTTGATAGCAGGTTTCCCTCGTATCGTCAGCCTTCCCCTCGAGGGGAAGGCGCCCCGTAGGGGCGGATAGGGCACAGGCGGTATGAAAGACAGATGAGGAAAGCGGAACAGCGCGGCACATATGGGAAAAGAGTGAGTCCCTTGACAAAGATTTCTCGCTTGCGCTCGAAATGACGATACGGGAGTCTAATGTCTCCTAGTCTCTTAGTCACAAGTCACAAATCACTTGAGATTTCTAATCCCCAATCCCTAATCCCTAATCCCTAGCCACTCATTCCTAGTCACCAGTCACTGCTTCCGAGATTCTCAAAAACCTGCGAAAAATCTTGAACAGTTCTTGAAAAAAGTATATAATTAGCTAGTTATCATGAATACATATATAACGGCATCGCGGGGACGGAGCTTTGCATCGGGGGCATTCCGGCCGCTTCCTGCCGTGATCTTTCTTTCTCATGAAAGGTACTCATCGTGAATAGAAAACAGCACACCATCCAGAAATCCGTCACCTACAAAGGCAATGGCCTGCACTCCGGGCTGCCTGTGACCATGACCATGCATCCGGCCAAAGCAGGGACGGGCATCCTCTTCCGGAGAGTCGATCTCCCTGGCGCACCGACAGTCGCTGCGAAGAGCCAGAATATCACCAATACCATGCGCGCGACTACGCTCGAGGACGGCGCGGCGAAGGTCTTCACCGTCGAGCATGTCCTCTCCGCACTCTTTGCGCTCCACATCGACAACTGCCTGATCGAGATGGACTCTGCCGAGCCGCCGGTCGGCGACGGCTCGTCCAAGACCTTTGTCGACATGGTGCTCGAAGGCGGCATCGAAGAGCAGGAAGAGACCATCCCGGTCCTCACGCTGGATCACAGCGTCGCTGTCTATGAGGGCGATAAGAAATTCATCGCGGCGCTCCCCTATGATGGCCTTCGTGTGACCTTCACATCCATGAATCCGCACCCGCTCCTCGGCTGTCAGACGCTGGATGTGATCCTTGATGAAGAAAGCTACCGCAAGGAGATCTCTCCTGCCCGTACCATCGGCTTCACATGGGAGCTTGAAGCCATGAGAAAGATGGGGCTTGGCAAAGGCGGCACGCTGGAAAATGCGGTCGTCTACTCCGAAGACAAATGTCTCTCGAAGCTCCGCTTTCAGGATGAACTGGTCCGTCACAAGATCTTAGATATTCTGGGCGACATTTCCCTCGTAGGGCCGCTGCAGGCGCACATCATCGCCGTCCTCGGCAGCCACAAGCTGAATGCCGAGCTGTCCGAAAAGCTGCAGGCTCTGAAGAAATAATAATAAATCCCCTCTTCTATCCTTGGAGGAAACCCTTTGCCTGCGAGCGATAGTCATCATCGATAAGAACCCCGTCATTTTCAAGGAGGAAACACTTATGGAACTCAACGTAGAAGAAATCATGGAAATCCTGCCGCATCGCTATCCGATGCTCCTGGTCGACAAGATCACCGAGCTGGTCCCGATGGACTATGCGATCGGCGTGAAATCCGTCACCATGAATGAACCATTTTTCCAGGGACATTTCCCGGGACATCCCGTCATGCCGGGCGCTCTCATCTGTGAAGCCATGGCGCAGGTCGGCGGCGTAGCGCTCCAGTATCCGGAAGAAAACAGAGGCCTCATCCCGATGTTCACCGGTATGGACCATGTCCGTTTCCGCTCTCCGGTCCTCCCCGGCGACCAGATGGTCACCAAGGCTGTCATCAAGAAGATCATCGGCCGCATGGGCAAGGTCCACTGCGAATGCTCGGTCGAGGGCGTGCACAAGGCAGAAGCGGACTTCCTCTTCTATCTTCTCGATCCGAATGAAGGCCCGGAAGATAAGAAATAAAAGGGCAGAAGGGACCTCCGGCATCATGCCGGCTGCCGTTTGAAGTTTTTTCAAAAATTGAAAATGGTTAAAAATCAGCGAAATAGAGAGAAAATAATAATAAACAGCGACAGAACGCCGGATTTCGCTTGAGATGGAAGTATAATTCGACTGCTTGTGGACGGATTATGTATTATGAAAACTTAAATTCGCCTTCGGGCGATCAAAAGATCAGTGCAAGCTGTCATAAAGGGGAAAGAACAATGGAACTCAAAGTCTTGAAAAATGAGGCACCGGATATCCATCCGTCGGCCGTGATTCATCCGAGTGCGATCATTCACAAGAATGTCGTCATCGGTGCGTATGCCTATATCGGAGAAAACTGCGAGATCGGCGAAGGCACCATCATCGGGCCGCATGCTGTCATCGCGAAGAATGTCCGCATGGGCAAAGAGAATCACATTTATCCGCATGCGGTCATTGGAGAAGACCCGCAGGATCTGAAATTCGCAGACGAATACAGCACCGTCGTCATCGGCGATCACAATCTTCTCCGTGAATACGTCACCATTCACAGAGCGACCGGGGAGAACTGCGAGACACGCATCGGCTCTTACAATATGCTGCAGGCCTATACCCATGTCGCACATAACTGCTGCTTCGGCGACCACATCGTCATGTCCTCCTTCTCGGGCGCGGCAGGCCATGTCATTGTCGAAGACCATGCTGTCATCGGCGGCATGAGCGGCCTTCACCAGTTCGTCAAGATCGGTGCCTGTGCTATGGTCGGCGGCATGTCCAAGATCGTGCAGGACGTCTGCCCTTATGTCATCGCAGATGGCAATCCGGCACGCGTCGTAGGGCTGAACAGCGTCGGACTTTCCAGAAATGGCATCACGCCGGAAGGCAAGAGCCTCCTCAAGAAGGCCTATCGCATCATTTTCCGCTCCGGTATGAAGCTCTCTGAAGCCATCGAAGAAATGGAACAGGACTTCCCGTCCACACCGGAGGTGGAGCATCTTCTCCGCTTCCTGCGCAACTGTGAACGCGGCCTCTGCCGTACCAGAGAAAGAGACAGATAAAAAAGCCATCAAAAAAGCACCCGCAGCGTACCCCTTCGCTGCGGGTGTTTTTGATTGCAATTAGAAATGAGAAATTAGAAATGAGAAATTAGAAATGAGAAATGGTGGCGGCGGCTTCGCCGCAAATATTATAATGGGCGCTTCGCGCCGTTCCGTTTAATCTTGCCCAAGGGCGTTGGGGAACCGCGTTGGCGGTGGATAGGATAGTCCGGCTATTCGCACACTGGTGTAGAAGCATTTCCTTTCCGCGTCAACTATCTTTCATACCAAAGTTTGAAAGCTGGAATGAGTAGCTAGGGATTAGGGATTGGGGATTAGGAGTGACTAGCGACTGGTGACTGGTAGCTAGGGATTAGGTTGCGATACGAGAACACCGCTAGTTTCAAACCTCCGCGGCGCTTCTAAATTTTATGCGCCGCACCACCATTTCTCATTTCTCATTTCTAATTTCTCATTCGCGCAAGACTTTCAAACGCAATCAGGGGGGCGGCACGCCCTAACCTTGAATCCGCTTTCAGATTTTACCGATCGCGATCGATACGACACCTTCGGAGTAGGGCGCGATGTCGTAGGGCTGATAAATGGCATAGACCACACGGTTCTTGCCGACGTAGAAATTGGTCGGAAGCTCCGTCACGGCATGGTCCTCGAAGAGATGAATGTTCTTCTTCTTCGCAGTCACCTCGATGCACTGGTTCACATCATAGACCGTGAGGTCAGGAAGGATATCCTTCAGGGAGAGGAGATCGCCGGCGCTGTTCCATGTGAGCCCCTTGGCGTGCGTTTCGCCATGCGCGGCACCGGCGCGGAGCATCTGAGAGATGAGGACGATGCTCGTGATGCCCTGCGTGTTATTGATGTAGTTGCCGATCATCCCTTCATGCCAGATCATCCAGCCAAGCGTCTTGCCATATTCATTCTCCGTGCGGAGGGACGCCGTGAAGTCAGCCTTTTCGCGGCCGATGACGGCATTCACCTTGCCGGCGTACTCCGCATTGTTGGCCTGCGAGAGGAGATAGGGCGTCTTCATCACTGCATGGTCTGTGTCGAAGGCATCCGTGCGGAAAGCGCCCGAGCGTTCCTGAGCGGTCGTCCCCAGTCCCGGCCAGAGCGAAGCCTCCGCAGAAGGCATCGCCAAAAGAAGCGCACCGGTGAGCGCGAAGATGGAGAGATACTTTGTGAGTTTCATGGGAAAGCCCCCTTTCTTTTCTTCATTATAGCATAAGTCGGGGCGAGGGGGTCAGGGTTAGCCCATAGGGCGGCTCCGCCGAGATCGATGACGAGGTCGCAGCTGTTCTGGCATTCGTTATCTCACATATGACGTTTCTCGCCGCTCAGGATGACGAAACGGGGCGATGCCCGAAAGTGGTATTCAAGTCACTTGAGATTTCTAATCCCTAATCCCTAGCTACTCATCGCGGCTTTCAAATGGAATCAAAGGGCAGCACGCCCCACGGGTGAACCCCGAACTCTTTTTTATGCTACAATAAAATAAACACACCATCATTTTTCCAAGGAGGTTCACTATGAATCCACGGGAACGGATCGAAGAGAGAGAATACGATGTCCTGTCGCCGCGCGCCTTTCATGTGAAGGAGGCGAAGCGGGCGCATGCGGAGGCGAAGGATCCGCTCCGGACGGACTTTGCGCGGGATCGTGACCGCATCCTCCACAGCAATTCCTTCCGGCGGATGAAGCACAAGACGCAGGTCTACATCGCGCCGCAGGGCGATCATTATCGGACGCGGATGACGCACACCCTCGAGGTCGCACAGATCGGGCGGACGATGGCGCGCGCACTGTCCCTGAATGAAGACCTCGTGGAGGCGATTGCACTCGGACATGACCTCGGGCACACGCCCTTTGGCCACGTCGGGGAGCAGGCGCTGAAGGAAATCTATGGCCATTTCGAGCATAATGAGCAGAGCGTCCGCATCGCAGAGAGGCTCGAACGGGATGGTGCGGGGCTGAATCTGACGCTCCCTGTGCTCGACGGCATGCTGAACCACTGCGGGCCGCTCAAGGCGCACACGCTCGAAGGCAGTCTGATCAAGTATGCCGATCGCATCGCCTACCTCTGCCACGACTATGAGGATGCGGAGTCCATGGGGCTCATCACCGCGACGGATGTGCCAGAGGAGATCCGCCGCCGCATCGGGACGACGCACTCCTCCATGATCACTGCGATGGTGACTGACGTCGTGGAGCATTCGATGCAGGATGAGACGGACGGCATCCATATGTGTGAGGAGGGCGACAGGATCCTTTTGGATTTCAGGAGATTCATGTTCCGCGCCGTCTATATGTCGGATAACCTCATCCCCGATCGCAATCGCGGAAGCCATGTGGTGAAGATGCTCTTTTCCTATTACACGGAGAAGGACAGGTCAGGGGCCTGCTACGACCGTCTTCCGGAGAAGCAGCTCCGCCTCGCCGGGGGCGACATCCCCCGTGCGGCTGTCGACTACATCTCGGGGCTGACTGATAATTTCGCCATCAATCTTTATGAAGACATCTTCGTTCCGAGGTATTGGACGTTTAAAAAGGGCTAAGTTTGAAAGCAGGGATTAGGGATTAGTGGCTAGGGATTAGGGGGTGCGAGTGATTGGGTGATTAAGAGACTGAGAGACTAGGAGACATCAGACTCCCGTATCGTCATTTCGAGCGCAAGCGAGAAATCTTTG
>JAJWRZ010000111.1:0-6668 GCA_021633965.1 Dialister sp.
CACCGCCGGGAACCGGTGTAATGGCACCGGCTTTTTCGAAGGCGGCTTCATAGTCTACGTCCCCCACAGTCTTTCCATCCACACGGTTGATCCCGACATCGATGACTGTCGCGCCTTCTTTCACCATGTCAGCGGTCACATAGTTTGCATGACCGACGGCTGCGACGAGGATATCAGCCTCTCTTGTGATGGAGGCGATGTCCTTCGTATGTGAGTGGCAGATGGTGACGGTCGCATTCTTCGAAAGAAGCATCAGGGAGACCGGTTTCCCGATGACATTGCTGCGACCAATGATGACGGCTTTCTTCCCGTCGAGCGGGATCTGGTAGTGATCCAGAATCGCCATGACGGCACGCGGCGTACAGCCGAAGAGCCCCGCCTTCCCCGCCGTCAGACGGCCTGCATTCGTCTCGGTGAGGCCGTCGACATCCTTGTCCGGATTCATAAGAGCGATCATTTTCTCTGCACGGATGCCTTTCGGAAGCGGCATCATCATGAGGATGCCGGTGATCTCCTGATCCGCACTGAGATCTGTCACAAGAGAGCCCAGCTCTTCTTCTGTCACATCATCGGAGGCGCGGAAGATCTCTGCATCAATGCCATAGCCCTTGGCGACCTTCTGCATAAAAGATGCGTACATGGCAGACGGCTTGGAGGATCCGGCCAGAATGATGGCGAGCTTGGGTTCATAGTGCTTCTCACGCAGTTTTGCAAGGCGCAGGGCGAGCTCTTCTTTCAGAGCAGCCGCCGTTTCTTTTCCGTCTAAGATCATTGCCATCAGAAGAGCCCCGTGATATTTCCTTCCTCATCCACATCGATCTTCTCCGCAGCCGGACGGCGAGGAAGCCCCGGCATGGTCATGACCTTGCCGGTAAGAATGACAACAAAGCCGGCGCCTGCAGCAATGCGTGCTTCTCTGACATGGAGCGTGAAGCCCTCCGGCGCCCCGAGCTTGGTCGGGTCGTCGCTGAAGGAGGCCGGCGTCTTGGCGATGCAGACCGGGACATGGGCAAATCCCATCTCTTCGATGTGCTTCAGTTCCTTGGCAGCCGCCGGATCGTAAGCGACATCCGCTGCGCCGTAGATCTCTTTTGCAATGGTTTCGATCTTGTCTTTCAGGCTGCCTTCCAGATCATAGAGGGTGTGATAGTTGGAGCCCTGATCAATGGCGGAGAGGACTTTGGTAGCCAGATCCAGACCGCCTTTGCCGCCTTCGGTAAATACATTGGACTCTGCCACTGCGACGCCGACTTCCGCGCAGGCATCTTCGATGACCTTCTTCTCTTCTGCGGTGTCAGCAGGGAACATGTTCAGCGCAACAACGATCGGCAGGCCGAATTTCTTCATGTTGGAAATATGGCGCATGAGGTTCGGAAGGCCTCTCTTGACCGCTTCCGGATCGGATTCTGTGAGTTCATTCTTCGCTTTGCCGCCATTCATCTTAAGCGCACGGATGGTCGCAACAAGGACCGCCGCATCCGGCTTCAGACCGGCGAAACGGCACTTGATGTCAAGGAACTTTTCAGCGCCGAGATCGGCACCGAAGCCTGCTTCCGTGATGACATAGTCTGCGAGATGCAGTGCCGTCTTCGTCGCAAGGACAGAGTTGCAGCCATGCGCGATATTCGCAAATGGACCGCCGTGAATGAAGGCCGGGACGTGCTCGAGCGTCTGCACAAGATTTGGCTTCAGTGCATCCTTCATAAGAGCTGCCATCGCGCCTTCCGCATGAATGTCGCCCGCAGTGACCGGGGCATTGTCATAGGTGTAGCCGACAATAATCTTGGCAAAGCGTTCCTTCATGTCGCTGATAGAACGAGCCAGACAGAGGATCGCCATGACTTCCGATGCGACGGTGATATCGAAGCCGCTTTCTCTCGGTACGCCATTCGGATGACCGCCAAGACCGACGACGATGTGACGGAGCACGCGGTCATTCATATCCATGACACGGTTCCATACGACGCGGCGCGGATCGATGCCGAGTACGTTTCCCTGCTGGATGTGGTTGTCCACCATGGCAGCGAGAAGATTGTGTGCAGCGGTGATCGCATGGAGATCGCCCGTGAAATGAAGATTGATATCTTCCATCGGGACGACCTGCGAATAGCCGCCGCCTGCTGCGCCGCCCTTGATGCCCATACAAGGACCAAGGGATGGTTCACGAAGGCAGATCATCGTCTTCTTGCCGAGCTGAGAAAGAGCCTGCCCGAGACCGACGGTGGTCGTGGTCTTGCCTTCACCGGCCGGTGTCGGAGAGATCGCCGTCACAAGGATGAGCTTGCCATTCGGTTTCTTTTCCAGCTCTCTGGTGAATTTCAGAGAGACCTTCGCTTTGTAATGGCCGTAGTTTTCCAGTTCCGTTGCCGGGATGCCGATGCTTTCACCGATTTCAGTGATCGGCTTCATTTCAGCTTTCTGTGCAATTTCGATATCGCTTAACATGTGGATCTCCTTTCAAAAAACGACATGCTCTCACAATGGCTTTCCATTTCATTATAGCATAGGTGGGTGGGGCGTGTGCCGGGGGATGGCAGCACTGATTTTTTTCTAAACAAAAACCGTCTGAGCAGAAGTTCTGCCCAGACGGTCGGCGTTTCAGATAGTACAGTACCCGTGGTCATTTCCACTTTACTCCGTCAGCCCTGTCCCATCTCCATGTTGTAACCCTAGACTACCATGGCTCACCAGCTATGTCAATGGTACATTATTGAGTGATAGATCTCTCATTCCCTGCAATGCACCCACACGGTATCTCCTTTCTTCACATGGATGCCTGCGCCGGGGCTCTGCTTATCCACGAAGCCGCTTCCTTCCGGTGCAAAGCCAAGACCTGCTTTGGTGAGCCATTCCCCTGTGTCTCGCATAGACCAGCCATAAAAACTGGGCAGAGGGAATTCCCGCTCCGCTTCGGAGGGCAGCTTCGGCTTATTCGTCTCAATGGATGGGGTGACAGGTTTAGCATGGTTCTCACTGTCTTCGATCGTCGGGACAGCCAGGTAGCGCATGATCTGTGTCATGGCTTCTTTGAAAACCGGAGCCGCGACTTGCCCGCCATAGTACGTACCCGTCGGCGTATCCAAGACAACGAGACAGATGGCCCTCGGATCCTCCGTCGGGCCGAACCCGCAGAAGGAGGCAATGTACTGGTTCTTGAGATAACCGCCGTGCTCTGCATCGATCTTTTGCGCGGTACCTGTCTTGCCTGCCATATGATAGCCCGGTACCTGGGCATTGCTGCCGCCGCCCTCGGAGACCTCCTTCTCCATCATGTCCTTTACTTCACTCGCGACCGCTTCCGTGATCGGCTGTCCGATCACTTCCTTTTCCGTGACTTGATAGTCACTGCCGTCGGCATTTTTGATTGAAGCGATGATATGGGGCTTCACCATCTTTCCGCCATTGGCAAGGGCGCTGTAGGCCTGCACCATCTGAAGGGGCGTGACTGCGATGCCCTGCCCGATGGACATGGTCGCAACGTCAATAGGCCGCATGTTTTTCGGCTCAAAGAGAAGTCCCACGCCTTCTCCCGGGAGCTCGATACCCGTCGGCCGTCCGAATCCGAATCGCTTCGCATAGTCGGTCATCGTCTCACCGCCGGTCAAAAGACCGATATGTGCAAAGCCCGTATTGATCGACCACTTGATGATATCGACGAGACGCACATCACCGTAAGATTCTTCATTCCAGTTCTTGATGGGATGACCGGATGCCCAGACCACACCCGGGTCATGCCAGACGCGCTTCGTATCGTAGGTCCCGGCCGAGAGTGCCGTCGCCGCGATGATCGGCTTGAAGGTAGAGCCCGGTTCATAAATATCGACAACGGCACGGTTCTTGAACTGCCGCTCATCCGCTTTTTCGAAATGATTCGGATCATAGGATGGCTGATTTCCCAATGCCAGGATCTCTCCCGTCTTCGGATCCATGACGATGATGATGCCGCCTGTCGCATGGGTCGTCTTCATCGCACGGTCAAGCGCACGCTCCGCATAAAACTGAATATTCTGATCAATGGTCAAGTACACAGAGCGTTCCTTCTCCGCCTTGAATGGAGTAAGTACTGACTTCAGGATCGGATTTCCCCTGGCATCCGTCAAGATCTGCTGCTTATTCGAGCCACCGCGGATGAGACTGTCAAGCGACATCTCAAGACCGTCAAGCCCCTTGTCATCCATCCCGACAAAGCCGAGAACATTCGCCGCCATGGAGCCATTCGGATAGAAACGACGGCTTTCATCCACGAAACTGAGGCCTTCCCATTTCCTTTCCCTGATGAGATCCTTTACCTTATCCGAGTCTTCCGGATCCATCGTGCGCTCGAGCCATACGAAGCTCGTATCTCGCGAGAGTCGTTCCTCGATGTCTTTCTCTTTTTGGTGCAGGATCGGTGCCAGCGCCTTAGCCGCTTCTTTGGGAGAGACATTTAGCATTCCCGGATCGCCATAAAGAGACTTCACCATGATGGAAAAAGCCATTTCCTTCCCATTCCTGTCATAGATCGTACCGCGCGGTGAGTAGAGCGTCTGGCTCCCCTCCGTCTGATTCATCGCCATCTCTTCATAGCGGCTGCCTTCGATGACCTGCACCCAGAAAAGACGCAGCACAAGAAGAGCCACCAAAACACTGATAGCTTTCGAGATGTTGACGCTTCTCATGCGCATTTTATTTCTGGGCTGTCCCTGGTTCATGCGAGCTCCTTTCGTGAAATGGGGTGAATGGGGTCAATGGGTTCTACGGGTTCAAGAGGTTCAAAGGGGTTGGTACGGCGCATAAAAATCAGAAGCGCCGCGGAGTATAAATAGGGCGATGCCCGAAAAGTTTCTGGAGAGCAGGTTTCCCGTTTGGGCTTTCCTATCACCGACCGATGAACCGCGAATGACAAAGATTTCTCGGCAACGCTTTCAATGACGATGCGAGAGAGACTGATATCTACCCGTCTCCCAATCCCCAGCCACTAGTCACCAGTCACCAGTCCCTTCTAATCCCTATGTCTTTTCGCAAATCGCAGTGCCGCCTCGTGAAGCGCTTCTTCCGTATTATCCAGATCGCCATTCTGCACGCGGAAAAGCAGATTATTCATGCCCTCTGCGACATGCGGAGCAAGAATAGCGGGTACATCCTTCGGATAGTGCAGCTCCTTGCTGGTAACAGGCATACGCCGCGAGAGCTCTGCCATATAGTTGCCGAATGCTTCGTGACCTTCTGTCGCGGAAAGAGGCCGTCCGCAGCCAATGATGTCAGCCTTGCAAAGGTCTTTGAGATGGAGAAAGCTCTCCGCCATCGCTTCAGAAGAAGAGAATACATGGTCTCTTGCGAGCTGGCGTACCCATTTCTCCGCATCCGCTTCCGGTGAATTGGCGAAAAAATGAAAACGCATATGATTCTCCACCAACCAGACCACCTCTTCCGTGAAAGCAGGAGACCGGCGATAGCGCGTAAGGATATCCCTTGCCATCTCAGCCCCCTTCTTATCATGGCCATAGTCCGTGAGCCGGCCTTTCCGTATCGCGCGGATCCCCGGCATCCCCTTGGCTACATCATGAAGCAGCGCTGCCCAGCGTAAAAGCGGCTCCGAGCTCACCGCCTCAAGCACTGCAAGTGTATGATACCATGCATCATACTTATGAAATTCCTTTTGCTGCGGCAGCCCCACCAGATGAGAAAGCTCGGGCAGGATGGGGACTTGCGTGTATCCTCCCTTTTCCTTGATGCGGCAGGAGCAGCGAGCGAGGCCGCTTCGTACCAGAAGATCCATGCCGCGCGCAGCATGCTTCGAAACGAGCAGCCGGTCCATCTCCTGGCGCACACGCTCAAGCGACAGCCCCGAGACCCGCGGGAAAGCACTCTCCATCCCCTTTACCAGCGAGCTATCCGCCATGAAGTCGAGCTGAGCGACAAACCGGCAGGCGCGAAACAGACGCAGCGCATCCTCTGAGAAACGCTCTCCTGCATCCCCCACCGTCCGAAGACGCTTCCTCTCTATATCCGAAAGTCCGCCGAACTCGTCATAAAGACGGCCGCTGCGATCCATTGCCATGGCGTTCACCGTGAAATCGCGGCGCATCAGATCCTCTTTCAGCGTCTTTGCAAAAGACACCTCACTCGGCCGATGAGCATCCCTTCCATACTTCTCACTGCGGAATGTCGTCACTTCGTAATTTTCACCGCCCAGGACAATGATGACCGTCCCGAACCGGCGTCCGCCGCCATCGACCGCTTTCCAACCACGCAAAGCAGCGATAGAGAGCATTTCCTCCGGACGCGCCGACGTGGTGATGTCCCAGTCATGCGGCACCTTTCCCATCGCAAGATCACGGACGCACCCGCCCACGATGTAGCCCTCTTTCCCTGCATCTTCCAGCGCAGCAAGGATCTGCCGTGCCCCCGCATCCATCATTTGCGCCCTCTCATCACAAGAACAGGCAGTGAAAGAGCTCTTCGTAAAGCAGGAGGAAATCTGACTCCAAAGTCCCACGTTTTCACCTTCTTCTTCGTAGTGTTGATTTTATTATATACTCTAGCGGGAAGAAGGGAAAGGGACGTTCGAAAACAGGGATGAGTGGCCAGGGATTAGGGATTAGGGATTAGGGATTAGGGATTAGAAGTGACTGGTGACTGGTGACTGGTGACTAAATACCACCTTCGGGCATCGCCATAATTTATAC
>JAJWRZ010000112.1:0-6638 GCA_021633965.1 Dialister sp.
GCTATTAAGTTAAGCGGCAGAACGTTCTTGGCTCCCCATCGGGGGAGCTCCCCGAAGGGGAGAGGGGGCTACGTAGCGGTATTGCATGAAAGTGTTGAAATATCGATAGCATTGGACTATTCAACATAGCACGCTATACCGCTAGCATGCCCCATCTCGCTCGTCTCGAAATGGCGTCTCACTGGATTTTAGCGTCGCTTCGCTCCTAAAAATCCAGTTCGCTTGCACATATTGCCTTCGGCATTTCCCCCGCGGCAGATGGAACGCGAAAATGAGAGGATCGTTATTTCACATCGTCTTTTTTCGTGGAGAAAATGGGGTATAATAAGAGAAAGAAATGAAACCACTGCGAGTCAGGAACTACGAAAGGATCTCCCATGTACTGCGAAAAGCTTCGTCTGATCCATATCAGAAATCTGGATGACAAAACCATAGAGCCCGGAAAGGGACTGACCTTCATCGCCGGCCCTAATGGCTGCGGCAAGACGAATCTCATCGAGGCCATCTATTACAGCTCCGTGGGGAAGTCCTTTCGCACGGCGAATGACAATGATATGATCCGGCTCGATAAAGAGGAGGGCTCGATTCTCTTGACCTACCGCGTGCATCAGACCTCGCATGTGCTGAAGATCCGCATGGTGCGCGGGCAGGGAAAGAAATTCTATTTGAATGATACGCCGATCCGCCGCAAGGAGCTTCTAGGGCTCTTCCGGACGGTCCTCTTCACACCGGATGAGCTGCAGCTCATCAAAGGCGCGCCGCTCATCCGCCGCCGTTTTCTAGATATGGAGATCTCACAGGTCTCTCCCCGCTACTACGAGACGCTCCTCTCTTACAACAGGGCCGTGCAGCAGCGCAATGCGGCCTTCCGTCAGGCGCAGCTCTCCGGACGAAAAGCAGAAGTGGATCTGTGGGATATGCAGATTGCCAAGGGGGCAGCCTACCTTGTGAAGAAGCGTCTGGAAACGGTCGCGAAGATGAACCGTAAGGTCCCTTTGCTGGAGCGGTATCTGACGGGAGAGAAGGAGACGCTTTCCATTCGCTATGTGCAGCAGGGGGAAGAAGAGGCGCACACCGAGGTGGAGTGGTACCTGACGATGCTTTCCCGGCATCGTGAGATGGATGCCCGTCTGGCGCATACCTCTGTCGGCCCGCATCGGGATGACCTCCGATTTCTTCTGAATGGGCTCGATATCGCTGCCTATGGCTCGCAGGGACAGCAGCGGACAGCGATCCTTTCGATGAAGCTCTCGGAAATGGAATTCATCAAAGAGGAAACGGGCTCCTATCCCGTACTGCTCTTAGACGACATCGGAAGCGAGCTCGATGCCGCGCGTCGGGAAGCTTTGATGACTTACCTCGAAAAACAGCAGATCCAGACACTCATGACGGGGACGGATCCCGTGATGGCAGGGAAGGGGACTGTGATAGACATGTAAAACCGCGTGGACTCGTAAGAGTCCACGCGGTTTTTGGTTCATGGTTAGTCCGTGGGTGTGCTGTCCTTAAAACTTCGCTTGAATGAGAAATTAGAAATGAGAAATGCGAAATGGTGGTGCGGCGCATAAAAATATGGAAGCGCCGCGGAGTATAAATAGAGTGATGTCCGAAGGTGGTATTTAGTCACCAGTCACTAGTCACTAGTCACTCCTAATCCCTAATCCCTAGCCACTCATCCCCCATGAACTCTCTGAACTTGTCAACCTGCCCACTTTCTCACCATGACTTTTTGGGGAGCTTTTTCAGTGCTTCCTCCGCTTCCTGATCGGTCATGGACTCGATGGGGCGATGGGTCAGGAGAGCGAGGAGGCGGCGCTTCTCATCCGGGCGGGCAAATTGATGAAAAATGCGCTCCTTATACCCGTGGATCAGCTGATTCACGCAGGACTCGTAGAGCGGATAGGTACAGGGGAAGCGGCTCGTGACCTCCTGAAAGGTGAAATGCGGATTCCTTCGAAGCAGCTCGATGACGCGGGCGCGCTTTTCCTGACGGTTTTTGCGCTCGCAGCTGCTGCAGAGCGAGGTATCCGGCGGCGTGAGTGCGCCGCAGCGCTGGCAGGGGTGGTATCCGGCGGCGAGCTCGCCTTTTCGGATCTGGAGGACAGCCTTCATCATATCGGAAAAGGGAGCCTGCAGAGCTTCCTTTTCTATATGCGTACTGACCCAGTGCTGGATCCAGTCGGTCTCCTTGTCTGTCAGCGGCTGGTCGTACATGCGCTGCTCCTTTTCGATCGCGCGATTGATGGGATCTAAGGTCGTGAAAGTCTGGTATTTCTTCTTTCGTGGACCGGCGATGAAGCGGATGTCTGTGAATCGCTTTCCGAATTCATCCTCCGACAGGCGCGAGAGGATATCGTTCTTGATGACATAGAGTTGCTGGAGAAAGACGGAATTCGTGACAGTCACGAAGAGCACGTCATTCTTATAGCTTGAGACATAGGACTCCTTCGCCATCACCTGGCCCACCAGCTTTTCCCAACGCTTCTGGAAGAGGAAGAATTGGAATCCTTCGTGACCGAAGAGCCGATGGTTCAGGTCGGAGGAGGAAAACACGCTGGAGATCGTATCCATCCGTCGAAACCGTTTTCCGGTGGGTTTCTTGTCTTCGTCCATAAGGGCCTCCGTTGAAATGTGAAATACGAAATGAAAAATGCTGGTGCAGCGCATAAGAATGATAAGCGCGGCGAAGTTATACATATAAGGGGGCTATATGAATTGTGCGCCCCTTTCGTCCCAGCTGAACCTGACAGGCTCATTTCATAGTAGGGCGCTACTGCGCTGGGGAAAATCGTAAGCCTAATCCCTAATCCCTAATCCCTAATCCCTAGTCACTGTTCACCAGCTACTCATTACTTCTATTATACTATAGCCTGCCTTCTTCCGGCTTTGTGAATAAATTTTCTATAACTGTCTCTATTGCTTTTTTATTAAATGCATATGGGGGAAATGCACTATAATAAAAGCAAATGCGAAAGAAATGGGCTTGATTTTCCGCGGATATATGGCTCGTCAGACAGAAAGGAAGGATCTGTATGCCGGAGAGTAAGAATGGAAAGATCGATATCGATCGGTATCGCGTCAAAGAAGGGGAAAAGATCTTACTGAAGGATTTCCCGACGGCCTGCGATGTGAAGATCGAGAAAGCAGAAGTGAAGGAGAGATATTTTCCGGAAACCATCGAACAACTGAAGGTGCTTCAGGAAAAGCTCTATGCCCAGAATACCTACGGCCTCATCATCGTCCTGCAGGCGATGGATGCGGCCGGCAAGGACGGTACGGTGAACCATGTCTTTGCGAGCCTCAATCCGGGCGGCGTGAAGGTCGTCTCCTTCAAGCAGCCGACGAGTGAGGAGAAGGATCATGATTACATGTGGCGCATCAATAAAGCCCTGCCGGAGCGCGGAAATATCGGCATTTTCAACCGTTCGCAGTATGAAGACGTCATCGTGACGCGCATTCATGATCTAATCCATCAGGGGCAGCTTCCGAGGAATCTCATTCACAAGGACATCTGGGAAGAGCGTTATGAGCAGATCACAAACTGGGAAAAATATCTGGCAGCCAACGGCTTCCCCATGGTCAAGATCTTTCTGCATGTATCCAAAGAGGAGCAGCAGAAGCGCCTCATGGACCGCATCTTCAACCAGCAGAAAAACTGGAAATTCTCCATGGCAGATATACGTGAGCGCCAGTACTGGGACCAGTATCAGGAAATTTACGGAGAAATGATCTCCAAAACATCGAAAGACTATGCGCCGTGGTATATCGTTCCGGCGGATAACAAGTGGTACACCCGCTACGTCGTCTCGCAGATCACACTGCAGGCACTGAAGAAGATCGATCCCCAGTTCCCGCCGCTGGCTCCCGACATCGCCGAGCAGCTTGAAAAATTCAAAAAGCTCATCTCCTCTGTGGATGTGAAATCGCTCGAAGAGATCCAGCAGGCGATCAAGAAGTAAGGCGGCAGAGCTTAGGCCCTCTTGCGCCGCCATTTCGGGCGTCAGCGGGAGATTCTTTCCGTTTGCGGATGGGAGCGAGGCTCCGTTTCCTGTTTCACGTGAAACAAATACACTTATAACAACAATCATTATCAAAAGGAGAGAACGACCATGGAAAAAGAAATGCCTGAGATCAAGATCGACATTGACCGCTATCGTGCCAAGGAAGGCGATAAGATCAACCTCAAAAAGATCGCCACGGCCTGCGATATCGACATCGACAAGGAAGCCGTCAAGACAGCTGCTTTCCCGGAAGCCTTGGAAGAGATCAATCTCTTGCAGGCAAAGCTCTATGCACAGAGTACCTATGGGCTCATCATCGTCCTGCAGGCGATGGATGCGGCAGGCAAGGACGGGACGATCAAGCACGTCTTCTCACATCTGGATCCGAATGGCGTCCATGTCGTTTCCTTCAAGCAGCCGAACAGTGAAGAAAAGGACCACGACTACATGTGGCGTATCAATCGCGCGCTGCCGCGCCGCGGGGATATTGGCATCTTCAACCGTTCCCACTATGAGGATGTCATCGTGACCCGCGTGCATGACCTCATCAAAGAGGACAAGCTGCCGCAGAATCTGGTCAATAAAAATATCTGGGATACCCGCTACCGGCAGATCAAGGACTGGGAGCGCTATCTGGGGGAGAATGGCTTCCATGTCATCAAGATCTTTCTCCATGTCTCCAAGGATGAGCAGCGCAACCGTCTGGCCGAGCGCATCCTGAACAAGAAGAAAAACTGGAAATTTTCCATGGCAGATATCAATGAACGCCGCTACTGGGACCGCTATCAGGAGCTTTACAGCGAGATGATCACGGCGACCAGCACAAAGGCTGCGCCGTGGTACATCGTTCCGGCGGATAATAAGTGGTATACCCGCTACGTCGTCTCGCAGATCGTCATCAAGGCGCTGCGCGATATTGCGCCGGAATTTCCGGAAATGTCGAAGGAGATCAAGAACCAGCTCGACGAATTCCGCCGTCTCATCGAAAGCGGCAATGTCGGCATGATCGAAGAAATGCAGGATATGATGAAAGGCGGAAACTAGGGAAACACTGATTAAATCGTTATCGGATTTCATTCTTGGATTTTTATACAGAGCGAGGAGACAGAGGGCGCGAATAGCGAGCTATTTAAGGAGGATGTCGACGACGCTATGTATAAAAATCCATATGAAATCTGATTCTGTGATTTAATCAGCGTTTCCCTAAGGATAGGTGATTGGTGACTAGGGACTAGTAGCTAGGGATTAGGTTTGCGATACGAGAAAACCGCTGGTTTCAAAACTCCGCGGCGCTTCTGATTTTTATGCGCCGCACCACCATTCCTAATTCCTCATTCCTAATTTCTTATTCAAGCAGAGCTTTCAAACGTAATCATGGGACAGCACGCCCCACGGGCTGCCCGGCACCGGCGAGTCCTTCGCCTTTACATGGAATGATATAATAAGATATATATGACCAATATCCTATGACACTTTCCCTGATTTTTTCTACGAGGTGAAGATCATGAAAAAGACAATCGCTATGATGCTGGCGCTGGTTGCGATCTCTACGACCGCATTCGCATCTCCGCAGACGACCTTCCGTCCGGGTGAATTTGAGATCAATGCAGGCATGTGGGACTCGGCGGCTCGCACTGCCGGCTACAAGTCGGATGGAGAATGGAATTTCCTGGGCGGCGTGAGCTATGGGATCACCGATAAATGGGCAGCGCAGTACCAGTACACCGGACTTCACACGGACCATACGAATGGAAATATGAATGAACTCAATGCAGTGTACTCCCTGCATCCGCAGGTCGCTGCTTTTGCGGGCTGGAACCGCATCGCTATGAAGGACTATCCGTCGGAGATGCTTGATAATGGCAAAGCCACCAACAACATTTTTCAGCTGGGCGTCGTAGCCCGTCAGCCTGTGACGGACGTCGTCGATGTCTATGCGAAAGGGGCTCTCGGCACGGAAGAGACCTCCATGTGGGAAGCTGGCGTGAACATGGCTGTCGACAGTAATGTGGACCTGACAGCCGGCTATCGATATATGAATACCCGCGGAAACAGTGACCGCAATGTCTCTTATAAGGGATTCCTGGCAGGTGTTTCGTATCGCTTCGGCGGACATGACCCGGTCATGTCCTATGAGGAAGAGCCTTCGAAGAATTATGATTTCGAAGAAGATGAGCCTAGCGATGTGAGTGTGGTGAGGACAGAGGCTTCGGAAGAAGCGCTCCCGGCAGAAACACCGGCTAAGGCAGCGGAAAATGATTACTATCTGAATAGTGTCCTCTTCGAAAGTGACTCGGCGGATATTCAGAATGCCCAGAAGGTGAATTTGGATGCGTTCGTGAAGCAGGCCAAGGAAACCGGCCATGTCTTCAAGCTCGTCGGCCGTGCGGATCCGACCGGCAGTGCAGAGTACAACAAAGAGCTCGCTGCCCAGCGCGTGAAGAGCGTCAAGGAATACGCTGTTTCTCAGGGCGTCGATGCGACAAAGCTGGTCGAAATGGTGAAAGGGGCAGACAGTGACAGCAAGGATCACGCTGCCGCTCGCCGCGTCGATATTTTTGAACATAAATAATGTGAGATATATAAAAAAGGGGCTGTGAAGAAATGAATCCTCATTTCTTCACAGCCCCTTTTTAC
>JAJWRZ010000113.1:0-6621 GCA_021633965.1 Dialister sp.
ACGAGAGCACCCTATCCACCGCTGACGCGGTCCCCCTTCCCCAATGGGGAAGGCTAAGAGGTGCGGCGCTTTGCGCCGATTTTTGTAAACGGCGATGCCCGAAGGCTGGAGGATAGAAGTCAGATGTCTCCTGATCCCCGTCCTTATTTCACATACTTGGCAAGCTCTTCGACCGTCACTTCCTTCAGGAAGCCCTGACCGATCTCCTTCATGAGGGCGAGCTGGAGCTTCCCTTCCTTGACATGCTTGCTTTTTGCCATATCCGCAGCGAGGATCTCGGGGGCGATGTGTGTCTCCGTGGGGAGGGCAAGGGATTTCAAGACGTACTCGAGACGGCTCGTAGCGCCGCGGGTGGTGAGCCCGAGAAGCTCGGCGCGCTTGGTGACGAGGTACATGCCGATCGCGGTCGCTTCGCCGTGGGTGATCGCTTTGTCATCGTAGCGGCAGCAGCGCTCGATGGCTCCGCCGATGGTGTGTCCGAAGTCGAGGAGACGGCGCTCTTTCTTGCCGGTGGGGTCGATTTCTACATAGTGCGCCTTGATGGCAACGCAGCGGCGGATGATTTCCGGCAGCACGCGCAGGAGCTCCATGTCGGAATTGGCTTTTTCGAAAAGCTCGAAGAGCTCTTTGTCACAGACGCAGCCGAGCTTCACGGCTTCGCCCATGCCATTGTGCAGGTATTTTCTGGGGAGTGTCTTGGCCATGCCGGGATCGATATAGACGGCGCGCGGCTGATAGAAGGTGCCGACGAGATTCTTGCCCGCGGTGATGTCGAGCGTGATCTTGCCGCCGATGGCGCTCCCGATCTGCGAGAGCACGGATGTCGGGAACTGGATATAGGCAATGCCGCGGTGGTAGGTGGCGGCGACGAAGCCGGTGATGTCACCGACGACGCGTCCGCCGAGCGCGATGAGTACGCCGTCGGAGGGCAGGCCGAAGTCGACGAGCGCACCGTAGACGCGGTTCACGATGGAGAGGCTTCTCGATTTCTCACTCGAGGGGACGACGATCATCTGCGTGCGGATGCCGGCGGATTCGAGTGATTTCACAAGATCCATGCCATAGAGGCGATCGATCCCATCCTCTGTGATGATGGCCGCGTCGCGCGAGCCTGTGAGGGTAGCGATCGTATCTCCTGCGCGGCGGATGAGCCCGCTGTCGATCACGATGTCGTAGGAATCCTTGCCGAGGTTGATATGTATCTTTTCCATAAAGAAGCCTCCTTTTCAGAAATAAGAGTTTCATTAAATCTATTATAACGTAAGGACGAAGGCGGGGGAAGGGGGCGATACAGTCTGATCAGATTCTGCGATTGAATCCGTGCTTCCTTAGGGAAATGCGGATTTCATTCAAAAACGAGGGAATCCATACTCCCTGAAAAGAGGAGATCACACAGAGGAGGGGGAGATGGATCATGAATTGTTAGAGCAGGCGCCGCTATGATCTATTAAAAAAGCCAGAACACGCTGCATGTGTGTTCTGGCTTTTTGCTGTTGTGAGTGACTAGGGACTGGTGACTGGTGACTGGTAGCTAGGGATTAGGGATTAGGAGTAACTGGTGACTTAAATACCCGATTAAGAATCATTCTTGCCCCTTCCTCTGGAAGGGGCAGACGAGCGAAGCGAGGCGGGGTTGGCATCCCCGCGTGTGAAAATACCGCTTCGAGAGCCAACCTCCGCCCCTTCGGGGCACCTCCTTCCAAAGGAAGGAGGGAGAAAAGTGAAGTGCGTTTATAAAATGCGGCGAAGCCGCCACCATCATTCCTCATTCCTCATTCAAACGAAGCTTTCATTCACAATCAAGGGGCGGCACGTCCTCGGGGCTCACCCTATTTCTTTTGATTCTTCTCTCTTGCGACAAGGATCGGATCACCGCCGAGGCCCCAGTTCTCCAGAGGCACTTCATCGATGGTGACAACAGTCGAGGCCGGATTCTTATGCAGGACATTGGCCAGAAGATCCGTGACACCACGGATGAGCGCAGCCTTCTGCTCGGGGGTCACATGGCCTTCTCGGGTGATTTTGATATTGACGTATGGCATAGCGGACTCCTTTCGGTGACAAGTGACTGGGGACAAGTGACTGGGGACTGGGGACTAGTGACTAGTGACTGGCATGCCAGCTCATGGCATCGTCACTATTTATGCTTCGTAGCGTATTTCGTCATCCTGAGCGGAGTGAAATGTCGGATGTTCGATCATGTAAAGGCGGAACAGTGAGAACTGAGTCGAAGGATCTGGCGCCGCACCACCATTTCTCATTTCTCATTTCTCATTTCTCATTCAAGCGAGGCTTTCAACCGTAATCAAGGGACGGCACGTCCCTTGGGCTAACCCTGAACCTTAACCCTGAACCTTATTTCAACAAATTTCCATCTTCGAAGTAATTGATCCGCATCGCGCGGCGGACTTCGGTGAGAGTCTGTGCGGCGGTGTTTTCCGCTTTTTCGCAGCCACTCTTCAGGATATCCTGGACATCCTCCAGATGGGCTTCCCAATATTCGCGGCGTTCGCGGATGGGGCGGAGGGTTTCCTGCATGACGTTATTGAGGAAGCGCTTCACCTTCACATCGCCGAGGCCGCCTCTCGTGTAGTGATCCTTCATTTCCTGAAGGCAGCTGTACTCGGGGCAGAAGGCTGCGAAGTGTTCATCGCTGCTGAATGCATCGAGGTAGGTGAAGACGGGATTTCCTTCCACATGCCCCGGGTCGTCGCGGCGCAGGTGGGTCGGATCGGTGAACATGGACATGATCTTCGTCTCGATGTCTTTCGGCGAGTCGGAGAGGTAGATGCAGTTGCCGATGGATTTGCTCATCTTCGCTTTGCCGTCGGTGCCGGGGAGACGCAGGCAGGCTTTGTTTGTGGAAAGGACGATGTCTGGTTCGACCAGGACTTCGCCGTAGATGTCATTGAATTTGCGGACGATCTCGCGTGTCTGCTCGAGCATCGGCTCCTGGTCTTCGCCGGTCGGGACATGGGTGGCCTTGAAGGCCGTGATGTCGCTCGCCTGGCTGACCGGGTAGCAGAGGAAGCCGGCCGGGATGCTGGCTTCGAAATTCTTCTGCTGGATTTCTGCTTTGACAGTCGGATTTCTCTGGAGACGAGAAACGGTGACGAGGTTCATGTAGTACATGGTGAGTTCGGTGAGCTCCGGTACCATGGACTGGATGAAGATGCAGGACTTCGCCGGATCGATGCCGACGGCGAGGTAGTCGAGAGCGACCTCGCGCACATTTCTTCTGACCTTCTCCGGATTGTCCGCGTTGTCCGTGAGCGCCTGAGCGTCAGCGATCATGATGTAGATATCGTCGAATTTGCCGGAGTTCTGCAGCTCGACACGTTCGCGCAGGGAGCCGACGTAGTGGCCGACATGAAGGCGGCCGGTCGGGCGGTCGCCGGTAAGAATGATTTTTTTCATATGATTTCTCCTGTCATAAATGGAAGGTGTATAGTTATCCTTTTCATTATACTCCATATGAGAGAAAATCGGTAGGAGTGGGAGAAAGGCAGCCGGCGAGCCTGTTATGAGATTTCACGAACAGTTTTGCTGCATCAAGTTCTCTCAGAATCACTGGTATGATGCCATGTCCACAGATGATACCTATCGACTTGCCTGCGCCCTTTACCCTCTCTCATTTCCCTTGCAGGTGCATGACTGGCTGCCAAGAAGCAGCTTGCATTGTCTGCTCTGAAAATGCAAAAGACGCAGCCTTGCCACACGATACGCGCGTGGCAAGGCTGCGTTCTTCTATGGAGTAGCAGCAGTGGACAGACTCTGCAAAACCTGTCCAATATCTGCATCCATGCAGATAGATCGCTTTTCGATCTTCTGCGGGCAAACTGCCTGTCCCTGATTGATGCAGATGTATGTGGCGTTTGGGTTCCTGGCGGTCATCTGCCAAAACGGATATTTAATGATAACGGGCGTATTGTATCCAACGCCTAATTCCAGAAAGAGGATTTTTCCGCCTTCATGGGTATGAAGGAAATTCTCATACCGTTCCGCTGCCCGATGCCAGCCTTCATCCTCGACAAACTTGTTGTCAGAACGCAGGTTCATGGTCAGTGGTTTCCCGCAGCGGGGGCAGAACGGAAGTAGCTCTGTCGGGATTTTCATGTCCTTCTGCCGCTTGAACATTTCACGAATCACGGTTTCGTTATCAAAGGTTTCCTGACAGCACGGCTCACTGCACTGGAACAGGCCGTAATCGCCCTGCGTATAGAACAGCCGCTTTTTGTCAAAGCCCGCCTTCTGAAAGCAGTGGTCAACGTTCGTGGTGATGACAAAATAATCTTTGTCCTGTATCAGCTTCAAAAGGTCCTCATAGACCGGCTTAGGCGCATCCTGATAGCGGTTGATAAAAATATACCGGCTCCAATACGCCCAGAACTCTTCCTGCGTGGGGAACGGATAGAAGCCACCGCTGTACATATCCTGAATGCCGTACTTCTGAGCAAAGTCGGAAAAATGCTGTTCAAACCGTTCGCCAGTGTAGGTGAAACCCGCCGCCGTAGACAGGCCTGCGCCTGCGCCGATCACCACGGCGTCACAGTCCTGTAATGCTGCTTTCAGCCGCTCAATCTGCTCCGAGCAGCTTTTCGTAGATGGCTTTGTCCAAATCCTTGAAAACATTGAAGATCACCTTCTTGACACTGGTTTGCTCTTTGAGAAAATCTTTGACCGTCTGAACCGCGATCTCAGCCGCAAGCTCGTTTGGAAAATGAAACTCACCCGTGGAAATGCAGCAGAACGCCACGCTTTCCAAGCTGTTCTCTGCTGCCAGCTTCAAGCAGGAGCGATAGCAGGAAGCCAGCAGCTCCTCGTCCTCTTTGGTCACTCGCTCGTTGATGATCGGCCCAACCGTGTGCAGAACATACCGGCAAGGCAAATTGAATGCCGGAGTGATTTTTGCCTGTCCGGTGGGTTCGGGATAGCCCTGCTGTTCCATCAATTCTTCACAGGCAAGCCGCAGTTCTACACCCGCATAGGTGTGAATGGCGTTGTCGATGCAGCGATGGTTCGGGATATAGCAGCCGGTCATGCCGCTGTTGGCAGCATTAACAATCGCATCGCACTTGAGCGTCGTAATATCACCCTGCCAGAGGTACAGCCCCGGTTGCACGGGCGTCAGGTCAGCAACATCGGTAACACCCTTTACGGCTGTTTCGCCTTTCAGATATTCGTCCTGCACTCGTAGGAAATCCGCACCAATTGGATAAGCTCTGCGGACGTTCATCAGTCCGCGCAGTAAAATCTTCTGCCGTTCTGCAGCTGCGGGGATTGGCTGCCGATGGCAGGAGGGGCGCTCATTCAGCAGAGATTGTATGAGAAACAGTCTTTTTTCACTCTGGTTCATGGTCAAAACCTCTTTTCAATGACCTGTTTAGGACAGGTTTCCGCGCAACGCCCACAGTGGAGACAATGGTGCTGGTCGATGACCACCGGTTTTCTTGTAATGTCGATGCACTTCTGCGGACAAATGGAATAGCACAGCTTGCAGCCGATGCAGCCCTCGCCTACATAGTATCCCGGTGCTTCCTGTGCCGCTTTGCCGATGGTGAAGCTGTTCCGGACGATGTGTGCCGGGTCGCTGATGTCAAAATACTCGCCGTCCGCTTCGTACAGGCAAAACACCTCTAACGCACTGCGGGTATCACCGGGATAGATGGACTGCATATAGGTATTTTTCTTGAAGATCTCACCCAGCTTTTCGTTGCCGATGTTTTTGATCTTACCCCGCAGGGAGATCGAGATTTTGTCCTTGGTGGCGGACAGGGCGATATAGCCCTGCTCCATGAGCTGAGCATAGAACGCCTTGCCCTTAGCGGTAAGGAAATACACGCCCTGCTCGTCATAGAGCATCATGTCGATGACACGGGTCTGCGGATGCCCGTCTGCTCCGATGGTGGCAACGGTGGTGGAGTGGATATTTTCCACCAGCAATTCTAAATAATCTTGTTTCGTCATAAGATCAACGCCCTTTCAGGATCGGTGTGAGCCGTTTATAGGTAAGCATGGTAAAGCCGCCAATGACAAGCCCTTTCAGAATGTTGAAGGGCAAGGCATTGAACAGCACAATGTCCAGCTTTGTGTGGATGAACGGCAGGAATGCGCCGATGAGTGCCGGAAAGTCCGACAGGTCCATCCTTGCAAAGGACGGAGACAACGGTACAGGAAATTCCACAAAGGCAAGGACATATGCCGTTGCGGAAAGCAGTGCGGTCATGGTGATGGTACGGATATTGAGGGCGGTAGCTCTTTTCGGCTGCTGCATGGTAAAGGTGCGGTTCATAATGCTCCTATCTTGAGGATATGCTTGGATTTGAAACAGCCCCACAGGACGGGTTTTCCTGCGGGGCTGCTTCCTCATATCTTCTTTCATCCGGACTATACCGTCGGTTATGGAATCTCACCGTATCGGGCGCTTTTGCGCTTCGTAGACTTTACTGCCGGTCATGGATTTCACCTTGCCCCGAAGATGTTGAATTGAGAGAGTTTTTTAGAACTCGTAGGGGGGATTGCCGGAGAAGTCAGCGATGATGCCGTGGGCATGATCTAAATAAAATACCTCAAAGATGGGGTTGGTGGCCTCGCCGTACTGACCCTTCACGATGGGGTTCT
>JAJWRZ010000258.1:0-1241 GCA_021633965.1 Dialister sp.
TTCTAAAAAAGGCGGCGAAGCCGCCACGAGAGCCCTGAACCTTGAACCCTGAACCCTGAACCAAATGAAAGCAAAGTAAAAAGGAGCTGTGAAGAAATGAGGATTCATTTCTTCACAGCTCTTTTTTTATTTGACGAACCGCATGGCTTCAGCCATGCGCTCGGGGAGGGACTGACCGAAGAGCCGCTCCATGGCTTCGCGGCGGACGAGCCAGATGCGGCCGGATTTCCTGCGGTCACCTTTGTGCATGCGGGCGGCGGCGTGGCCGGCGCCGCCCGCCGCGCTTCTGACGACGCCGCTGTCGCGGTTCCAGATGTGGGCGGCTTCGACCGTGGAGAAGACGAGGAGAAGGGGATCAATGGCATAGGCTGGCATTTCCTTTCCTTCGTAGATGCGAAGAGCGGCATTTCTTGTGAGGAGCCATGTGTTTCCGGAGCGGCGTGTCTCAGAGAGGGAAAAGACGGCGCCTTCACCGGCGTGTTCACAGTCCCACTGGATGCGCTTGGCATCGACATGGTAGAGCTTCGCCGCTTCCTGCGGGGTCAGGACCTCTTCGAGCGGATCAAAGGAGAGCGAGAAGGGCTCCATCTTTCCGAGGTCGGCCTCATAGAGCTCGGCAGGGAAGACAGTGATGCCATCCTTTCCTGCCGCCAGCGCAGTCCCGGCAGGGAGGCGACGGCCGGAAAGAAAGGCACGGTAGACGGAGATGCTTTGCATCTGGGAAGAGATGCCGGAGCGGATCCAGCTGACAGGTCCGAAGGAGACGGGGACGCCGCGCCCTTCGGGGAGAGGCGGAAGAGAATCCATCAGAAAAAGATGGGGGCCTGACACAAGGAAGCAGCCCTCCGTAGGAAGGCTGCCTGTCAGAAAAGCGGCGTAGCACGCTTCAGAAGCGGCTGCGGAAAGGGCAGATGTATAAATGCGTGGCATGGATGGGATACCTCGGAAATGGGAGTTAGGGTTCAGGGTTCAAGAAAATGAGGAATGAAGGTGGCGGCTTCGCCGCATGTTAGATGACGGTATTCTCGTATCGTCAGCCTTCCCCTCGAGGGGAAGGTGCCCCGAAGGGGCGGATAGGGCACTAGCGGTATGAAAGAGAGCGGGAAAGAGCGTCTCAAGCAGGCGATTTATGAAAGCAGACTATCCACCGCTTCGCGTCAATTTATATAAAGGGCGATGCCCGATTAAGAATCATTCTCGCCCCTTCCTCTGGAAGGGGCAGACGAGCGAAGCGAGGCGGG
>JAJWRZ010000114.1:0-6395 GCA_021633965.1 Dialister sp.
TTATACGACTATATCTACACGATGTTCCCAACTTACTACAATGCTGCAGGAGGACGCTTTAATGCAATTACTGCGGCGAAAAATATGAATGAAAAGAAGAAGAGCAAGAAGACACCGTTTGGTGGGGAGCCGATTGAAACGGTTTATCCTGATGGATTTATTGCGCCCTTGGTATAATATGGTTTACAAGCACTTATAGTTAAACGTAAGGAAAACGGATATACTGTTTTGAGATGGGCGCAGGATCCAATGCAGTTTTTGAAGAAGAATCTGCGAGAAATCGTAGCGGGCTATGCGGACATACTGAGTATGTGTAATTATGATCCGCAGAAAGTAGGAAAGTCTACACAGAGCTATAAAACGGCATTAAGCGAATTCAAATTGGCCATTGCAGGAATTTCTTGATTTTCACTTATAATGAGATCGATTTTGTCACAAAATGAGAGCGCATCGACCTAGAGTGAAACTCTTGCCTTGAAGAATGTGCCCACATCTGTCTTGCGTGCGAGACAGAAAAGGGGTAATATTGTCTTATGAACGAGACAATATTACCCCTTTTCCGTTCTGTGGAGGAGACAAGATG
Organism: Dialister sp.; assembly: GCA_021633965.1. Classification (GTDB taxonomy): domain Bacteria; phylum Bacillota; class Negativicutes; order Veillonellales; family Dialisteraceae; genus Dialister. The sequence continues at coordinate 584 of JAJWRZ010000114.1, forward strand.
AATAAAAAAATCATACAGGAAGTGCTGGCAGACCAGTGGGAGACGGTGCAGGAGCAGGGGTTTCTTACTCGTGCTTTCGACTGGGAGGAGAATCTGAACTACTGCCTTGTGGGGATTCGAAGGGCAGGGAAATCCTATCTTCTGATTCAGCGCATCCACGAGCTACTGAAGGAAGGCGTCCCGGAGGATCATATTCTCTATGTGAATTTCGAAGACGAACGATTACTGGAGATGACGGCGGCGGATCTGCATCTGCTCTTAGAGGTGCAGGCAGAGTTTGCGGAAGATCACAAGGTGACGCATGTATTTCTGGATGAGCTGCAGAATGTGACAGGCTGGGAGAAGTTTGTCCGGCGGCTGGCAGACAGCAAGTACCATGTGTACGTGACAGGGAGCAATGCGAAGATGCTGAGCCGGGAGATCGCGACGACGCTGGGCGGGCGCTTCATGATGCGGGTGGTGTATCCGTATAATTTCTCGGAGTACCTTATGGCGCTAGGGATCGATGGGAGCCCGCGAAAGCAGCTGACGATGAAGGGGAAGGCTGCGATTTCCAGTGCTTTTGATGCGTATCTCGAAAACGGCGCGTTTCCGGAATTGATCGATGTGCAGTCGAAGCGGATGTATCTGAATAACATTTACCAGACGATCTATCTCGGGGATATCATCGCCAGGAATGGGATAGGGAATGAATTTGCCGTGCGTCTGCTCTTGAAGAAGATCGCGGAGTCGGTGTGTCATCCGCTTTCGTACAGCCGTCTCACGCGGATCGTGGCGGGGAGTGGTCTTGCTATCGGCAAGATGACGGTGATCAAGTATGTGTCGTATATGCAGGATTCGTACCTGGTTTTTTCTATCCAGAATATTATGGGTAAGCTGGTGGATCGGGAGACGACGCCGAAATATTATTTCATGGATGCGGGACTACTGCAGCTCTTGGTGCTGGATGGCGTGACAGCGGCTTTGGAGAATCTGGCGGCCATCGAGCTTGTACGGCGCTATGGGATGGATCAGGTGTACTATTATGAAAGAAATATAGAGGTGGATTTCTACATCCCTGAGAAGAAGATGGCGGTGCAGGTCTGCTATTTTCTACATCAGTCCGCAGAGACGCTGGAGCGGGAAGTGGGTGGTCTTTTGAAATTGAATGATTTCATAAAGGGCCAGTCGCTTTACATTCTGACGTACAGTGAGGAAGAGGAAATTGAGCGGGACGGGGTCATCATCCATGTGCTCCCGATGTGGAAGTGGCTGCTGGGGAAAGAGTCGTAAGGAAAGAAGGCAGAAGAAATGGGTTTTCGTTTTCAGCGGCGAATCAAGATCATGCCGGGGGTGACGCTGAATGTCGGGAAGCGCGGGGTCTCGACGTCGTTCGGGCGGCGCGGGGCGCATGTGACGATCGGACAGAATGGCGTCCGGACGACGGTGGGGATCCCGGGGACGGGGGATCTCTTACACGTCGCTTGCGAAGCCTTCGCAGGCGCCGGAGGCGGGGAGCCGGGAGGCGTCGTGGCCGCATCTCTCGAAGTGTCCGTACTGCGGGCATGGGATGCGGAAGCGCTGGGATCGATGCCCGGCATGTCATCATCCGCTGGAGCAGCCGCTGCCGGAGGATGCGGTGCGCTGCCGGGGGTGCGGGCATGTGTATGAGGGGAATATCCTCCGTTTCTGCCCTGCGTGCGGATGCCGGCTCTTGGATACGCCGGTGGAAATTCTGCCGGAGCTGACGGCGGAGGAGCGTGCGCAGTATGCGGCGGGGCACTGCGAGGTGTGTCCGCATTGCCGTGGTCCGGTGCCGGATGTCGCTGGGCTGAAGTATTGCCCGCATTGCGGCTTCGAGGTCTCGACAGAGAAGAATCAGCAGGCGTTCTTGGAGAAGTTTTTCTACGGTCTCTTTGTATTGGCAGTGATGATAGGAGTTTTGTTCCTGATGTAGCACTTGAATGAGAAATGAGAAATGAGAAATGAGAAATGGTGGTGCGGCGCATAAAAATATAGAAGCGCCGCGAAGTAAAAATAATGTCGATGCACGAAGATGGTATTTAGTCACCAGTCACAAGTCACTAGTCACTTGCGGTTCCTAATCCCTAATCCCTAATCCCTAATCCCTAGCCACTCATCCCTGTTTTCGGCTTTTCCTTGCGTCGGGGGGAGTTTCCGCCCTTTTTTTCTTGTGGGTTTATAATAAAAATGGTAGAATGAAACCGAAAAACTTATTTTACAGGGACGAAAGAGAACCGGTGAGAGATATGAGACAGAAGGGGAACAACTTTGTAGAGTATGCCCTCATGCTGGCCCTGGTGGTCGGGATCGGATGGGGGATTTTGGGGTCTTACGGAGACGGGATTCCCGGGATTTTTGACTCTGCGGCTGAGCTTCTTCAAACGGGAGGCAAAAGTGATGGAGAGGGAAAGCCGGAGCAGGATACGGAGCAGAAGGTCTACGACCGTCATATGAAGTGGCTCAAGGATACGCTTCTTAAAGGGACAGACGCTGGGTTCCAATCGTTTGCTGACTTCATGGGGGGACCGAATGGAACGTATTTCGACCAAAGAAAAGGCCCGGACTTTACGACGGAGATTAAGAATAAGAATGGGCTGATCGACAGTGACAGTCTGTCGAAGTTTGTGGGACAGATCGATTCCAGGGCACTCGAAAGTGACAGCTGGGCGATGGTGGGTTATAAGGAAAATGGAAAGCTGTACTATGCGGTCGCCATTTACAGCCCGGATAAGAATGGTGGGACGAAATTGACCGATCAGTCGGTGGGGACGAAGGTCAAGACGGATGTGTATCGGGTGAATCCTGATACGGGTGAGATCAAGCGTCTGGAGAATAATCGCTCGATGCAGGTGGCAGTGAACACATTGAATGGAAATACGTATCATGTCCTTCGTGATCTGAAATGAGAAGTACAGAGAGAAACGCACAGGCTTTTCCGCTTGTGCGTTTTTGTGTAGAAGAATGCCGCTTTCGCTTTCCTTTTCTTCTACGAACTGTCATATAAATATGCTATAATGAAGCGATGTATATTTTTGATTGAGGTGCAATATGACTGACTTAGAAGAAATCAAACGCCGCCGGACGTTTGCGATCATTTCCCACCCGGATGCCGGCAAGACGACATTGACGGAAAAATTACTGCTTTACGGGGGCGCGATCCATCTCGCGGGCTCTGTCAAGGCGAGGAAGACGGCGCGCTATGCGGTGTCTGACTGGATGGAAATCGAAAAACAGCGCGGGATCTCTGTCACGAGCTCGGTGCTGCAGTTCGACTACCAGGGCTGCCGCATCAATATCCTGGATACCCCTGGGCATGCGGACTTTTCGGAAGATACGTACCGCACGCTGATGGCTGTCGACTCGGCGGTCATGGTCATCGATGTGGCGAAGGGCGTCGAAGCGCAGACGAAGAAGCTCTTCAAGGTCTGCTCGGATCGCGGGATCCCGATTTTCACCTTCGTGAATAAGATCGACCATTTCGGTAAGAATCCGTTCGACCTGATGGCGGACATTGAAGATGTGCTCGGTATCCGTTCCTGCCCGATGAACTGGCCGATCGGGGTGAATGGCGACTACACGGGCATCTATGACCGTGAGACGGAGATGTGCCATATCTTCATCAAGGACAATGCACATGGCGTGAAGAAGCTGGAAGTGATTTCCGGCAAGATCGATGACGAAGCCATCATTTCTCAGGTCGGACAGGACGTGCTGGATGCGCTCCGTGATGACTTGGAGCTTCTTGATGAAGCGGGCGATCCCTTCGATCCGGAAAAAGTCGCGAAGGGCGAGCTGACACCGATGTTCTTCGGATCGGCCATGACGAATTTCGGCGTACAGCCATTTCTGGAGAAATACCTCGAGCTCGCGCCGCCGCCGGAAGCGAGAAAGACGCTGGAAGGCACCATCAAGCCGGAAGATCCGGCGTTCTCCGGCTTCATTTTCAAGATCCAGGCAAATATGGACCCGAAGCATCATGATCGTGTCGCTTTCATGCGTATCTGCTCGGGCGTCTTCGAGAAAGGCATCACCGTCCTGCATCGCCAGAGCGGCAAGATGCTCCGCCTCTCCCAGCCGCAGCAGTTCCTCGCGACGGAAAGACAGACGGTCGAGAAAGCCTACCCGGGCGACATCATCGGTCTTTTCGATACCGGTGAGCTCGGTGTCGGAGATACCGTCTGCGAGAAGAAGCACCCGGTCACCTTCATTGATTTCCCGGTCTTCCCGCCGGAGCTTTTTGCCCGCCTGTCTCCGGAAAGCAGCATGAAGAGAAAGCAGTTCCTGAACGGCGTCTCCCAGCTCGCGCAGGAAGGGGCGATCCAGGTCTACAAGCAGCCTTACGTCATGGAGTCTTTCATCATCGGCGCTGTCGGCCAGCTGCAGTTCGAAGTCATGAAGTACCGCTTGGAAAATGAATATAATGTCCATGTGAATCTGGAGCCGCTCTCCTACACCGCAGCCCGCTGGACAGAAGGGGATGTCCCGCCGGAAGAGCTTATTGGCATCGACAATGCGATGGTCGTCTATGACCGCCGCGAGCGTCCGGTCTACCTCCTGCCGAATGCATGGCAGGCCGGCTGGCTCGCTCAGAGAAATCCGAAAGTCACCTTCCTTGAAAGCCCGCCGCTCGGTGTAGCGAGACTGGAAGGGAATTAAATGAGGAATTAAGGTGGCGGCTTCGCCGCTGAGCAGGAATCGCCTTCCCCTCGAGGGGAAGGCTGACGATAAGGGAATACCATCAGCCAAAATGGCGGCGTAGCCGCTACTAATTTGCCTTCCCCATGCGGGGAAGGCTTAGGCGGAGCGACGCTCCGCGTCGATTTTTGTAAACGGCGATGCCCGCATTCCGCGCGCTGGTCGCTATCCTTAGTCACCAGTCACCATTTCCTCTGATCAATGAAAACGTCCGCCGTCCGGCGGGCGTTTTTGCATGCATTTTTCATTTCAAATCTTTGCGGAGACTATGGTATACTAAATGCGAATATGGTTTTTCGTGGCTGGTGATGGGAATTGCGTTTCATAAATAACTGGCAGTTAAATTGACCATCCAATCAAGTGAGAAGTTTGAGGTGAAGGCTCAGCGCATAAAATATGGAAGCGGCGCGGAGTTTTATATAAATCATGAATAGACTGTTTTATAAAATGAGAGGTATTGGGGCGCTATATGAATTGTGCGCCCCTTCCTCTACTCCTCACTCCTCACTCCTCACTCCTAACTCACATGAGGTGATACTATGACTTTTTTGAATCGACTGCGTTCCTCGCTCAAGAATGAGCGCGGGGCGTACATGGTCTTTTTCGCCATATTGATCCCGATCCTTTTCGGCTGTGCAGGGCTCGCGGTGGACCTCGGGAATGGCTTTGCCCGTCACGCGCGCCTGCAGAAGGCGGCGGATGCGGCGGTGCTTGCGGCGGCGTATGTGTATGACAAGGATGATGTGACTGACCTCAAGACGGTGGCGCATACGTACCTAGAGGCGAATTTATATGCCGACACTGCTATGAGGGATAACTATAAAATTGATAAGATTACCAAGCGCGTGTATGGCGATGGAACTGATGAGACGAAGGGGGTTCTCCTTTCTCTCTATGTATCACAGAATGTAGATACGACGTTTATGAGAATTTTGGGATTGCAGAAGATTCCAGTTAGTGTAGAGGCGACAGCGCGTCTTGTGCCTGATAGTCCGATTACAGGTGATCCAGGGGTTTTCGGATTTACTATGGTGGCTGGATATAGCGGACCTGTTGATAACCCAGGGGTTTTGAATAAGAATGCTATTTATATCAATAGCGATAATGTGTATAT
>JAJWRZ010000115.1:0-6389 GCA_021633965.1 Dialister sp.
AGCGCAGCGAGAAATCTTCCTTGCACTCTGCTCTTTCTTGCTCCTTTCGCAAAAGGTTTCCCCTTTTCCGCTGTCTCACATAGGACGCTATAACCAGTATGCAAGAAAGATCCCTCCACTTCGGTCGGGATGACAATGAGGATGGCGCTCTGCTCTCGTTATTTTCATGCCGCCACGCCAAAGAGTGCCTCTTCGAGGCACATTGATCCAAGCCTTTGGCCGGCCCCTTCTCTAAGGAGGGCGAAAAAGGGATCCTAATCCCTAGCTACTAGTCCCTAGCTACTAGTCACCACTTCCCCACAACAAAAAAGCCCCAGCCAAAGCTGGAGCTTTTTTTGTGTCAGAAAGACTTATTTGCCAAACTGTGCGAGCATGGTGCCTGCTGCTACGGCAGTACCAATAACGCCTGCTACGTTCGGGCCCATGGCCTGCATCAGCAGGTAGTTGGACGGGTTGTCTTTCAGGCCTACGACCTGAGATACACGGGCTGCCATCGGGACTGCAGATACGCCTGCGGAGCCGATCAGCGGGTTGACCTTGTTGCCGGATGCAATTCTCATGATCTGGCCAAAGAGGACGCCGCCTGCGGTGCCTGCTGCGAATGCGATCAGGCCCAGGCAGATGATTTCGATGGTCTGGATACGGAGGAATTTGTCGCCGGTCATGGTAAGACCTGTGCCGGTTGCCAGGAAGATGGTGACGATGTTGCAGAGTGCGTTCTGTGCGGTGTCGGACAGACGGCCGGTGACGCCGGATACTTCAAACAGGTTGCCAAGGCAGAGGCAGCCCATCAGTGCTGCTACCGGCGGCAGAAGCAGGGATACGACGATGGATACTACGATCGGGAACATGACCTTTTCGAAGTGGGTAACAGGACGAAGGGTGGTCATTTTGATCTTACGCTGTTCTTTGGTGGTGCAGAGTTTCATGATCGGTGGCTGGATCAGCGGTACCAGGGACATGTAGGAGTATGCTGCTACTGCGATAGCGCCCAGAAGTTCCGGAGCCAGTTTGGAGGACAGGTAAATAGCGGTCGGGCCGTCAGCACCACCGATGATGCCGATAGCTGCTGCCTGCGGTGCAGTGAAGCCGAGGACCATAGCACCTGCGAGGGCTACGAATACGCCGATCTGAGCTGCTGCGCCCAGGAGCATGGTCTTCGGGTTAGCGATGAGCGGACCAAAGTCGGTCATTGCGCCTACGCCCATGAAAATCAGCGGCGGGAAAATTTCGTATTTGATACCGAAGCCGATGGCCATCATAACGCCCATTTCGTCTTCGAACCCGGTGTTCGGGAAGTTAGCCATAATATCGCCGAATGCGATAGGAAGCAGAAGCAGTGGTTCGTACTGCTTTGCGATAGCCAGATAGAGGAGGATAAGTCCTACCAGAATCATGACCATGTTCTGCCATGTCAGTGCGGCAAAGCCGGAGTCTGTCCATACAGAAACAAGTGCTCTCATAAAGCCGTCCATGTGTATAGCCTCCTAGGTGTAATCATTGTAATGTTGCCGAGTCATCTGGGATGTTGGGGTTTGGGTTCATCGGATTCTATAGGTTCAAAGGGTTCAACAGGGAAGGTGCGGCGCATAAAAAATTAGCAGCGCCGCTAATTTATATGATAGGGTATTGGGGCGCTATATGAATGGTGCGCCTCTTCCTCCCCCGTTGAACCTGCTGAACCTTCAGAACCTGAAACTCAACTCACGTCATCCCACGCAATGACTCAAAGTAAGTATGCGATTTCTTATTTCTTCTTGCCTTTGGTCGGATCCACGATGTGAATCAGCTGGATGACGAAAGCGAGGAAGATCAGCACTGCGAATACAATGACCATGTTGGTAATACAAATGGAAAGCGGGCCTGGAGTATCCATGAATGAATCCACCTTTCCTTGTTAAAAAAGAAATAAGGGATAGCGGCGCTTTGATTTCTAATCGCGCCGCTATTTCCTTTTTCAGTACGAAGCCATTAGAATGGCCAGAAGATCGGGATAATGATGACGCAGGCGATCCAGGAGATGACGCACATCGGAACGCCGACTTTGACGTAATCATTGAAAGTAAATCCGCCAGGGCCAAGTACGAGGGTGTTTGGCGGAGTAGCCATCGGGGTTGCGAATGCCATGGAGGCTGCAATACCAAGAGCCATCAGTACCGGTTTCGGATCGCATCCGATGTTCTGCGCGATGGAGATACCGATCGGTGCGAGGAGCGCAGCGGATGCGGTGTTCGACATGAACTGGGTGAGTACGTTGGAGATCAGGAACAGTACAGCGGTCAGTACATATGGGTTCGGGTTCGAGCCCATCATGCCTACGACGGTGTCAGCGATCAGTTTGCCAGCGCCGGTCTTTTCCATAGCGGTTGCTACAGAAAGCATACCAGCGAAGAGGAAAATCGTGACCCAGTCAATGCCGGCATACGCTTCTTTTTCTTTCAGGCAGCCGGTGATGACGCAGAGAATCGCGCCGGTGACTGCTGCGGTGTGCAGCGGAACGGTTTTGAGATCAAGAGCCATAGCAACAACGACGCCGATCAGGATGAGACCGGAGATCCACATCTTGGTCTTGCTCTTCGGAGCATCATCGCCAGAAGCGCCTGCTTCTTCTTTTGCGGCTTTGACAGCTTCTTCATCCATCGCACCAGCAGAGTGGTCCGGGAGGAAACGGCGACCGATGAAGAGTGTGTACAGAACGATGATGATGGACAGCGGAACACCGATGAATGCGAATTCGAAGAATCCGAAGGTCGGAAGTCCTGCCGCAGAGAGAGCGCCGGTAACGATAACGTTTGGCGGAGTACCGATCATGGTGATCGTGCCGCCGACGTTTGCAGCGATTGCCAATGGCATCAACTGTTTAGAAGCCGGAATCTTCGCTGCCTGGCAGATACCGATGATGACCGGCATCAGGCAGGCTACTGTACCAGTGTTCGAAGAAACAGAGGACAGTGCACAGGTAACGATCATAATCGCTGCCATCAATGGCAGCTCATTGGTGCCTGCTTTTTTAACGACGGCAATACCGATGGCTTCGGCAAGACCGGTCTTAAACATAGCAGCGCCGATGACGAACATACCGCCGAAGAGAACGACGGTGGAATTGGAGAGACCTGCGTACACCGCCTTCGACGGGAGTACGCCCAGAATCCCCAGTACAGTACATGCAGCCATAGCGGTGACAGCCAGTGGAATCAGTTCGGTAACGAAGAGAAACGCTGCCACAGCCAGGACACACAGTGTGATAATGGCTGGATCCATAATGGTTCACCTTCCTTATTGGATGGCTTCTCCTACCCTTTCATCAGATGCATCTGAAACGGCAGAGAAAAGCTTTCCGGAAGACTTCAGAATCCTATGTGTAAAGATATATAATGGCTGAAATCAATGAATCCCGAAACGTTTTCCGGAGATCAATCCCTTGGCCAACCGGCTATCCTCCTTTCGCTCAGCCCCAGGGGAAAGGGCTCATATCCATGGTTTCCCGCTCGGTACTTCCATAGGCATCTATGATTATTTTACTTACTTTTCGCAGTTTTGCAAGAGAGAAAAAACAGGAATCCAGTCAAAATTTCACGATTGTTCTAAATTTATTTGCAGAAATCATCGTTCATTCGGCGCTTTTTATATCGGTATCTATGTATCCGAAGATGGGAATCAAAAGCAATAATACGTTCTTTAAAACCCCAAGGCGTCCGATTATATCGCTATCTATGTACTTTTTAGATATTCCTCCATCTCCTCCCCTCGATTCGCACTTCATGAAACGGCAGCAGCAGGAAATATCTGTCAAGCCTTCCATAAAAAATGAAATAAAAAAATTCTATAACAGTATATAGATCCGAGATCGAAGATACAGGATCCGCTTCTTCGCCTTTTCGGCAGACGGTTCGTGGCGGCAAAAGATTCCACTTCTCCGCGGTCTTTCGAGACACCGTCCCCCCTTTCTGCGACCCGCAGATCCTCTATGCGTTTCCCCGCACCGAGAACGCAAAAAAGCCCCGGCGGGAGCCGGAGCTTTTTATAGATCTTACATGCCAAATGGCCAAACGATCGGGATGACTACGAGGCAGACGATGAGAGAGATCACGCACATCGGAACGCCGACCTTTGCATAGTCATTGAAGGAGAATCCGCCAGGTCCGAGAACGAGGGTGTTTGGCGGAGTAGCCATCGGGGTAGCGAATGCGCAGGATGCAGCGATGCCGAGAGCCATCAGTACCGGTTTCGGGTCAGCGCCGATGGACTGCGCGATAGAGATACCGATCGGTGCAAGCAGTGCAGCGGATGCGGTATTGGACATGAACTGGGTAAGAACGTTGGAGATCAGGAAGAGAACTGCGGTCAGAACGTATGGGTTCGGGTTCGTACCCATCATGCTGACGACGGTATCAGCGATCAGCTTGCCTGCGCCGGTCTTTTCCATAGCGGTAGCGACAGAAAGCATACCAGCGAAGAGGAAAATGGTGACCCAGTCGATACCAGCGTATGCTTCTTTTTCCTTCAGGCAGCCGGTGACTACGCAGAGGATAGCGCCGGTGACTGCTGCGGTGTGCAGCGGAACGGTCTTGAGGTCCAGAGCCATGCAGAGGACGACGCCGATCAGGATGAGACCGGAGATCCACATCTTGGTCTTGCTCTTCGGAGCATCATCGCCGGAAGCGCCTGCTTCTTCTTTCGCTGCTTTCAGCGCTTCTTCATCCATAGCGCCTGCAGATTTGGCAGCGATCATGTGACGGCCGATGAAGAGGGTGTAGATGGTGATAACGAGGGAGAGCGGGATACCGATCCATGCGAATTCGAAGAAGCCGAAGGTCGGCAGGCCTGCCGTGGTCAGCGCGCCGGTAACGATAACGTTTGGCGGAGTACCGATCATGGTGATGGTGCCGCCAACGTTAGCTGCGATAGCCAGTGGCATCAGCTGTTTGGAAGCCGGGAGCTTTGCTACGGTGCAGATACCGATGATGACCGGCATCAGGCATGCGACTGTACCTGTGTTGGAGGATACAGCGGAGAGAATGATGGTGACTGTCATGATAGCAGCCATCAGCGGGATCTCATTGGTGCCTGCTTTTTTAACGACGGCTACACCGATGGCTTCTGCCAGACCGGTCTTGAACATAGCCGCACCGATAACGAACATACCGCCGAAAAGAACGACGGTGGAATTAGACATACCTGCATAAACGGCCTTGGACGGAAGTACGCCCAGAATGCCCAGTGCAGTACATGCTGCCATCGCGGTGACAGCGAGCGGGATCAGTTCGGTGATGAACAGGAATGCTGCCACACCCAGTACGCACAGCGTAATAATAGCGGGATCCATAATTTACCTTCCTATGTGTTTCTGTAATACCTATCAATACTTGATGAGAAAAGAGATCAGCGGATCTCTTTTCAGGGAAACGCCGCCTCTATATTTCGGCGCTCCATTTGTCTTTCAATTATGGGTCATGCTATCTAAAGATGAATGCTATAATCTATACCCTATGAAAAACTCGGCCCTCTACCTCTATCCTCCTTCCCCTCTGAGCCAGACTGTAATTCCCACAAAGAATATATGTTATTCTCATGAGAAAGCCGTGTTCTATGATACTAGACCACCGATTATTGCACAAGGGCATGATGGAAGGTTTCTAGTTTTAGGTATGTATACTATGTATCTCTCATTTGCATTTCCTTTTCTGCTCGTAGTTGGACTCGTATCTGGAGCGGCTTTCTATGCTCTCCCTTTTTATCCACGCATCCTTTCTCTCCGGCATCTCTCCTATACGTCTTTATACTTTTGAAATCACTCCTTTTCGCCCCATCCTCTGCTGCATTCCATTCGTAAAGAATAGCACACTATCATTTTTAGGCCGCCCCTCATTTTTTCCAGGAGATCCGCCGATATCATTTCCTACTTGCATCTATCATAAAAAGCGTGCGAAAAAGGCATAAATAAATTCTATAAGAGGGATAATAATCAGACAAGGAGCATAAGGAGAGCCATCCATCCCCATGCCGTCATTTCGAGCGCAGTCGAGAAATCCTCCTTGCACTCTGTTCTTCCTTGCCCCTTTCGCGGAAGGCTTCCAATTTTACTTTGTCACACATACGACGCTATATCGGTGTGCAAGAAAGATCCCTCGGCTTCGCTCGGGATGACGATACAGGAATAGCGCTTTCTCAGCACATCCTTTATACGATGCGTAGGATATCCCCCTATGACCCACAACAAAAAAGCCCCGGCAAGAGCCGGAGCTTTTTTTGTGTCAGAAAGACTTATTTGCCAAACTGCGCGAGCATGGTGCCTGCTGCTACTGCAGTACCAATAACGCCTGCTACGTTCGGACCCATTGCCTGCATCAGCAGGTAGTTGGACGGGTTGTCTTTCAGGCCTACGACCT
>JAJWRZ010000116.1:0-6375 GCA_021633965.1 Dialister sp.
TCCACCGCTGACGCGGTCCCCCTTCCCCAATGGGGAAGGCTTACGATACGGGGATACCGCTATCCCCATATCGTCAAAGCGAATACAGGATATGTGGAGAAAACAATACCGACGGACAAAGCCTTCCCCGCGTGGGGAAGGTGGCGAGCGAAGCGAGCCGGATAGGGTTCTAGCGGGATGAAAAAGAGCGGGGAGAGATCGTCTCAAGTGCGCCGTTAACGAAAGCACCCTATCCACCGCTGCGCGGTCCCCCTTCCCCGCGTGGGGAAGGTGGCGAGCGGAGCGAGCCGGATAGGGTTCTAGCGGTATGAAAGAGAGCGAAGAAGATCGTCTCAAGTGCGTCGTTTACGAAAGCACCCTATCCACCGCTGCGCGGTCCCCCTTCCCCAATGGGGAAGGCTGCGAAACGAGAATGCCGCTATCCCATGCTGTGATCCCTAATCCCTAATCCCTAGCTACCAGTCCCCAGTCCCTAGTCATCAGTCATTAAAATGATCACTTTTGCAGAATTTCGACCACTTTTGCAGCGAAAGGCACCGTAGGAGACAGATTTCCTGTAATGTAAAGACACAGAAAACTCCGAGATTCGGCTACGGAGGTCATGTTCATTGTTTTCGCAAAGGGGGAAATCATCATGAACAACATCTACAAAGTCATCTGGTCCAAGGCAAGAAATTGCTATGTGGTAGCATCTGAAATCGCGAAGTCGCATACGAAAAGTGCGAGTGGGCAGTCCGTGCGCCGTTCGGCTCTTGCCTCGCTCCTTGCGTTGTCTCTCCTCTGCGGAGGATGGGGCGCAGCGAGTGCCTCTCTTGAGGTCGTCGACCAAAGCGGTACGGCTGGTACTGTGACCATCTATACGAAGGATGAAGTAGACAAGGCGCTTGAGGCGAAGGGGGCAGCCACTGATGTTGCATCCAATACAGCGAACATTGCTGCGAATAAAGATAACATCAACAAGCTGGATACCAAGAAACTGGATAAAGAGGTTGCTAATTCCACATTCGCTACAAAAGACGCGCTGAATGATCTTGAAGATGCTGTGAATAACAAGGTGGATGAATCTGCAGTCGAAACAGCGCTTGACGGCAAGGCAGACAAAGCGGACACGCTTGCTGGATATGGCATTAAAGATGCCTACACCAAGGGAGACGTAGACAACAAGCTCAATGAAAAAGCCGATGCAGCGAATGTGTTCACCAAAGATCAGACATATACGAGAGATCAAGTAAATACGAAATTGGCTGATTACGCTAAAACAACGGATGTGAACACTGCATTAGCCGGAAAAGCCAATGTAGGAGATTCTTATACAAAGGCTGAAGCTGATGGACAGATTACTACAGCAAAGAATGAGCTGGGTGATAAGATCACTGCGAATACAACAAAAATTGATGCCAATAAAACGGCTATTGATGATTTGAAGACCAAGGCCGCAACAACAGAAAACACCTTGACTAACCTTTCTGGACGTATGGCAGCTGCCGAATCTGATATTGATGGATTGCAGGCAGATATGGCAACAGCGAAGTCTGATATTGGTACCCTGAAAGCTGATGTATCGACAGCGAAGTCTGATATCAATAGTCTGAAAACGAAAGATACGGAATTGACTGGAAAGATTGAAGCGGAGATCGCTAATCGCATTACATCCGATACAGCACTGGATCATAAGATCGACACGGAAATTCAGGATCGTAAAGATGCTATCAAAGCCACCAATGATCGGACCGGCGGTATTGCTCGAAATTTGGAGGGCACTCAGACCACCATCGAAGGCATTGTCAAAGTGGATAACCAGGGCAATGTCAAAGATGTGAAGGGGCTGTCTGCTGAAACGATCACGACCACAGGGGATGCTGCCATCGGCGGCACGCTCGGTGTCACCGGCGCGACTACACTGAATGGCGCACTGACGGCGAATGGCGAGGCGACATTTAAAGATAAAGTCTCCGTAGAGAAAGACCTGACGGTCAATGGTAAGCTCAATGTAGGCGAGATCTACTTGAAAAATGATAAGCTGGAATCAACTGGTAAAAAGCATGATAGTGCTACCTCCATCACGGCAGATGGGATTTCAAATCTGGCTAAAGTGACAGAGCACGGCAATACCACAGAAAGCCAATTCACCCACAATGAAAAAGGGACGTTCAATCATGCCAAAGACGGGACCACCACTGATTGGAAAGAATCCACTTCCAATGTAACTGCTGATGGGGTAGCAAATGTAGCCAAAGACTCCAAGGGCAATAACAATACCTTCACCCAGACTTCTACGGATACGAAGAATATTTTGACAGACAAAGACGGAAATACTTCTACCACTCGCCAGGATGGAAAAGGCATTTATGGCTATGCGAAGGACAAAGACGGTAACAAGAGCTATACCAAGCAGGAAGGGAATCGTATCGCAGAATCTGTGATTGGCAAAGATGGTACAGAAACAAAGTCTGAAATGACTTCTACCGATATCACCAATACGGCAAAGGATGGTACCATCACCAATGATGCGAAAGATATTGTCAATAATGCTACTGGCGACATGACCAATACCGTAGGTGGCAATCTGACTACCACGGTAGGCGGCAATGAAATCCATGATGTCAAGGGAACTAAGACGGAAACCGTAGAAGGAAAAGTGACTGAAAACTTCAAAGGTGGACAGGAAACCAATGTGACTGGAGACCAGACTACCAATGTGAGCGGTACCCAGACCACCAATGCCACCGATATCAATCGCAATGCGTCTAGCGGTATGATTGACAAAGTGGATAATGCTTATGGTACTAATACGGAAACCAAGGTAGCAGGAAAGACCACTACCGAAGTCAGCATCAAAGGGACTGGAGAGACAGCTGGATATATTCGCGGGGCTACAGAATCTAGAGATTACCTCATCAAAGGTACTTTGAAGAATTCGGAAAGCAAGACTGTGGAAACGACCTCCACGGAAATCACGGATGGCAATGGAAAAATATCGACTACCATTCAGGATGTGACCCAGATTTCCGGATCTGTCACGGATGGGACAAATACATCGGTATCCAATGTGAAAGCGGACTCCATTGATTCTGCGGTAGCTGGTGGAACCAGCATTTCTACCATCAATCAGAAGAAGGATAGCATCACTTCACAGGTTACTGATGGTACTACTATTACGAAGACCGAGCAGACCGCAAAAGATATCACCAATACGGCGAAAGACGGCACCATCACAAACGATGCAAAGGACATCGTGAACAAGGCAAGCGGCGATATGACGAATACCGTAGGCGGCAAGCTGACTACCACAGTAACTGGAGCAACGGAAGAAAACTACAATGGTGGACTGACGACCAAAGTGACTGGCGAAGAAAAACATACCGTTACTGGAAAACAGACCAATACCGTGGAAGGCGGTCAGGAAAATATCATTTCCGGTGGTCAGACCAATACCATCACTGGCGGGCAGGTTAACAATATTACTGGCGACCAGACAACTACCATTACGGGTAACAAGAAAGAAACCGTAACGGAAAATGTGACCGAAGACTACAAGAAGAATCTCACTACCACGGTAGGTGGCAATGAAATCCATGAGGTGAAGGGAACCAAGACAGAAACTGTAGAAGGAAAAGTGACCGAAAACTTCAAGGGTGGTCAGGAAACCAATGTGACTGGTGATCAGACTACCAATGTGAGCGGTACCCAAACCACCAATGCCACCGATATCAATCGCAATGCGTCTAGCGGTATGATTGACAAAGTGGATAATGATTATGGTACCAATACGGAAACCAAGGTAGCAGGAAAGACCACTACTGATGTCAGCATCAAAGGAACAGGAGAAAAAGGACAGTACATCAGAGGCGCTAATGAATCTAGAGATTACCTCATCAAAGGTACTTTGAAGAATTCGGAAACCAAGACTGCGGAAACGACCTCCACGGAAATCACGGATGGCAATGGAAACATCTCGGCTACCATTCAGGATGCAAAGAACCTGGCTGGCTCCGTGAACAATGGTACGGAAACTGGCATCAGCGGTATTCATGCGAATGATGATGGCAGTGTATCTATTGATTCTATTGTGACCGACGGGAGCACGTCTTCCGTGATCAATCAGAAGAAAGACAGCATCCAATCGGCTGTTGGAGATGGCAACAGCTCTACTGTTATCCGTCAGGACAAGGACAACGTGACCATTGCATCTTCTAATGGCACGGTAGCTATTGGCGGGAAAGATATCATCAACAATGCACAGGATACCATCACCAATACAGCAGGCACTAAGATCACCGACACCGCAGGCGACTCTACGGTCACTACGGAGAATGGCAAAGGGACCACGTTCAGCAAGACAGGCTCTACGGCTTATCGCGAAGGCGGCCCGACGGATACGAACATTTCCGGTAATACCATCACCACTGGCAAAGTCACCATGGACTATGCGGAAGTGATGAAGGACCTGGGTGTTCGCGGCAATGCCAATATTGCAGGAAAGACTACCACCGGCGAGCTGGAAGTCACTGGGAAATCGACGCTCAAAGGCGATGTGACTATGGAAAGCAATGCGACTGTGAAGAAGGACCTCACCGTCGAAGGCACCACCACCACCAAGACTCTGAAGGTGACAGAAAATGCAACAGTGGGCGGAACGCTCGATGTCGCAAAGAAAGCGACCTTCCAGGATGCTGTCGATATCGCGAAAGACCTCTCCGTCGGTGGCAATGCGACCATCAAAGGCGATGTGACTGCGAAATCCTACAAAGTGGGAGACAAGACCTACATCAGCGCGGACGGCATCAATGCGAATGACCAGAAGATCACGAATGTGGCTGACGGCAGCATTTCCGAAGGCAGCAAGGATGCCGTGAATGGCGGACAGCTCTATGGCATGAAGAGAGATCTGGAGCACCAGGTCGATAAGGTCGGTGCGAATGCAGCCGCTATGGCGAACCTGCATCCGATGGAATTCGACCCGGACTCCAAGTGGAACATCGCGGCTGCAATGGGTAACTATGGCAGTGAGACCGCGGCAGCACTCGGCGCCTTCTACCGCCCGAATGATGATGTGATGGTGAACCTCTCCACCGCATTCGGCACCGGTGAGAACATGGTGGGCGGCGGCGTATCCGTTCGCCTCGGCAAGGGCGGCAATAAGCTCTCCCGTGAGGAAAGCAATGCGCTAAAAGCGCAGGTGGCAGACCTCACCGCCCGCATGGATGCTCTCCTCTCCGTCCTGAATCCGAACATGTCGAAGGATTTCCCGGATGTACCGGAAAACCACTGGGCGTATGAAGCCGTTTCCCGTCTCGCGGGCAATGACATCATCCAGGGCTACCCGGACGGCGAATTCCACGGCGATCGCACCATGACCCGCTATGAAATGGCAGAGATCATCTACAACGCACTCTCTCGCGGGGCAGAGGCTGAAAAAGAACTGGTAGAGGAATTCAAGCCAGAGCTACAGGCGATGGCCGCTTCGGAAAAAGCTACCGCAGAAAAAGCGGAAGGCTAAGATAAGCGGAGAAGCAGATACGGAAGGTCCCGTGAGATCATGGACTCCATCCGATGCGACTGCAGCCGGGCGGAGCCCCCTCTAACTACGAGCTTTCCGTAGAAGAGGGCAGCCCTCACCCGATATCGGTATCAGCAGGGGCCCCTTTACTTCCAGCCGAATCTCTTGGAATTTCCCCTGTTGAAATATATAAGCCGCCCTGCGGCGCTATGCAAGTAGCGCCGCAGGGCGGCTTTATTGTGCGTATGGGGATGCTATTTCGATAGGGGAAGGGGATGGAACGAGGATGGCACTATCTCTGGTAAAAAGCCTTCCCCAAACTATCACGCCTTGCGGCGCCACTGTGAACGAAAGCCGTTAGTGCATAGGTTCAACAGGTTCTATAGGTTCAAAGGGTTCAAAAGGTGTAGTGCGGCGCATCAAAATTAGTAGCGCCGCGAAGTTTTGATAGCGCTTTGCGCGTATCGTCATTTCGAGCGTAGTCGAGAAATCTTTATTGCAGAACGCTCATCGCCTGATGTGAGGCAGCACCAGGACATCGTTTTCCCTCGGCGCATACACACTGATTCCCGCAGTGCAGTAAAGATCCCTCGGCTACGCTCGGGATGACGATGCCGGCGAATCCCAGTCACCAGTTACTCCTAATCCCTAATCCCTAGCTACTCATCCCTGCTTTCAAACTTCTAGCGGTATGAAAGAGGGCGAGGAAATGCGTCTCAAGTCGACGATATACGAAAGCACCCTATCCACCGCTGGCGCGGTTCCCCTTCCCCAATGGGGAAGGCTACGAAACGAGGATGCCGCTTTTCTCGCATTGTCAGAGCGAATACACGCATATGTGGGGAAAAAGAATAACGACGGACAAAGCCTTCCCC
>JAJWRZ010000117.1:0-6346 GCA_021633965.1 Dialister sp.
CTCCGCGGCGCTTCATTATTATTTGCGCCGCACCAACCCCTTTGAACCCGTAGAAACTACAGAACCCGCCCCCCTCTTTCGCACGCAATCAAAGGGCACCCGCTCGGGGGATAACCCTGAACCTTGAACCCGCCAACTTATATACTGAAAGAAGGATAATAACATCATGGAATGGATCACAGTACCTGAAAAAGGTTTTACTTTGAGAGAAGTACGTACATTGACGAACCGCAATGTGAATTTGTCGGAAGAACTGGAGAAATCCGTCTCTGCCATTCTGGAAAAGGTCAGAGATGGGGGAGATGCTGCCATCCGTGAGCTGACGAAGAAATTCGACGGGGTAGAGCTCTCCGATCTCCGCGTGACGGAAGAAGAGATGCAGGAAGCCCTCGCACAGGTGACGCCGGAATTTCTGGAAGTTCTGAAAGAAGCGAAAGCGAATATCGAGACATTCCACAAGGAACAGGTGAGAAAGTCTTGGACAAAGAATTTCAGAGATGGCGTGGAGCTCGGTGAACAGTTCCTTCCCATCCAGCGTGTCGGCGTCTATGTACCTGGCGGCCGCGCGGCCTATCCGTCGACCGTACTCATGGATACGGTACCGGCACTCGTGGCGGGCTGCCCTTCGGTCGCCATGACGACACCGCCAGGGAAGGATGGCAAGGTGAATCCGAATATTCTGGCTGCTGCTTACGTGGCTGGTGTGAAGGAGATCTATAAGGTCGGCGGTGCGCAGGGCATCGCGATGCTGGCATACGGCACGGAGTCTGTCGAGCCGGCCTTCAAGATCGTAGGACCGGGCAATGCCTTCGTCGCTATGGCAAAGCGTCTCGTCTTCGGTACAGTCGGCATCGACATGATCGCAGGTCCATCCGAGGTGTGCTGCGTGGCAGATGCCAGCGCGGATCCGACATGGATCGCAGCCGACCTCTTATCGCAGGCGGAGCATGACCCGCGTGCGGCTGTTTTCCTCATCACGCCGGATGCAGACTTTGGTAAAAAGGTCGAAGCGGAGATGGAGCGCCAGATGAAAGAGCTTTCCCGCTATGAGATCATGAAGAGCTCTGTCGATGATTATGCGAAGGCCTTCCTCTGCAAGGATGCGGCACAGTGCTTTGACATCGTGAATAAGATCGCGCCGGAGCATCTGGAAGTCGAGCTGCCGGATCCGAAGCAGTATCTGCCGCTCATTTATAATGCAGGCGCTATTTTCCTCGGGAAATACACCTCCGAACCGCTCGGTGACTACATGGCTGGCCCGAACCACACGCTTCCGACCTCCGGTACCGCCGCTTTCTCCTCGCCGCTCGGTGTTTATGATTTCGTCAAGCACAGCAGTGTAGAAATGTATAATAAAGAAGCCTTCCAGAAAATTTCCAAGAAGGTCCAGATTTTCGCCCAAGCGGAAGGTTTGACGGCTCATGCTCATGCGATGGAGGTGCGTGATGAAGACTGAATGGCTCAGAAAAACGATTGCTGACTTTGATCCGTACTTCGTAGCGCCGATCGCAGAAAAGCATGTCATCAATGCGAATGAAAACTATCTGAATGTCCTGACCATCCCCGGCGTGAAAGAAGAGCTTATTCAGGTTCTCGATACGTTCCGTCCGCAGGTCTACCCGAAGCCGATGTCTGATGACATCCGCGAAGCGCTGGCGGACTACATCGGCGCGAAGCCGGAGAACTTCATCGTTGGCAATGGCGGCGATGAAATGATCAGCTATCTGTTGGGGACCTTCCTTGATCCGGGTGATCAGATCCTGATCCACAGCCCGACCTTCGATATGTATGAGCTTGGCGCGGAAACGCTGGGGGCATCTGCCATCAAGGTCAAGGATCTTCCCGGATACCGGCGCGATCAGAAAGGACTTCTGGAAGCGGTCAGGACATACCAGCCGAAGGTGACCGTCATTTGCAATCCGAACAATCCGACCGGCGATCTGCTCCCGCGCGCATTCATCGAGGAAGTGCTGAAGGCCGCTGACAATATCGTCTTCGTCGATGAGGCTTACATGGAGTTTGCCCAGAAGGAAAGCGTCATAGATCTCATCGATACATATCCGAATCTCATTGTCCTCCGCACGCTCTCGAAAGCCTTTGCTTTGGCCGGCATGCGCTGCGGCTACCTCGCTGCCGATGAAGCTCTGATCGAAGTCATCGCGAAGATCAAGGCACCGTACAATCTGAACGCTTTCACCCAGCTCTTTGCGCCGATCGTCATCCGTCACAGAGAGGATATTTTCAAAGTACGCGATGCCATCTGCGTGGAAAGAGATCGTCTCTACGCGGCCATGAAGGAGATCCCGGGCGTCACGGTCTACCCGTCTTGCACCAATTTCCTCCTTGTTCAGGTGGATAAAAAGCAGGAGGAGATCTTTGAAGCGCTTCGCAAAAAAGATATTCTCGTCAAAATTTATAGAAACAGCCAAGACATCCCGAATGGTTTCCGCATTTCCGTCACGACGAAAGACGTCGATGATGTGCTGATTTCTGTATTCCGGGAGGCACTCGCATGAGAAAAGCCACACTTCGCCGCACGACAGGCGAGACGGATATTTCCATCACTCTGACTGTCGATGGGACAGGACGTTTTGAAGGGACTAGCGGTATCGGATTCTTTGACCATATGCTGCACCTGCTGGCCCGTCACAGCGGCATGGACATTTCCCTCACCTGTCAGGGCGACCTCGATGTAGACAACCACCATACCATCGAAGACATCGGGATCACGCTGGGAGAGGTATTCGAAAAAGCGCTGGGGGATAAGAAGGGGATCCATCGCTATGGCTGCTTCTTCTGCCCGATGGACGAAGCGCTCTCCCGCATCGTGCTCGATCTATCCGGTCGCCCCTACCTCGTCTTTGATGTCGATATCCCTGTCGAGAGGATCGGCAGCTTCGAGACGGAAATGACGCGGGAATTCTTCCTCGCTTTTGCAAACAACGCGAAGATGAATCTTCATATAGCGACCCTCTATGGCGTGAACGGGCATCACATCGTCGAGTCTCTTTTCAAAGGCATCGGCCACGCGCTGAAGGAGGCTGTCACCATCGAAGGCGACACGGTATTATCCACCAAAGGAGTGCTCTGATGAAAATAGCCATCATTGATTACGATGCAGGAAATCTGGCAAATGTCGTGCGCGCAGCCACCCGGGCCGGTCTTGATGTCATCGTCACCCGTGATCCGGAAGAGATCCGCGAGGCGAAAGCCATGATTCTCCCCGGCGTCGGTGCGATGAAGGATGCCATGGATCACCTTTCCGGCTATGGACTGACGGACATCATCCGCGAAGAAGTCAGAAAGGGCAAGAAACTCGCCGGCATCTGCCTCGGCATGCAGGCACTCTATGAAGTCTCCGAAGAGGGCGGCGAAGTGCCGGCTCTTGGACTTCTTCCGGGGCGCATTGCTCATTTTCCGCCAGGCGATCTCAAAGTCCCGCACATGGGATGGAATGAGCTCGTGATGCACCGGCCGCATGAAGTGCTTGCCGGTCTCCCCGAGAAGAGCTACGTCTACTTTGTACACTCCTACTACAAGACACCAGGGGATAGCGAAGACATCATCGCTTCCGCAGACTACGGCGTCACCGTGCCTGCCGTCGTCGGAAAAGACAATGTATTGGGATTCCAGTTTCATCCAGAAAAATCCGGCCCCATCGGACTTAGGATCTGGAAGAATTTAGCAGAATGGTTACAAAAATGAAAATATTTCCAGCAATTGATATAGAAGACGGACACTGTGTCCGCTTAAAGCAAGGTAAGATCGGCGACCTCACCGTCTATGGCGATGATCCGGTAAAAATGGCGCTCAAGTGGGAATCCCTCGGGGCCAAATACCTCCACGTTGTCGATCTTGATGGCGCTTTCAAAGGAAATGGCGTGAATACCGAGGTGATCCATCGCATCTGTCAGGCGGTGAAGATTCCCGTCGAAGTCGGCGGCGGCATCCGCACAGAGCAGGCCATCAAGCAGCATATCGAGAACGGCGTTTGGCGCGTCATCATCGGCTCCAAAGCGGTCGCCTCTCCGTACTTTGCGATCCAGGCCGCTAAGAAATACGGTGCTGACCATATCGCCGTCTCTGTCGATGCACATGGTGATACCGTTGCCACCAACGGCTGGGTCGACGGCAGTCGCCAGAAGGTCCTGCCCTTCGTCAAGACGCTTTTGGAGAATGGCGTCAATACCATCGTTTACACCGACATCAGCCGTGACGGCATGCTGACCGGACCGAATTTCGAGATGATGGGAAAGCTGCAGGCACTTCCCGGGATCCACCTCATCGCTTCCGGCGGCGTTTCCTGTGCAGACGACCTGCGGAAGCTCTCTGACATGGGACTCTACGGTGCGATCACCGGCAAAGCCCTCTATGAAGAAAAAGTTTCGATGGAAGAGATCGTGGAGATCCAGGAAAAGTAAAGGGCTGAGGCTGACGGGGTCAAGGTTGATGCGGCTGCGCCGCACCACAAGTTTAAAAGCAGGGATTAGGGATGAGTGGCTAGGGATTAGGTGCCTCGAGTGACTGGGGACTAGTGACTGGTGACTTGAATACGACTTTTGGGCATCACTCTATTTTACTTCTCGGCGCTTCCATAGTATTATGCGCCGCGCCATCCCCGTTGAACCTCTTGGACCTCTTGAACTTGCTGAACCTCTTTCACATGCAATCAAGGGACAGCACGCCCCTCGGGCTGACCCTGAACCTTCTTTATCCACCACATTTGAATACACCCGCAAAGGACGCAACATTATGCTAGCCAAACGAATTATTCCCTGCCTGGACGTGAACCACGGGCGCGTCGTCAAAGGCAAAAAATTTCACAATCTTCAGGACGTTGACGATCCGGTGACACTGGGAAAATACTACTCCGAATCCGGCGCGGACGAGCTCGTTTTCTATGACATCACTGCCACTCACGAAGGACGCGAGACCTTCGTTGATACCGTCCGTGCCATCGCAGAAGAGCTCACCATCCCCTTCACGGTAGGAGGCGGGATACGCAAAGCAGACGATTTCCGTACCATGCTGCTGGCAGGAGCCGACAAAGTCTCCGTCAATTCTGCTGCTGTGATGCATCCCGAAATCATCCGCGAAAGTGCTGAACGCTTCGGCAATCAGTGTGTCGTCCTCTCCATTGACGGCAAGCGGAAGGCCAAAGGCGGCTGGGACGTCTTCGTCGAAGGCGGACGCAAGAATACAGGACTGTCCGTCGTAGACTGGGCCAGAAAAGGCATGGAGCTCGGCGCAGGAGAGATCTGCATGAATTCCATCGATGCAGACGGTGAAAAAGATGGCTATGACCTGGAGCTCATGCGCGTCCTCGCAGAAGAACTCTCCATCCCCGTCATCGCCTCCGGCGGCGCGGGGAAGAAAGAAGACTTCCTCAAAGCCTTCGAAGCAGGCGCTGATGCAGCACTGGCTGCTTCCGTCTTCCACTTCGGAGAGATCGCGATTCCCGACCTCAAACACTACCTCGAACAGAACGGGGTAGAAATAAGAGTATAAATGGTTCAAGGCTCAAGGGGGAGGAGCAGCTTCGCCGCCATATAAAAATTTATGCCGAAGCCGTTCCACAACCCTGCACCCGATTTTCCATCCCAATGCTACAAAATGCGAAAGGCAACATTATGGAAACAGTAGACATAAAAAACATTTCTTTCGATGAAAAAGGCCTTGTGCCTGCCATTGTGCAGGACGCCAGAAGCGGCGAGATCCTCATGATGGCTTATATGAATCAGGAATCCTTGCAGAAAACCGTCGAGACAGGAGAGACATGGTTCTTCTCCAGAAGCCGACAGAAGCTCTGGCACAAAGGAGAAGAATCGGCCCACTTCCAGCATGTAAAAAAGATCTTCGTGGACTGCGATGCGGACACACTCGTCGTGCAGGTTATTCCCGATGGCCCTGCCTGCCATACAAACAACCCCACCTGCTTCTTCAGAAGCCTTACAGAGTGGGAAAACAGGGAAGAAACAGGAAGCCTTGCGATCCTTCATACCCTTTTTGAAGAAATCAAAGATCGCCGCGCCCATCCGCAGGATAAGTCCTACACCAATTACCTGCAGAGCGAAGGCAAAAACAAGATCGACAAGAAGATCGGCGAAGAAGCCTCTGAAGTCATCATCGCCGACCAGCATCAAGACAAAGAAGAGATCATCGACGAGTCCTGTGACCTCCTCTATCATCTGTTTGTGATGTGGGAAAACTCTGGCGTCGATCTCTACGACATCATGCGTAAACTCGAAGAGCGCGACGAGAAGAAAGGCAATAAAAAGAAAGTCGGACATCAGGATAAGATCTTTTAGATAGAAAAAAAGGGGCTGTGAAGAAATGAATCTTCATT
>JAJWRZ010000002.1:0-36741 GCA_021633965.1 Dialister sp.
ACACTGACTGTTCTGCAGGGAAGATCTCTCGGCTGCGCTCGAGATGACAATGGCGCGAAGCGCTATCAAAACTCTGCGGCGCTTCTGATTTTTATGCGCCGCACCACCCCTGTTGAACCTCTTGAACCTATAAAACCCGCTGAACCTCTTTCGCACGCAATCAAAGGGCGACATGCCCCAGGGCTAACCTTATTATTTCTTTACAGGTGAAGAACAAAAGGAGAATATGATGAAAATTACAAAAGCCGTCGTAAGACGTATGAGTCTGGACTTCAAAGTGGGTTTCCGCACCAGCTTCGGCCTTTCTACGACGAAAGATTTCTCTATCGTAGAGCTGCATGACGATGATGGCAACGTAGGCTATGGTGCCTGCTCCGCCTTCATGCGTCCGTGGTACAACGAAGAAACCACCATGGGTGCGCTCTTTGTCATCAAAGAATACCTGATTCCTTCCCTCTTCGAAGCGGGAGACTTCAAAGATCCGGAATGGTTCTTCGACCATACCAGCTGGATCCGCAGAAACCGCATGGCGCGCGCATCCGTCGACTGCGCTCTGTGGGAACTCTACTCCAAAGAGCTTGGCATTCCGGAATACAAAGCACTGGGCGGCGTCAGAAATGAAATCGAAGCGGGCGTATCGCTCGGTATCGAAGACACCCCTGACAAGCTGCTTCACACCATCGAGAAATACATGGCACAGGGCTACCGCCGCGTGAAATGCAAGATCAAACCGGGTTATGACATCAATTATCTCCGCGCTGTCCGTAAGGAATATGGCGACATCATGCTGATGGTCGATGCGAACTCGGCCTATACCTTAGATGACATCGACCTCTTCAAGGAAATGGATGAACTGGGGCTTCTCATGATCGAGCAGCCGCTGGCATCGGATGACATTGTCGATCACCGCCATCTGCAGCAGGCGATCCAGACGCCGGTCTGTCTGGATGAAAGTATCGACAGCGTCGATGACGCCAGACGCGCCATCGAGCTCGGCAGCTGCAAGATCATCAATATCAAAGTCGCACGCGTCGGTGGCTTGACGGAAGCGCGCCGCATCCAGCAATTTGCCGGTGAACGAGGCGTCTTCTCCTGGTGCGGCGGTATGGTGGATGATGGTGTCGCAAGAGGTCACAACATGGCGGTCGCGACTCTTCCGTACTACAAATATCCGAATGATATCCCGGGAAGCGATCGCTACTATGCCGATGACATCGTGACACCATCCACTTATATTGATTCTCACGCGAAGATCCAGCTGCCGGATCTTCCGGGGACTGGTTTTGAACTGAATCAGGACGTCGTCGAACGACATACCCTTGAAAAGTGGGAATTTGGGAAATAAAGTGACTGGTGACTAGTGACTGGTGGCTAGGAATCAGCGTTTTTCTGAATCTCAAACTTATACATACAAAGGAAGTCATACACATGGATACAAAAGAAAAAGCATTTGCCTGGGTGGATGCCCACTGGGATGAGATGGTCGATCTGTGGAGAGAGATGGTCTCCATCGACTCCGGCATCGGTGTAAAAGAAGGGGGCATGGAGATCGGAAATCTCTGTGCATCGCGTCTGGAAAAGATGGGGTTTTCCATTCGTCGCTATTCATTTGAAAAATGTGGGGACACCATCATTGGTGAAAGGGGAGACCTCTCGAAGCCGTATGTCATTCTGATGGGACACATGGATACCGTTTTCTACAAAGGAGAAGTAGAGAAGCGTCCATTCACGATCAAAGACGGCAAGGCCTATGGACCGGGCGTCCTTGACATGAAGGGCGGGGATACCATTGCGATCTCCTCGCTGGAAGCACTGTATGATGCAGGCTACGATTTCCCGTGCAAAGTCATCCTGGTAGCAGATGAAGAACCGGCGCACTGTTTCTCGAACAATCCGGAAGTGATCAAGAAGGAAGCCAAAGGCGCCAAGTGTGCCTTCAACTTTGAGACTGGCTTCGTCGATCACGATATCACGGTACAGAGAAGAGGCTGCTGGCGATTCATCATCGAAACCTTCGGCCGTGGTTGTCACGTAGGGAATGACCCGCAGAATGGCAGAAGTGCGATCCTGGAAATGTCACACAAGATCATCGAGATCGAAGCCCTGTCGGACCTGTCCAAGGGCTATAATGTCAATGTCGGTACCATCACCGGCGGCACGGTCGCCAATGCGGCACCGGCGTACTGCAAAGTGGAGTGCGACTTCCGCTATGTGAGCCATGATGACCTGCCGAAGCTGAAGAAAATGGTTTACGCCATCGTAGAAAAGAACTTCGTGCCGGATGTGACGACGAAGATCACCGATACCTTCGGCTTCGATGAAATGGAACGCACAGAAGCCACCATGCAGCTTCTGGAAGTCGCTAAAGAGGCGGCGAAAGAAAGCGGTCTTCCGGTCCCGGGACCAAAGCTCTGCGGCGGCGGCTCTGATGCGGCGTATACCGTGCAGGCCGGTGTAGCGACACTCTGCTCCATCGGCGTCGAAGGCGCACGTAACCATACTGTCGAAGAATGGGCGGATGTCGAGAGTCTTTTCACACGTACCAAGCTGATGATCGCCATCCTTTTGAAGGTGACAAAGTAAGATATAGGGAAACGCTGATTAAATAGCAGAGCCAGATTTCATATGGATTTTTATACATAGCTTCGTCATCATCTTCCTTAAATAGCTCGCTATTCGCGTCAGATGATTCCTTGCTCTGTATAAAAATCCAAGAATGAAATCTGACAACGATTTAATCAGTGTTTCCCTAGAATAATAAAAATTCTAAAGGCTTCTATAGGGGGGGGAAGTCTTTAGAATTTTTGCTATTAGTAAGAAAAATCATCATATCGGAGGAAGCAAGATGCATTCTATGAATGAATTATTCACCAAGGTGGATGAAAATAAAAAAGCCATGCGGGGGACATGGCGCATGCTGGTCGATCGTGACTGCGGCTCGGCCAATAAGGCAGGAGTCGATGCAGTAGGGAAGGATATTCAGCATTTTCTGGAAGCACTTGGCTTTGCCGTGCGTTTTCATACCTACGAAAAGGCGGGAAATATGCTTGTTGCAGAGTACGGCGATATGAGTAAGCCCTTTGTCATACTGACAGGCCATATGGATACCGTCTTTGCGGATGGGACAGCGGCGGCTCGTCCTTTTACCATCAAAGACGGCAAGGTCAAGGGTCCGGGGGTCCTGGATATGAAGGGCGGCGTCACCATTCTTCTCTATGCGGTGAAATTCCTGCTCGAAAGCGGCTATGACCGCTATCCGATCAAAATCATTCTGGCGGGTGATGAAGAAGTGGGGCATCAGAAATCGGAAGGCGTATCGGACTATAAGAAGGAAGCAGAGGGGGCGCTCATGGCGTTCAATCTGGAAACCTCTTTCCTGGACGGCAGCATCGTCATAGAGAGAAAAGGCTGCGCGCAGTACCTCTTCGAAGTGACAGGCGTCGGCGCACATGCAGGGAACAACCCGCAGGATGGCAGAAGCGCGGTCGAGGAGCTCGCCCATAAGATCTTGGATATCCAGAAAGAGACGGACTATGAAGAAGGGACGACGGTCAATGTCGGCGTCATTGGCGGCGGTACCGTGGCGAACGCTGTACCGGAGCATGCATGGTGCAAGGTCGATGTGCGTTTTTCAAAAAGCGAGGGGATCGAGCGCATCGATCGGGATTTCAAAGACATCGCGGCCCGTCAGTATGTCAATGACACGACGACAGTCGTGAAGCCGCTGATCGTATTCCCTGCCATGGAAAGACTTTCTGCATCGGAAACGCTCTTCGCCAGAGCCGAAGCCGTCGCAGAGACATATGGTTTTCAAAAAATGAAAGCCATCGCTGTCGGTGGCGGCAGTGACTCGGCGAATCTCACTGCGGTCGGCATCCCGACACTCTGTGCGCTGGGCGTCAAAGGCGAATTCAATCACACCGAGCGTGAATGGGCGGACGAAGCGTCCCTTTATGAACGCACCAAACTTCTGATGACATTCTTATGTGAGCTGTAAAAGGTTGGTGACTAGTGGCTGGTGACTAGTGGCTGGTGACTAGTGACTGGGATTCTCCGGCATCGTCATCCCGAGCGTAGCCGAGGGATCTCTACTGCACTGCAGGAATCAGCGTGTATGCGCCGAGGGAAAACGATGTCTTGGTGCTGCCTCACATCAGGCAATGATCGTTCTGCAAGAGAGATCGAGGGCTGCGCTCGAGATGACGACGACGCGAAGCGCTATCAAAACTCCGCGGCGCTTCCATATTTTTATGCGCCGCCCCTCCATGAGCTAACCCTGAACCCTGAACCTTGAACCTTGAACCTCTCACAGCTTGTACTGCTCGAGCGCAGCAATCAGGGCTTTGGCATGAGCCGGCTTGGAAAGGCAGGCATTCATGCCTGCGGCGTGGACTTCGTCCTCTACATCCTGGTAAGTATTTGCGGTGACTGCGATGATCGGGATGGTGAGGGCATCGACGCGGGGAAGGGCACGGATGGCCTTCGTGGCCGCAAAGCCGTCCATACCGGGCATGACGAGATCCATGAGGATAGCATCAAAGGTGTTGAGATCCGATTTCTCAAAAGCACGGATGGCTGCTTTGCCGCTGCTTGCGGTAGAGGCCGTGGCACCAGCGTCCTCCAGCGTGGCGATGAGGATTTCCTGGCTCAAGGTATTGTCATCGACCACCAGTACATGGAAGCCTCGGATGCCGTCCTCTCCGGTGTGAGCGATGCGTGGAGACAGCGAGGAGTCTTGATGGGAGAAATGATCTTCTACGAGAGATTTCAGCTTATTCTGGTAGGCGAGAAGTGCATCGATATAGGCAGACTGCCTTCTGACATACTTGCGATAGAGGTACATGACGAGCGCAAAAACGAGAAAGGCGATCGTGTAGCCGATGTAGAAAACGTGGTAGCGATGGTAAACAGCAGGAAGGGAGCGATCCATAGCATAGTCCTCCATCCACTTCGTCTGCAGCTTCTCGAGGGTGCCATCGTGGGACATCTGACGGAGATAGTTATTGATCTCATCGCGAAGGCTGACATTGTCTTCACGTATGCCGAAGGCGGGATAGCTGCCGAGGAGCATGAGCCCGGGCTTGAGATCGAAATGGTTTTTCTTGATGATATCCTGCGCGACAGCTCCATGGCAGATGCCGTAGTCCACATCGCTGCCTTCGATAGCGGCCAGAATGGCTGTGTTCGTGGGGTATTCGACGTAGGTGCAGTTGAAATCATACGATGTCATCAAGACGGAGTTGGTCATGATAGCGACCCGTTTCCCAGAGAGCTGGCTCACATGGCCGACCGGCTTTTTGCCAAAGACCTGCATGCTGTCGGCACTGGTCGGGAGGGTCTTGACGACGCCCTGCATATTCGAGTAGATTTCCAACCCTGCGAGCACATCGACCTCACCATTTGAGAGCATTTTCCGGCAGGTCGGCCAGTTGCCTGTGATGAGCTCCGGCTTGCGCTGCATGCGATTTGCCAGATCATAGAGGATCTCTACATCCATGCCCGAGAGCTGGCCTTCTTTGTCCAGGAAGGAATGCGGCGCGAAATCACTCGCGACAGCTACGCGAAGCGGACGACTGTTTGAACGCACCAGGGGCGCTGCATCCACAGCGATCGGCTTTCGGAAGAGCCCCATCTGCCACCCGGTGAAGAGGAGGGGGATCAGGATGCCGAGGAAGAGGACTACATAAAAAATCAGGTCGAATCGATTGAGATTTTTCTTTGGCTGCTGCATGAGGAAATCCTTTCGAAAATCGCGAGGCAAAAAGAGTCTTTCTTTGATATTACTATATAGAGAGGATTTTGAAAAGAGAAATCAGTGTTTTCCTCTTGACGCGGGCACCCTCGTTTAGTAGTATGGGTTTGTTTTCTTATTTATAAAAAGAAACGGGAAGCAAGAAAGGCAGGATGGAAATGAAAGCACCGATAGAAGAAATCAAAGCATTCGTCGATCGAAACAAGGAAGAAATGATCCTTTTCTGGGAGCAGCTCGTGAACCGGCAGGCGGGCTCGAAGGAAGTGGAGCGCGTGAACCGCATCATGGATTTCCTGAAAAAACATTTCGTAATGGAAGGCATCGACTGCCACTTGGTGGACAGCCAGGGAAGCGCGGATGTGCTGGTGGCAGAGCTGAATGCGGACGTCCCCGGCGCGCCGCTTCTACTCTCGGGGCATTGTGACACCGTATTTCCTTCCGGAAGCTATCCGGAGGATCCCTTCCACATCGAAGACGGCTTTGCGAGGGGCCCCGGCGTGCTGGATATGAAATGCGGCGTCGCGCAGATTTTCTACCTGATGGTCGCGCTGAAGCACTTCGGATACCGCGACCGTCCCGTCAAAGCCGTATTGGTCGGAGATGAAGAGACGAGCCACTACGGCGGCATCGCAGACCAGATCCTGAAAGAGGAAGCGAAGGGCGCGCTGTGCTGCTTCAATATGGAGAGCGGTCGCCTCGATCACTGCATGACCGTAGGCCGCAAGGGCTGTCTCGACTGCCACATCACGGTGCACGGTGTCGCGGCGCATGCGGGGAACGACTACCTCAAGGGCAAGAACGCCATCGTCGAAATGGCGAAGAAGCTCCCGCTCCTTCAGGCACTTGCCATCTATGACGAAGGCCTCACTGTCAGCGTCGGCACCATCAAGGGCGGCACCGTCTCGAATGCCGTCCCTGACTACTGCTACGCCGAGCTCGATGTGCGCTACAAGACACAGAAGCAGATGGACTATGTGAAGGAAAAGATGCAGGAAATCTGTGATAACACCTTCATCGAAGGCACCACGACGCAGATCGAATTCGTCGCGCCCATGCCGCCTTTCGAAGAAACAGAAGCGAATCATCTGCTTCTCTCTCATATCAACCGCGTCACAAAAGCCTGTGGCTATGAGCCCTTCGGCGCGATCTACGTCGGCGGCGGCTCGGACGCCTCCTACATCTCCAGCATGGGCGTCCCCACCGTCTGCTCCATGAGCGCAGAAGGCAGCGGCGCACATACCATGGAAGAAAAAGCCTCCGTCGAGAGCTTCTATTCCCGCTGGATCATTGCCCTCGCATCCATCATGGAGATCGATCAGTATGCGGGAAGTAAGTGACTGGTGACTAGTGACTGGTGACTAGGGATTAGTGGCTAGGGATTAGGTAATTCCCTCCCCCTGCGTAGGCTCTTGGAGAAGGGCCGCGCCAAAGGGAGAGGATTGCAGTGCCCCAAAGGGGCACCCTTCAGCAAAACGGAACGAAAGTGCATGTGCGATAAAGTCACACCCGTATCGTCATCCCGAGCGAAGCCGAGGGATCTTTATAGCACTGCGAGAATCAGCGTGTATGCGCCGAGGGAAAACGATGTCCTGGTGCTGCCTCACATCAGGCGATGAGCGTTCTGTAATAAAGATTTCCGGGCTACGCTCGAAATGACGACGACGCGAAGCGTTATCAAAACTCCGCGGCGCTTCCATATTCTTATGCGCCGCACCTTCCCCGAAGAACCCGAAGAACCCGTAGAACCTACAGAACCCTCAGAACCCATTACCCCCGTCAAACAAAACCAACAGGAGAAACATATCCAATGAAAGAACAAGTGAAAGCATTCAAAGCACCCAGTCCTATCATCATACTGGTGTGCGTCATCGTATTCTGCGCCATCGCGAGCTACATCATCCCCGCAGGCGTCTATGACCGCGTGAAAGACGTCCAAACCGGAAAAATGGTCGTCGACCCGTCTACCTTCCACTATGTAGCGCAGAAACCGACAGGATTTCTCGATTTCTTCACTTCTATCAATAAAGGATTCAAGGGCGGTATCAGCATCATCGCCTTCCTCTTCATGGTGGGCGGCTCCCTCAATATCCTTGCCAAGACCGGTGCCATCGTGGCAGGGCTCAGTGCTCTCGTCGAAAAGCTGAAGAATCGGAGCGTCCTTCTGATCCCCGTCCTCATGACCACGCTTGCCACCTTCTCGACACTCGCCGGATGCAACGAGGAATACCTCGCCTTCACGCCTCTCGTCGTGAGTGTCGCACTCGCACTCGGCTTCGACTCCTTGACCGCGCTTGGCATGCTCTTCTGCTCGGTCGCAGCCGGTTATGGCGCCGGATGCACCCAGCCATTCTCCGTCGGCGTCGCGCAGGGCATCGCCGGTGTCCCGATCTTCTCCGGCCTGCCATACCGTATGGGTATCTTTGTCTTGCTCCTCGTGCTGAACATTTCTTATGTCATGTACCACGCGCGCAAGGTGAAGAAAGACCCGAAGAGCAGCCCGGTCTATGAGATCGACCTGCTGAAACGAGACAAGATCGATCTTTCCACCGCAGAAAAACTCTCCACACGGCAGGCCATTTGCCTTGGTCTCCTTGGTCTGAACTTCGTTTGCATCATCGTCGGCGTGCTGAAATTTGATTTCTATATGAATGAAATCTCTGCGATCTTCCTCATCATGGGCATCCTCTCCGGCATCATCTGCCGCCTGCACCCGAATGACATCTGTGATGCCTTCCTTGAAGGCTGCAAGGGCATGATGCTCCCCTGTCTCGCTGTTGCGATGTGTAAGGCAGCCACCATCCTTTTGGACAATGCCAAGGTCATGGATACCATCATCTACTACCTCGCCGGCATGCTCGACATCTTCCCATCCTCCATTATCGCCTTCGGTATGTTCATCATCCAAGACTGCTTCAATCTTCTCGTCCCCTCCAGCTCCGGGCAGGCGGCCATCTCCATGCCGATCATGGCGCCGCTCGCTGACATCGTCGGCCTCACCCGGCAGACCGCTGTCTTCGCCTTCACCTTCGGCGATGCCTTCACGAACTGTATCACCCCGGCCTCCGGCGCCACCATGTCCTACCTCGCCATGGCAAACGTCCCCTACAAAAAATGGGCGCGTTTCATCCTCCCTCTCATCGGCATGTGGTGGATCGTCGCCTTCTGCTTCCTCACCTACGCGACCGCCATTCACCTGGGACCGGTGTGAGTGGCTGGTGAACCTGTGGCGAGTGAATCATAACTGCCAGTCGTTTTCATAGGCTCATAATCAAAAACGCGACCATCTATGTTTGGATGGTCGCGCTTTTATTATGAGAGATATTATTTCACCGGATTTCTCAGTGTCCCGATGGGGTCGATGTTGATCTCTACCACATCGCCTTTTTTGAGGAATTTCGGCGGGTTGAAGCCCATGCCTACGCCCTGCGGGGTGCCGGTCGCGATGACGTCGCCCGGGAGGAGGGTCATGCCGTCGGAGAGGGTCGCGATGAGTTTCGGAATGGAGAAGATGAGGTCGGTGGTGGTGCCTTCCTGACGCAGGCTGCCATTGACTTTCGTGTAGATGGTGAAGGGGAGCGGCCAGTCACCGACCATGACGGTCGGGCCCATCGGGCAGAAGGTATCGAGGCTCTTTCCGCGGAACCACTGGAGGTGCTTTTTCTGCAGGTCTCTGGCGGTGACGTCATTGATGATGGTGTAGCCATAGACGTATTTCATCGCATCTTCTTCCGCGATGTTCGTGCCTCGTTTGCCGATGATGACGCCGAGCTCGCCTTCGTAGTCGACTTCCTGGGTGACTGCGGGATGGCTGTCGATTTCCTCGTCCGGCCCGATGATGGAGGTGGTGGCTTTGGTGAAGAAGATCGGATTCTCCGGGTTCTTGGCATTGGCGTTCTGGTCAAATTCCTT
Organism: Dialister sp.; assembly: GCA_021633965.1. Classification (GTDB taxonomy): domain Bacteria; phylum Bacillota; class Negativicutes; order Veillonellales; family Dialisteraceae; genus Dialister. The sequence continues at coordinate 9,662 of JAJWRZ010000002.1, forward strand.
GACGTGTGCCTGATAGTTCTTGCCTACGCAGAGGACGTTTCTTCTGGGGTAGAAGGGGGCTTCGAGACGGACGTCTGCGAGCGCGATCGGAGTGACGGCTTTGTCCTTTCCGTTCATTTCGAGCGCGTGAGCAAGGTTCAGGAGGCCTTCTTCGCCGCTTTCGATGAAATCACCCAGTGTCTCAGCGAGGGGGATGAAGTAGGTTTCCTCAAGATCAATGGCGGGGTAGATGGAAGTGCCGTCGGCGGACAGGACGCCCCACTGGCGTTCGCCTTTGTAGTTGTAGGATACAAGTCTCTGCATAATAGACCTTCTTTCTTATAATATAGAGTGTGGACATATTATAGCATAAATACAGGAAATATGGTTGATTGGTTCATGGCCTGGATAGCGGGGGATAACAGGTTCAAGTGGTTCAACGGGTTCGATGGGTTCAAAAGGTTCAATGGGGGTGGTGCGGCGCGAAGCGCCGCGGAGTTTTAATAGCGCTTCGCGCCGTTGTCATTTCGAGCGTAGTCGAGAAATCTCTATGGCAGAACGCTCATTGCCTGATGTGAGACAACACCAAGACATCGTTTTCCCTTGGCGCATACACGCAGATTACCGCAGTGCAGTAGAGATCGAGGGCTGCGCTCGGGATGACGATACGAAAGGATGGCTATCCCCACGTCCTTCAGGCATCGCCCCTTTTATACGGCGGCGAAGCCGCCACCACAATCCTGAACCCGCTCCCCTTTCCTCTAAACTTTCTCTATTTGTCCCTTGCATTCTGCTATCCCGTTTGTTATAATAGCAAAGAATTATCTATGTAGTTGAAATGAGGTGCAACAATTGAAGAAGGGACTTCATCCGGATTATCATCCAGTCGTTTTCCGCGACATCGGTGCTGACTACTCTTTCCTGACCCGTTCTACAGCAACTTCCAACCAGACTGTAAAATGGGAAGATGGCAATGAATACCCGCTGATCAATATCGATATCAGCAGCAAATCCCATCCATTCTATACAGGACAGCAGCGTTTCGGTAAGGCTCGTGGCCGTATCGAAAAATTCAACAAACGTTACGGCAAATCCGCAGAATAAGGAACAGGGCGCAAGCCCTGTTTTTTATTGCCTTTTTTTGATATACTAGGAAAGATGTGTATGTGGGGAAATGGATATTTCAAGTATCCGTTTGAAATTTTGGCTATGGTTCAGGGTTCAGGTTGATGGGTTCAGGGCTGGGTTCCGCGTGGCTCGAGATTCTTCGGCTCAGTTCCCACTGTTCTGATTACGCATGAGCAAACATACGGCATTTCACTCCGCTCAGAATGACGACGCCGCGATTTCAGTCACTAGTTACCAGTCACACCTAATCCCTAGCCACTCATCCCTATGTTCAAACTACAAACGACCCAATTTATAACAGGAGTAACCAATATGCAGATCAGCAAATTAGATGGTATGGAAGCCAGATATATGGCGCTGGAAGATCAGCTGAGCGATCCTTCGGTGATCGCCGATCAGAACCGCTGGAGAGAGCTCTCGAAGGAGCATGCGGAGCTGGGAGAGATCGTTTTCAAATATAGAGAATATAAGGAGGCGCTCAAGGGGATCCAGGATGCACTGGAACTTCTGGACGATAAGTCGCAGGCCGATCTCCATGAGCTGGCGAAGGAAGAGCTGAAGGAAAATGAAGAGAAGCGGGATGCGCTGGATCTGGAAATCCATAAGATGCTGATCCCGAAGGATCCGAATGACGGGAAGAATGTCATCCTGGAAATCCGCGCGGGTACGGGCGGCGAGGAAGCGGCGCTCTTTGCATCGGATCTTCTCAAAATGTACCTGAAATTTGCAGAGCGCAAGGGCTGGAAGGCAGAGATCGCGGATGCGAATGAGACGGATCTTGGTGGGTTCAAGGAAGTCACCTGCACCATCGAAGGGAAGAATGCGTACTCGATCCTGAAATTCGAGAGCGGCGTACACCGCGTGCAGCGTATCCCTGAAACGGAGAGCCAAGGGCGTGTGCATACGTCGGCGGTCACGGTGGCTGTCCTTCCGGAGGCGGAGGATGTAGATATCGAGGTGCGCCGCGAAGACCTGCGTATCGATGTATACCGTTCTTCCGGCGCGGGCGGTCAGCACATCAATAAGACGTCTTCGGCGATCCGACTGACGCATCTTCCTACGGGCATGGTGGTCACTTGTCAGAATGAACGAAGCCAGCGTCAGAACAAAGAGAAGGCGCTGCAGATCCTGAAGTCTCGTCTCTATGACCAGGCGATGCGGGAGTCGCAGAGCAAGGAAGCGGCGGACCGCAAGAATCAGGTCGGCAGCGGCGACCGTTCGGAGCGTATCAGGACGTACAATTTCCCGCAGGGCCGCGTGACAGATCATCGCATCAATATGAGTATTTACCAGCTCGATGATTTCATGAATGGGAACATGGACGCGATCCTTGACCGGCTGATGGAAGAGGATCTGGCGCGCCGCATGAAAGAAGGGGAAGCGAATGGCCGCTAATACGCTCTGGACGATCCAGCGCCTGCTCGCATGGACGACGCAGTATTTCCAGAATCACGAGATCGAGTCGCCGCGTCTGGACGCAGAGCTCTTGCTTGCGAAGGTTCTTCACAAGCAGCGGATCTTCCTCTATACGGATTTCGAAGAAATCGTGAATCCGGAGGAGCTCGCACTTTTCAAGTCCTTCATACAAAAGCGTGTGAAGGGAATTTCCACGGCGGCTATCATTGGCGAGAAAGAATTCATGGGACTCACATTTCATGTGAATGAGGATGTCCTGATTCCTCGCCCGGACACGGAGACATGGCTGGAAAAGGTCATCCAATACCATAGAAATGACGGCGCGATCGAAGTCGCGGACCTCGGGACAGGGAGCGGGGCGATCCTCCTCTCTTTCCTGTATTATTGCAAGGAAGCGAAGGGGGTCGGCATCGATATTTCTGAAAAAGCCCTCGCTGTTGCCAAAGAAAATGGGGCAGAGCTTGCGATGGATGCACGCGCGTCGTGGCTCGTCGGAGACTATATCGATGCGCTGCCTGAGGGGGTGCTGTATGATGGCATCCTTTCAAATCCTCCCTACATTCCTCGTGCAGATATCGCCCATCTTCAGGAGGAAGTGAAGCATGAGCCGATGCTTGCGCTCGATGGGGGAGAGGATGGTCTCGTTTTCTACCGCCGCCTCGCTGAGAAGGCAGCCGCACATCTGAAGGAGGGCGGTTTCCTTGCTGTGGAATTCGGCATCCACCAGTGGGAAGAGATTCTTTCGCTTTTGAAGGAAACGGGCGAGTTTGAGGATTTCGAAGTCATCAAAGACTACGGCGATATCGAACGCGCGATCTATTGCAGAAAGAAGAAGCAGCATGACTGAAAAAGTAGAAGTCAATGACCTATATTATAAGGATAAAGTAAAGGCGCTCGGCCGCATCATTCGTGAGGGCGGTCTTGTGGCTTTTCCGACGGAGACGGTCTATGGTCTTGGAGGGAATGCGCTCGATGCGAGTGCGGCGAAAAAGATCTACGCTGCGAAGGGCCGTCCCTCGGATAATCCGCTCATCGTCCATGTGGCGGATCCCTCTGAAGTGGAGAAGTACGCAGCCGAGGTCAGCCCGCTCGCAAGGCGGCTGATGGATACCTTCTGGCCGGGGCCTTTGACCATTGTTTTCCCGAAGAAGGATTGCATCCCGATGGAGACATCCGGGGGACTCTCCACCATCGCCATCCGCTGCCCGAGGAGTGAGGCGACACGCGCCCTCATCCGTGCAGCCGGCGTCCCTATAGCAGGTCCGAGTGCGAATATTTCCACACGTCCGAGCCCGACGACCGCGGACGATGTGCTGCATGATATGAATGGACGCATCGCTGCTGTCATTGATGGCGGCCCCTGTCAGATCGGCCTCGAGTCCACCGTGGTGGGCATCGAAGGGGACGAAATCGTCATCTACCGTCCCGGCGGCACGACGAAGGAAGCACTCTCTGTCATTGCACCGACGACGGTAGACAGCGCACTCGCCAAAGACGGCGCGCATCCGAAGGCACCCGGCATGAAGTACCGCCACTATGCGCCTTCTGCGCCGCTCACCGTGTACACGGGAGAGGCGGACAAAGTGGTAGAGGAAATCCTCTCCTTTGCGGCAAAGACGGACAAGAAGTATGGTTTCTTCGTTAGCGAAGAAACCGCACAACTTCTCCCGAAGGATCTTCCGCTTTTCGTCTGGGGACAGCGGGCGGATAAAGAGAGCTTCGCGCACAACCTCTTCTCCGGCCTTCTCTATTTTAACCGCCATCCCGTCGATGCCATCATCGGCGAGGGTACGGATACCGCTGGCCTCGGCCTCGCGATCATGAACCGCCTCACCAAGGCGTCCGGGTATCATATCGTGGTGGAGAAGAGGTAGGAGCGGACGGGTTCAAAGGGGTTCCCGGTTTTGTGAATTGACGGACTTTTTCCATCGGCATCATAGAAATCCGGCGCCTCTTTTTACCTATATGTACCGCACCATATTCATTGGGGACATAGAATATGTTATGCGAAAGGAACAACTCGCCCATAGACAGGTGTTCGTAAAACAGGTTTAGACCAAAATTACGAAATGAGCATCTGTCAGGCAGGGTTGGACAACAAAAGCCGCTGTATTCAGGTTTGGCAGAGGTGGTGGACTATCTCTCCGATGAATACGGATGGAGTCGCAGCGTTCCCAATCTCTCCGGCAAACTCAAGCGCGGTTCCCTTCGCTATGGCGAGGCGGTGGAGCTGGCGGACGCGCTGGGGTATGATTGTGTATTCAGTAGCATAATCGTATAATAAGAGAAAAAGTTGCTGGAGGTAAGTTGCATGAAAGAAAGACAGATTTCCGATGAAATGTTAAACGCTTTCTTGTCCGGAGAACTGTCCTCCTTGCTGGAGGCCGTCAAAAAAGATGATACTTTAGACTTGGAGCTTCGTGGAAACTCCGTGAATATCTATTACCGTGGAGGGAGTATTTTCAAAATTGAGGAAATCAACAACTCGTTCTCGATATCTTTTGATATTAACTACTGTATAGAAAGCTCCACAAGCCTTAGCGGAAATCCATCTCCCGCAGAAGCAGTCGCAAATCTTCCTTTTTATAAGCAGGCGATGGACTGGTGGTTTCACAAGCATCCCAAATACGAACGAGAGTTCCAACAGGTAATTGCGCGTGAAAATAATAACCACGGCAAAATTTCCAGTGGCACAGACTATTACATAGCCGACATTGAATTTGCAGACGGCAACGCCAGATTTGACATGGTAGCACTGAAATGGCTGTCCAATGGTGTCGTACGAAGAGACACCAGCCGAATCTCTCTCGCACTGATCGAAGTCAAATATGGGGACGGGGCATTGAAAGGGACTGCCGGAATTGCGAAGCATCTGGAGGATTTTCAGGCGTTTCTCAGTGACAGGGGAAAAGTAAGTGATTTCTGCCGGGACATGTCTCTGGTATTTTCCCAGAAGTGCCGACTGGGACTGGTAGACGGCCTTAATAAAAAACAGTACGATGTTAAAATCAGTTCCTTGGACCCGGAAGTGATTTTTCTCTTCGCAAACCACGATCCAGAGAGCAAAATTCTTCCTGCTGTTCTAAAAGAAGTTGAGCCGGATAAGTATTCCTTCCCCATTCTGGTTGCAAATGCCTCATATATGGGCTATGGTCTTTATGCCGAACAGATGAAGCAGATAAAAGGCAAATAATTTTTTGCACTACCACCCTGTTGTCGCGGCGGTTTGCTATACTGTCCTCAAAAACAGGAGGATGATTTTATGGCAGAAGAAACACGACAGGAAAACGTTGTGCGCTCCGGGGCTGGAAGCTGTTTCACGGTATCTCTATCCTATACGGAGATGTGTAAGAGGGTGAAGGGAAATGAAACTCTGTATTCATCGAGGCACGCACCAGATCGGCGGCATTGCTGCCGAAATCTCCACGGCAAGCACGCGCATCCTCATTGATATGGGTGACGAGCTATCTCTTGATCCAAATTTCGTCTCCGCACCGCTGAATATTCCGGGTGTGACGGATGGGAACGGACATTGCGATGCTGTACTGTTTACCCACTATCACGGCGATCATACCGGGCAAATGCTGCGTATCCGATCGGAGATTCCCATTTATGCCGGGGCGCTGGCAAAGGATATCATGCGCCTGTCCGCAGAGCGTGGCGGGCAAAAGAATGAAGCGCTTTGCAAGCGCATCGAAACCATGCAAGCCTTTTCTCCTGGCAAGCCGTTTTTGATCGGTGATATTCAGATCACACCGTTCTGCATTGACCATTCCGCGTGCGACAGCTATATGTTCCTGATTGAAGCGGACGGCAAACGAGTGCTGTACACCGGCGATTTTCGGCTGCACGGCGTACGCGGCAATGTCATGGACAAGATTCTGGACAGACGCATTGGAAAGGTTGATGTGGTTGTCACAGAGGGAACAACTGTTTCTCGCTCTGAACATAAGGCAGTGACAGAGTGGGAGCTGCAAAAACGTGTGAAAGCGTATTTGCGGCAGTACAAGTACGTCTTTGTGCTGTGTGCAACGACGAACCTTGACCGGATTTTTGTGCTGGCGCGAGCAGTGCCGCGTGGAAAATACTGCATTTGTGACGAGTATCAAAAAACGCTGGTCAAGGTGGTTTCCGACCATTGGAGCAGTCTATCGACATTTTATGAGATGCCAAAGCTGAATACTCCCGGTTCCTGTATTCTTCAAGGCTTTCAAGAGCGCGGCGGGTTGATGTTTGTCCGTGTCAATCGGCAGTTTGAACGCATTATCCGACAATTTGACCCGCAGCAAAGCATTCTGCTCTATTCCATGTGGGACGGCTACCGAACAAAGCCGGACAGCAATATCCCAGAGTTTCTGTCGCTGACCGGAACATGGGCAGAGCTTCACACCAGTGGTCATGCCTCGCCGGATGATCTTCGCCACGTGATTGAAAAGGCAGCCCCGGAAATTGTCATCCCCATGCACACCGACGCGCCACAGAAAATGCAGACACTCTGCCAGAATCGTAAGGTGATTCTACTGAAAGACAGGGAGGAGCTATTGCTATGACAAATGATATTTTTTGCGTCAGCTTGACACGGACGGAACTGCAAACACCGGGCACACTTCTATACTCTCCTGATAGGAGTATGTGCGCTCTGCGAGGCAGACAGCTCGGACAGCCAAATGTCCGGGCTGTTTTGTGTCACTCCGTTCCGTACATAGGGCTGCCCCCCCTTGCGACGCTTGTGCGTCTATCCCAGCGCACTTTGCGGCGGAAACAGTCTGCTGGTGCAGACCATTTCCGTCGCAGAGTCTGAAAATCCCATATCTCTAACCAGACCGTCTACCGAAAACGTAGGCGGTCTTTTTCTATCCATTATCTATCAGTCAGGAGGACAAAATTATGCCCGAAAAAGAAATCGAAAAGCTGCAATCCGAGAAAGAAAAGGTGGAGCGGCAGCTTGCGCAGGAACAGCACAAAATCCAGCGCCTTGAGAACCGCGCCGCCTACTATGAAAAGGGAGAACGGCGCAAGCGGGTACAGCACATCCATATCAAGTACGACGGGCTGGGCTTTATCCCTCTGGATGAACTGATGAAAAAGGAAACAGCGTGACCGAAGTCACGCCGTACCCCGTGAAAACATAAGGTTTTCATCATTTTTTGATTTTACTGTTTTACGACCACCCGGCATTGCCGAGCTGTTCCTTTTTATGTGCCGCTGTTGTATACTGAAATGGTACAGTATTCCTATTTTCCAAGGAGGGCGAAGATTATGAAAATTGCTATGGCGAGTGATCACGGTGGGTTTGCACTCAAGGCTTCTCTTATGATGCATCTGGACGAAGAGAAGATCGAATACATAGATTGCGGGACATACTCGGAAGAGTCCTGTGATTATCCGGACTTTGCAGAGAAGGCCTGCAAGCTGGTGCAGCAGGGTGAGGCGACGTATGCGATCCTCGTCTGCGGGACAGGCATCGGCATGTGCATCGCTGCGAACAAGATGAAGGGCATCCGTGCGGCGCTTTGCGGCGATACCTTCTCCGCACATTTCACCCGTGCGCACAATGATGCGAATGTCATGACGCTTGGCGCGCGTGTCGTCGGACCGGGGCTTGCGGAATTCATCATGGACGAATTTTTAAAGACCCCGTTTGAAGGTGGCCGCCATGCCAGAAGAATTGCAAAGATCGCTGCGATCGAAGAGGTGCAATAATGTTTGAAGACCTACAGGAACAGGCCGTAAAAGCTTTCCGTGAGCTTTGCAAAATTTCCCATTTCAGAAAAGGGAGCCTCATCGTCATCGGTGGCTCGTCGAGTGAGATCCGCGGCGGACACATCGGTAAGGACAGCTCCTATGAAGTCGGCACGGCTGTCGTGACGGCTCTGATGGAAGAAGCAGAGAAGGAGGGACTTGCTCTGGCTTTCCAGTGCTGCGAGCATCTGAATCGGGCGCTTATCATGGAGCGCAGCGAAGCAGAGAAGCGCGGCTATGAGGAAGTGACGGTTGTCCCCTGGCTGCATGCCGGCGGCGCCTTCTCGACGAATGCTTTCTATCATTTCAAGGATCCGGTCGCCGTGATGGAGATCAAGGCTGACGGGGGACTCGATATCGGGCTTACGATGATCGGGATGCACTTGAAGCGCGTGGCTGTCCCTGTCCGTCTGGTGAATAACCATATCGGGGCGGCCCTTGTGGCAGCTGCCCGCACCCGCCCGCCGCTCATTGGCGGAGAGAGAGCGCACTATGTGAGGGAAAATGACAAGTGAGAAGTGATGAGTGACTGGTGACTTGAATGCTGCTTTCGGGCATCGCCATTATTTATACTCCGCGGCGCTTCCCTATGATTATGCGCCGCACCACTCCCGCTGAACCTGTAGAACCCGCGGAACCTCTTTCGCACGCAATCAAGGGACGGCACGCCCTATGGGATAACCCCGAACCTTGAACCCTATTTCCTCTTTACTTCTTCCTTATTTGTGCTATACTATCCTTGTGAGTGATTTCACGAATAGCATACCTGCTCAACGGAAGGGCTTGGACGTGTATCCTGAAGGGTACACGCTAAGCCCTTTTTCTATATCAAGTATGCATATTTCAAACCCAAAGATGCATTCGTGTGCGCCTCATGATACAATAAATCAAATGTATGCAGGAACCGGAAATGAGTGACTGGGGGATATTTGAAGCAGAGAGTGCTGCCTTAGAGAGCGGTGCTTGGTGAAATGGTGCGATGCGCCGATATTTCTCCACTCTCATTGAGGATAGTTTTGCATCATGGGGTGTATGAATCGATCCATTCGATTTCACTTTGAAAAATGAAGGGAGTTCATTTCAATGAAACACTTAAAAGAAGACAAAGCGGTTTATGAAGCCATTCAGGAAGAGCTGAACCGTCAGAGAAACAAGCTGGAAATGATCGCATCTGAAAATATCGTCAGCTATGCTGTCATGGAAGCACAGGGCAGCGTCCTCACAAACAAATATGCAGAAGGCTACCCGGGCAAGAGATATTACGGCGGCTGTGAATATGTCGATGTCGTCGAACAGCTGGCGATCGATCGTGCGAAGGAGCTCTTCGGTGCGGAACATGTAAATGTACAGCCGCATTCCGGCTCGCAGGCGAACTTCGCTGTCTACTACGGCCTCTTAAAACCGGGCGACACCATGATGGGCATGAACCTCACGGATGGCGGTCATCTGTCGCACGGCAGCCCGGTCAATATTTCCGGCAATTATTTCAATGTCGTTCCTTACGGCGTCAGAAAAGAAGATGAACTTCTGGACTATGAAGCCATGGAAAAGACCGCGAAGGAAGTCCAGCCGAAGCTCATCATCGGCGGCACCAGTGCATACTCCCGCATCATCGACTTCGAACGCATTGCAGCGATCGCCCATGAAGTCGGCGCACTCTTCATGGTCGATATGGCACACTTCGCCGGCCTTGTCGCAGGCGGTGAATATCCGAGCCCGGTGCCGTGGGCAGATATCGTGACCACCACCACCCACAAGACTCTTCGCGGACCGCGCGGCGGCATCATCATGTGCAAGGAACAGTATGGCAAAGCCATCGATAAAGCGGTATTCCCGGGCATGCAGGGCGGTCCTCTCATGCATGTCATTGCAGCGAAGGCTGTCGCTTTCGGCGAAGATCTCTCCGATGATTTCAAGCAGTATGCGAAACAGATCAAAAAGAATGAAAAGGTCCTCTCTGATGAGCTGCAGAAGAATGGCATCCGCGTCGTTTCCGGCGGCACCGATACCCATGTCCTCCTCGCTGATATGAAAGCTATCGGCATCACAGGCAAGGTCGCACAGACGGTTCTCGATGAGATCGGCATCACCGCAAACAGAAACACCATTCCGTTCGAGACTCTCTCTCCATTCGTCACGAGCGGCATTCGTCTCGGCTCCCCGGCTCTGACCACCAGAGGATTCAAGGAAGATGACTTCAAGGAAGTCGCAGATATCATCTCGACAGTCGTCAAAAATCCGGAGGATGCAGCAGTCAAGGCGGACTGCGCAAAGCGTGTCCATGCTCTCTGCGTGAAGTATCCGCTCTACGAAGATCTGTAATGAATACATCAAATAAAAGCCAGTCCGCATGGGCTGGCTTTTATTGTTTTTGTAAATGAACATTTCTTCATTTTTGAGACAATGTGACATCCCTTGATTCAGCGTAAGTCCTTTTTCATAAGTATAGAAGCAGGCGGAAGGGGAAACTTTGGTGGGATACGGATGCGGTAGGGTCACTCACGGCATACTGAAAAAGCCGTCTTTGTCAGGGACTGCTCCGTGCCGCGGATAAACTTTCCCCTTGACTTTCCCCGGCCAATCCCGTATACTATTGAAGTTGATAAATTTCTCTAACGCGTTTAGAGCACTGGCGAAACAGTGAAAGACAAACGGCATAACGGCCGATAGGTAAGGAGGTGCGAGAAATGCCGGTTCCGAAGACAAAAAGTTCTAGATCCCGTCGCGACAAGAGACGTGCAAATTGGAAACTGACTGTTCCGGGTCTTGTGGAATGCCCACAGTGCCATGCACTGAAAAAACCTCATCATGTATGCCCAGTATGCGGTTTCTATAAAGGCAAACAGATCATCACCAAGACTGTTGAAGAATAATGGTCAAAGGAAAATGCTTCTCGATAGAGAGGCATTTTTTTATTGCAGAAATTACTTCTCACTATGGCGCGATATGATACAATAGTAGGTGTTTCTCGAAGAAATAGGGTTCAGCAGTCTCTGCGGGCGAGAGCAGAAAAGGTGGCGATCATATTCACAAGGCGCCGCCGAACCTTCTTTTTATTAAAAGCTTGCGGCGCGCTTTATTTTTGCGTTGTATCGCTCTCGCTCAAAAGCAGAGCCCTATAGAAGCTGTTGAACCTGTTGGATAAACAACGACCATCAAGGAGGAAGTATGGGGAAGCATTTTTCTTTTATCCATTGTGCGGATCTGCACCTCGGAGAACCATTCGGAGGCGTGCGCCTCGGGACGAAGGGACCGTGGAACGAGCAGATCGGGAAAGCCACCTTCAAGGCCTTTGAAAAGGTGGTGGATGCGGCACTGGAAAATCGGGTAGATGCGATCTTGATTTCCGGAGATGTATATAATTCAGACCATCACAGCCTCGCGGCGCAAATGGCTTTCGGCAGGGAGCTGTATCGGGCGGCGCAGGCGGGGATCGAGGTCTTTATCGTGCATGGAAATCACGACCCGGGCGAAGCCTGGCGTGCGGATATCCCGCTGCCGGAGACGGTGCATGTTTTTTCTTCCGAAGAAGTGACAGGCATCCCGCTCATGAAGGATGGGGAAAAGGCGGCCACGATCTATGGCATCAGTTACAAGACACGCCATACGAAGGATGATCTGGTGCGCTCTTTCCACGTGAATCCGGAGGATGGATTCACCATCGGGATGCTGCACACGGAAGCCGGCGTCGATGGGAGTCCCTATGCGCCTTGCACGGTCGAGGAGCTGAAGACTGCGGGCATCGACTACTGGGCGCTGGGGCATGTGCATACGAGAAAGACGCTCTCGATGAAGCCCTATATCGTCTACCCGGGCAATACGCAGGGGCTGGATATCACGGAAATCGGTCCTCGTGGCTGTTACCTGGTCGATGTGGGGGCCTATGGTACAGTGACGTTGAAGTTCATCGAGACGGATGTGATACGTTGGATGGACATGGTCATCGATATCGCCCCTTTCTTGACCGCAGATGATCTTTTGAAAGACGTGGCACGCCGCCGCGCAGGACTGAAGGAACTGACCGGTAGGCCGAATATGGTGCGTCTGGTACTGACGGGGCATGGTGCGCTGCACAAAGCGATCGCGACGGAAGAGGGACGTGATTTCCTTCTGCAGTCTTTGAATGAAAAGGAGCAGTTCCGCCATCTCTTTGCTTATTTCACCCGCATCGAGGATCGGACGCGGCCATTCCTGAATCTGGCCGAGCGCCGCGAGCTTCCCGATGTGACGGGGAATTATCTGAAGGCTTTTGATGCGGTCATGGATCTTCCGTCGGAAGAAAGGGCGAAGACGCTCCGGGAGATGGCTTCTTCGCAGCCGGAGCTTTCGAAGTATAAGAATCTATTGGGCAAGGTGTCTGATGAGGCACTTCTTGCTGCTTTCCGCCGGGCGGAAGTGCTGGGAGCGGAAATGCTGACAGAGGAGGATGGACGATGAAAATCACGGATTTGCAGCTCTCAGAGTACGGCATCTATCGGGGCGCGTCCTGGCAGCCGTCGACGTCTTCGCTGAATGTGGTCATGGGAGAGAATGAGAGCGGGAAGACGACGATGCTTCGTTTCATCCGTGATATGCTCTTCGGCTATGGGCGCGGCAAGTGGCAGGGACGGAAGGGAAATATGGCATTCGTCCGTGCGGACGGGCAGGAGTATCGCGTCTTTCGTGAAGAGAAGGAGCGTTGGTTCGAGAATGCGAGCCATGAGAAATTCTCCGAGGAGCTGCCGACACTCTGGTGGCACGGTCTCACACGCTCTATGTATGAGCAGATCTTCGCTGTCGGCTTAGAGGACCTGCAGGGGGCTTCCTTCCTTGCGAATGACTCCATCCGCAGCCGTTTCTTCATGCTGCAGGGCGGTGATAAGCTCGCCAGTGCCAAGAAGGATATCCAAGAGAATAAGGAAAAGCTCTTCGTGGCTTCGTCTCAGGGAAAGCGCAAGATCAATCAGCTGATGGCGGATCTGGATACGGTGAATCAGGAGCTGGATCATCTTTCTCATCAGGAAAAGGATTTCGCCGAGCTGCAGAAGAAGCAGGAGCTTTTGAAAAAGCAGATCAGTGAGCTCGAGGCTTCGCTCGCCAAGGACCAGGAAAGGGACAGAGAGCTCGCCAAGCGGCTGGGCGCTTGGGAATATTACAAGCGGGCGCGTGATATCAAGCACCAGCTGGATCTCTCCTCGCAGGTGAAGATGTTCCCGTCGAATGGCAAGGAGCAGTGGAACCAGCTCATGAACCGCATGAAGGTGATCCATGACCAGAAGGCATCGCTCCAGGAAAAGCTCGATGAGTACACGCCGAAGAAGAAGGAAGACATCATCCCATGGGCGAGAGAGGCTGAAGCGCTGGAAAAACTCTACGTCGATCTGGGGCAGTGGCGCCAGACCATCGTCGATGTGGAAGCATTGGAAGAGGAAAAGGAAAACTGGAAGCTCGATTTTGTGAATCTGGGCTATTCCCTGCCGCTCTGGGACCGCGCACTGCCTTTGGAGGATGCCTGCGTCCATGTGGACTGGGCAGAAGGACGGCGCCTTGCGCAGAGCGTGGGTGTCAGGGGCAATGAGCTCCATTTCTGGGAGCAAAGAGAGCCGGAGGTCGAAGCCGTCGCAGAAGAGACGGCAGAGGGAGACATCCAGACTGAGGAGGATTTCCAGCAGATGGAGGACATGGCCTCCTCGCTCGAGCAGCTTCTCCATCAGGAAGCGGAAATCAGAGGCAAGATCGATGCCGCCTCGCAGCTCGAGGATAAGAAATTCACCTTCTGGTTCTGGCTGGGCATACTCTCTATGGCAGGAGCAGCAGCCGGCATCGCCTCCTTCTACATGGCTATGGCAGGTACCGCGGCGCTCTATGGCGCAGCAGGCGGGCTCATGCTGGGTATTCTCTGCTTCCTATTCAATAATAAGAGCATCCACAAGAAAGGGAATGACCTTGAGAAATGGAATGATTCACTGGCTTCTCTCGTGAACGAGAGGAAGGCGATCTCCGACAAATTCCCCGGGCAGGCGCCGGAAGACATAGATGATCTGCAGGCCTTCCATAACCTGATGCAGAGCCGTCGCTCCGATTTCTACAAAGACCAGGCAAAGCGGCAGGCTATCTCATGGAAACGGGAAACGGTACGAAAGCAGCAGCTTGCACACCAGAAGTGGACAGAAGAAGGCAAGCTGCTTCGCGAAAAGAAGGAAAAAGCAGACAAAGACTGGGATGCCTTCCTCGCGAAAAACAAGCTCCCAAAGACCAGCGCAGAGAATCTCTCCGCTCTGCAGGAGCAGTGGCAGAAGATCTACTCCGCTGAAGGCAAGGGCAAGATCCTCGACCTGCGCTTGGAGCAGATGGATGCGCGCCTCGATGCCTACAGCCGTCGGGCAGAGAGCATCATCTCGAAGACGAAGATGCCCTACACCGTCGATCCGGATGGCATCCAGGAGCTCTACGAGGAAACGCATGCGCGCAGCCTGACGTGGCAGTCCATTCAGGAAAAGAACAACCAGCACGATGCATACCGGAAGGAAATGGATAAGCTTGATGACGGCTGGGCCTCCTGCCAGCGGGAGATGGATACCCTTCTCCATCTGGTCAATGCAAAAAATGCGGAAGAATTCGCGGAAAAGGTGAATGCCCACGAGCATCATGACCAGCTGACGAAGGAATGGGAGGCCGTGAAGCAGGATCTGCGCCTCTATGCAGGCAGCGATGAAGAATTCCAGTCCCTCTGGAACTTCCTGGAAAGCGGACAGTACGATGACTGGATGGAAACCCATCATAACCTTGAAAAACGCATCAAAGAAGAGACGGCGTCACTGGGCGAGCTCCAGAAGAATCAGGGAGCGGTGGAAAATGAGATCTTCCGTCTGGCGGGGGATAATACCATCACCGACACCCTGCAGAAAAAAGCAAAGATCGAAGCCGAGCTTGCCAATGCACTCTCCGAATGGCTGACCTACATGTACACAGAAGAAATCCTGAACCGTGCGCAGGCCGCTTATGAGTCCGGCCGCCAGCCGCAGATCATGAAGCAGGCGAATACTTTCCTCTCTGCTATGACCAGAGGCAAGTATGCCCTTCGGATCTCCGAAGACGGGAAAGATATCGGCATCGTGGACAGCGAGCACCGCGTGAAAGAGGCCAAGATCTGGTCCTCCGGTACAGGCGATCAGGTCTTCCTTGCCATTCGCCTCGCCATGGCCCTCTCCTTCGGTGAGCAGCTCGAGCCGCTCCCCATCGTCTTGGACGACATCTTCGTCCGCTTTGACGAAGAGCGCCAGCGTGAGACCCTGCGCTTCCTCATGGAGCTCGGCAAGACCCAGCAGATCTTCCTCTTCACCTGCCACGCACAGACCATGCGCATCGCAGAAGAAGTCGGGAAGGAAAAAGCGACCGGTGAATTTATCCACCTGAAGTCCGGGACCATCGAGCTTGGAGCGTAGATTGGGAGTGGCTAGTGGCTAGTGGCTAGGGATTAGGGTGGTCAACTCCGCCTCGTTGCGCTCGTCTACCCCTTCCAAAAGAAGAGGCGAGTGATGAAGGAAATGACGTTCTCATATCGCTAGCCGGATAGGGAACTAAGGAAACGCTGATTCAATCGCAGAGTCATCTTTTACAAGAATTTTTATACATAGCTTCGTCATAGCCTTCCTTAAATAGTTTGCTATTCGCGTCAGATTATTCCTCGCTATGTATAAAAATTCAAGAGTAAAATCTGACAACGATTTAACCAGTGTTTTCCTAAGACTTTAGCTTCTCACTAGGGCCTACCATAGCAGCCGGCTTGTGATGACGGATTAAGCGAATAAAAGAAGGTATGAATATGAATAAATGGGTTTGTGGTTTATTTGCTTCTTCTTTGCTGGTATTTCCTATATGCGGGGCTTGCGCTTCTTTGGAAGATATGGCAAGGCCAATGCATGAGATGAAGGCGGAAAGCTGGGCAGAGGTTATTAGTTGTGACACAAGTTTAGTTTCTCTGATAAATACAAAGAATATCCATTTTAATAAAGAACAAAATCGATTATACTTTTGGCAGAAAGACGTTCATAGAGAAATATTGAATAACCCCAAAATAACTAGAGGCGGTGATATACAAAAAGTTGTGGTTGATTTGGACAAAATGGTTGTTGGTTATGAATATAGCGATAGTTGGGATACAAAGACGGATCGCATATACTATTCATTTGTAAAAAAGGAAAAGGATATTGAATTTGAACCTATTCTACCGGGAACTTATCAGGAAGGGTATATCAACAAAGCATTAGAAGTAGCCAAATTGCCTCAGATTCCTACACCTCATACATATGAATATATTGGGGAGGGTGCATGGCCTGTTGGAAGCGAATTACCACGAGGTGTAAAGAACCGAATCGTGGAAATGTACCTCTGCACCAACTGGTACATAAAAGATTGCAGGGAATATACTTGGCGCTTTTACATCACTGAAATTTATAACGATGAGTTGGTTAATGGTCAAACCGAACGGTATGAATGGTGCACTATTCCGGTATATGTGAACTTCAAAGCACACACCATCAGCTTTAAGAATTTGGATGATATTCATAAGACTTATGAGGCAGGACTTCCCCATGCAGTTTATGAGGATATTTGTAAGGTTCTTAAGGCCAAAAATGATATGCCAAATGAAGGGCAATCAGGATTATAAGCAGAAGATTGGAATAAGAATATTGGCAGTGTACTTTAATGGAACTTCTTAGAAACACTAATATGAAATGGAAGAAAGGGAAAAGCAAAAGCAGGCTACAAAATAGTGTAGCCTGCTTGTTTTTTTATTGCTTGCGGATATATGCTGTGGCCGGACCAGAGCCGACTTTGATGATATAGCCCTCTTTTACCAGACTGGACAAAGTGCGTTCTATCGTTCCCTGACTGATATCCGGGCAGCGTTCCATAAGATCCTTTTTGCTGATTTTCCCCAGTGTTTGGGAGATGATGGCTTTGATACGGTCTGGCTTGGAAATCTTTTTGGTTACCAAGTATTGAATCCGGTCTTCGAATTCATCATATGCTTTTATGATAATGCCCAAATAATATTTCACAAAAGGAGCATAGGTGTTTTGATTTTCGTGCCAGCCGAAAGAACTGGCCTGAAGAGCTTCATAGTAAGTGGTTTTCGTTTTTTCAATCAGCATTTCCAGGCTGATGTATTTTCCGACGATGTAGCCGGCACGATATAAAAGAAGGAGTGTCAGAAGTCGGCTCATCCGTCCATTTCCGTCATTGAATGGATGAATGCAGAGAAAATCCAGGATGAACATGGGAGTCAGCAGCAATTTATCTATGATGTTTTCCTGCCAGGCATTCTGGAATGATTGACATAAAGAATCCATAGCGTCAGCTGTCTGAAAAGCAGGAACGGGAATAAACCTGGCCCTTTGATGCCCTTGTGCATCTGTTTCCGCAATGACGTTATCTGCGTTTTTATAGTCTCCTCCAATGGCTCCTGTTGAGTAAGAGTACAGATCTCGGTGGAGCTGTCTGATGACATTAGGGGCAGGGGAAATATAGTCGTGATTTTTATGAATCAAGTCGAGTACTTCACGATATCCGGCAATTTCCTGTTCAGACCGATTGTGCGGTTCAGCTTTTTTGCTGACCAGTGCTTCTAATCGTTTGTCACTGGTGAAGATTCCCTCGATACGGTTGGAAGCCCCTGTACTTTGGATCATGGCAACGTCTACCAGTGCTTTCAGTTCGTCTGTATTCGCCTCCAGAAATAAATCCTGTCGTCCCTTGTGTTCATGGATACAGGTGAGAAGCTGGACGATTTCAGGTGTCAGTAAATTTTGTATTTCCTGCGAGTAGTTAAATGTCCGCATAAAAATCTCCCTCATTCTCTTGTTATCTGCCACATTTTAGCATGAAATGTGGCAGATAACAAGAGAATGAGGCAGATAAATAAGGCGGATGTGTTGTAATCCTACACTGGTGGATGATCCGCGTTCACTCCTCAATTGATTCGGAAATCAATTGACCGGTATCTTACCACATAACCTCATAACAAAAAACGCTATCCACGAAAATGCGGATAGCGTTTTATCATGTCTAATGTCTGATGTCTAGTCCCTAGTCGCCAGCGACTAGTCCTGTGTCAGCTCCTGGATGAGCTCATGGACAGTTGTGATCTTATCAATGCGATAGGCGTTCGCACCGCAGAAGACGAGGCCGTGGTCTACATCGCCGTGCACGGCGCGGATGAGGGCCATGGTGATGCAGTAGGGGGTGGTCGCCGGGTCGCAGGTTTTGAGGCAGTGGAAGCAGCCCTGCGGCGGGATGCGGTGCTCGGTGAAGGCTTTGACGAAGGGGTTCAAGAGTGCGCGTCCTGGCATGTGGACCGGACTCTGTACGATGGTGACGTCGCTCTCTTTGGCATTCACGTACATCTGTTTGAATTCGTCAGCGGCGTCACATTCTTTGGTAGCGACGAAGCGGGTCGCCATCTGTACGCCGGAGAGACCGAGGGAGAGGTAGTGCTCAATGTCTTTCTTATCGAAGACGCCGCCGCCGAAGATGACGGGGATCTTCTTTTCGAATTTTTCTTCAAACTCTTTGACAACGGCAAGGATTTCTTTGATTTCCTTCTCGTAGCCGTCGCTCTCGTGCTCTTTCACCTGTTCTCTGGTGTAGCCGAGATGTCCGCCGGCTTTCGGGCCTTCGATGACGACCATGTCGGCGGTACGGTGATGGTGGCGTTCCCACAGCTTCAGGATGACGCGGGCTGCTTTCGGGGAGCCGATGATCGGGGCGATCTTGGTGTCTGTGCCTTCCACGCAGGCGGGGAGATCGGCAGGAAGTCCCGCGCCGGAGAAGATGATGTCTGCACCGTTTTCTGCTGCGCAGCGGGCATAGTCTTCATAGTGATGGCCTTTGGACATGATGTTCACGCCGATGATGCCGGTTTTTGCTTTTTCTCTGGCTTTCAGCAGTTCGGATTTCAGTGCGCGAAGGTTGGCATTTACTGTATTTGTTTTGAAGTCTGGTTCATTGAAGCCTACGTTGGCAGCAGAGATGACACCTACGCCGCCTTCATTGGCTACGGCACTTGCGAGGCCTGAGAGGCTGACGCCGATGCCCATGCCTCCCTGTACGATCGGTACGGTAGCGGTCAGGTTGCCAATGTGTAATGCTGGTAATTTCATGTGATTTTCTCCTAAAATATTCTACAAATCTCACTTTTAAATAACTATACGGTATCACAGATATGTTTGACAAAATAGCAAGCATGAAGTATCCTGTATTTACTGTAGTTTATGCCATGAGATGAAATAAGTCAATGGATAAGTTTTTAAACAATCCTGAATTTTTAGCAAACGAATTACGCAATGCGTTTAAATTATCATCTGGTGATAAAACCTGAGGCGAAAAAAGTCAGTAAATGTGGGCGGTTTCCCTGATTCGGAAAGAAGCCCATCAGGGAGATGCTTTCCAAAGTATCTTTTGAAAATCGCTAAAACAAATGAAACTTTAATCTACGGATTCAGTGAGTTGCCCATGATATCGATGAAAATCTAAGGAATGTGAAAGGAATATGATTTCCTGCATATCTCCCAAAGAAAGGCTCTTTGCTTATTCAATTTCTTCGTGCAATCCTTGACTGCTTGTGATATAGTATTATCAGCAGGTGATAAAAATGAGCAGAAATTTCAAAATGGATAAAACCCAAAGACGCGATGCGATACAGAGCCTGCTCCGCCAACATCCATGTCTGACAGATGGAGATCTGGCAGAGAAATTTTCTGTATCAAGAGCTACGATCCGTCTGGACAGGCAGGCGCTTGGCATCCCGCAGATGCGTGACCGTATGGAGCACCTCGTGGCAGGAAGTCCGGAGGCGCGCGGGCTGCAGATCTTGGATAAGGATGTCGGTATCAAAGGCGTGGGTCTCTTTCAGACCAGCGATGAGATGGCGGATAATCTCGGCGTGGTGGCTGCGGAAAAATTATATGGTGCAGCTGCTGCATTCGCCGAGTCGCTGGCCGGTGTGCCTTTTGCTTCGACGCAGGTCGGAAATATCAAATATAAGATCGCTGTCAAGCCCGGCACGGCGCTTGTCGTGAAAGGGCGGATCGTATTGGTCAGAGGAAATAAAAAACATATCTATATCAGTTTCTTTGACGGTGATAAAGAAGTATACCGCGCAAAATTTATTATGCAGATCCTGCAGTAATGGAGGCGTCCTGTGAAAAAAATAGCTGTTGACGCGATGGGCGGGGATTTTGCACCGCTGGAAATCGTGCTTGGCGCCATTCAGGCGGTCAAGGAATACAAAGTGCCTGTCGTTCTTGTGGGAGATGAGGATAAGATCCGCCCCATCCTGGAGAAGCATCATGAGGATCAGAATCCTCTGATCGAGATCCATCATGCATCAGAAGTGATCGAGATGGGAGAGCATCCTGGGCTGGCGTACCGCAAAAAGAAGGATGCGTCTGTCTCTGTCGGCGCTCGTCTTGTGCGAGAGGGGGAGTGCGGAGCTCTCGTGGCTCCGGGATCGACCGGGGCAGCCGTTACGGCAGGACTTCTCGGCATCGGCCGTATCAAGGGCATCGAGCGTCCGGCCATCCTGACGCCGATCCCTAACCAGAAGGGCGGCTATACGTACCTGATCGATTCCGGCGCGAGTGCGCAGCCGAAGCTGGAGACGTATATCCAGAATGCTCTTCTGGGCTATATCTATGCGACGAAGGTCGCGGGTATCCAGCAGCCGAAGATCGGTCTTCTCAATATCGGGGAAGAGGCGACGAAGGGGAGCCCTTTGGTCACGGAAGCGAATGAGGCGCTTTCCGCGCAGAAGGTCATTCCTTTTGCGGGCAATGCGGAAGGCCGCGATGTGATGACGGGAGAATTTGATGTCATCGTCACGGATGGATTTACAGGGAATGTAGTCCTGAAATTTGGGGAAGGCGCCGGGAAACTGGTGGCTGCCCTTTTGAAGAATGCTGTCATGCAGGGGGGACTTCGCGCGAAGATCGGCGGGCTGCTCCTGAAGCCGGCACTCAAGAAATACATGGCAAAGCCTCTTGACTATGCTGAATACGGCGGTGCGCCGCTCATGGGCATCAAAGGCGGCCTCATTATCTGTCATGGCGCTTCGAAGGCGAAAGCGATCAAGAATGCCATCCATATGGCGATGGGCGTTTGTCAGGAGCATCTGGATGAGATCGTGATGGATGCGCTGAAGCAGATGGAAAGTAATTAGGAATTAGGAATGAGGAATTAGGAATGAAGGTGGCGGCTTCGCCGCGAGTATATATGAGGCGATGCCCGAAAGTCGTATTCAAGTCACCAGTCACAAGTCACTAGTCACCAGTCACCCCTAATCCCTAATCCCTAATCCCTAGTCACCAAAAATTCTTTTCAACGAACGGAAAGGACATTATATATATGAGTGAATTATGTTCTGCAGGAATTCTGGGTACCGGACATTATGCGCCGGAGAAGATCCTTTCCAATGCAGACCTTGAAAGAATGGTCGATACCAGTGATGAGTGGATCCGCACCCGCACGGGCATCGAGACCAGACATATCGCTTCCCGGTCGGAGACGACCTCCGATCTTTGCGTGAAAGCTGCTCTTCCGGCACTGGAAATGGCTGGCCTTACCGCAGACGATATCGACTACATCATTGTAGCGACGGCATCCCCTGACTATGTGGTACCATCCACGGCCTGCATGGTGCAGGATAAGCTCGGATGCAAGCATGCAGGTGCGATGGATATTTCCGCCGGCTGCTCAGGCTACATCTATGCAGTAGCTCTGGCATCGAATCTGGTGAAAGCCGGGATGTACAAGCACATCCTGATCATCGGTGCGGAAATCCTTTCCCGCCTCGTGAACTGGCAGGACCGCTCCACCTGCATCCTTTTCGGCGATGGGGCAGGGGCCGCTGTCATCGGAAAGGTCGAAGATGGCTATGGTCTTCTGGCTTCGGATCTTGGCTCAGACGGCAGCCTGGGCAAGATCCTGAATATCCCGGCGAGCGGCGTCGCTGAACTTGTGACCCACCGCGCCATCGACTCCGGCCGTATCTATATCCATATGGAGGGGCCGGAAGTATTCAAAGCTGCTGTCCGTCACATGGGCGCGACCACGCTGAAGACCTTGAAAGCCGCCGGCATCACGAAGGAAGATATCAATATGTTCATTGCCCATCAGGCAAATAATCGCATCATTCAGGCGATCGCAAAGCGTCTGGCTCTGCCGCAGGATCATATGTATGTGAATGTTAACCGCTATGGCAATACATCGGCAGCTTCCGTCGGCATTGCGCTTGATGAAGTCGTCCGCGCCGGACGCGTGAAGCATGGCGACTACGTTGTCCTGACTGGCTTCGGCGCCGGTCTTACATGGGGCTGCGATGTCATGAGATGGATGTAAGGCAAGACCTGATTCCGAATAACCAACAATAAATTAGTATTTATATGGAGTGTGACAAGATGAAAACTGCATTTCTGTTCCCTGGACAGGGATCTCAGAAGGTGGGCATGGTACAGGATCTGTTTGAAAACTATGATTCTGTCAAAGCCCTGATCAAAGAAGCGGATGAAACGCTCGGCTTCTCGATTTCCAAAATGATGTTCGAAGGCCCGGATACAGAGCTGATGAAGACCGAATTCACCCAGCCGGCCATTCTGACGGCCAGTGTCGCTGTATGGCAGGTGCTGAAGGAACACGGCCTCACGCCGGATATCGCAGCAGGCCACAGCCTTGGCGAATACTCTGCGCTGGTCGCAGCGGGTGCGATCTCCTTCGCAGATGCCGTGCATACCGTCCATCTGCGTGGCCGTTTCATGCAGGAAGCGGTGCCGCTCGGAGAAGGCAGCATGGCAGCTGTCATCGGTTCCACCCCGGAAACCATCGTGAAGGTGTGCGGCGAAGTTTCCACCGAAGACCTTCCGGTTCAGGCAGTTAATTTCAACTGCCCGGGACAGGTCGTTATCGCGGGTGCTACAGCAGCTGTTGAGAAAGCCTGCGAAGCACTGAAGGAAGCAGGCGCTCGCCGTGCCATCATGCTGAAGGTCAGCGCGCCATTCCATTCCACTCTGATGGAACCGGCAGCTCTTCGACTGAAGGAAGTCCTTGACAAGATCGATATCCATGACACCGCCATCCCGGTCGTAGCAAATGTCAATGCCAAGGAAGAGACCAAAGCGGACGAGATCAGAAAGAATCTGGTCGATCAGGCGGCACATCCTGTACACTGGGAAGAATCCATCCGGAATATGGTCGCCGGCGGTGTCGATATGACTGTCGAAGCCGGCCCCGGCACGGTTCTTACCGGCTTCATGAAGAAGATTGCCCGCTCCGTACCCTGCCACCATGCAGAAGATGTAGCCACCATCGATGAAGTCGTGACTGCACTGAAGGGAGAATAATGATGGAAACTATCGAAAAGACCGCTCTCGTCACGGGGGCTTCCCGCGGTATTGGCAGAGCCATCGCTCTTACACTGGCCGCGAAGGGCTATGCTGTCGCACTGAACTATGCCGGCAGCCAGGCTGCCGCAGAAGCGGTCAAGGGAGAAATCGAAGCCGCTGGCGGCAAAGCCTTCACCATCCAGGGCGATGTCTCCAAAGCAGAAGATGTGGATCGCATTTTCAAAACGATCAAGGAAGAATTCGGTCAGCTGGATGTCCTTGTGAATAATGCAGGGATCACCCGCGACGGACTTCTCATCCGCATGAAAGAAGAAAGCTGGGATGCCGTACTCTCGACCGATCTCAAGAGTGATTTCCTCACCATCAAAGCTGCTGCACAGATGATGATGAGAAAGAAGAAAGGCTCCATCATCAATATCGCATCCGTAGTCGGCATCATGGGCAATATCGGTCAGGCGAACTACGCCGCAGCGAAAGCGGGCGTCATCGGCCTCACCAAGGCTTGCGCCAAGGAGCTGGCTGCCAGAAATATCCGCGTCAATGCGGTCGCACCAGGCTTCATCGCGACCGACATGACCGACGCCATCCCGGAAAAGAATAAAGAAGCCATGCTGACTGCCATCCCGCTCGGACGCATGGGTCTTGCCGAAGACGTCGCCAAAGCTGTCGCCTTCCTCGCTTCCGATGATGCAAGTTATATCACCGGACAGGTTTTAAAGGTGGACGGCGGAATGGTTATGTAATATAATCAGTAGGGTACAATACAAGGAGACGTCT
Source organism: Dialister sp. (assembly GCA_021633965.1). GTDB lineage: Bacteria > Bacillota > Negativicutes > Veillonellales > Dialisteraceae > Dialister. The sequence continues at coordinate 34,084 of JAJWRZ010000002.1, forward strand.
GTCTTCTATGAGAAAGGTGGTGAAATGAGTAATGAGCACTTTTGACAGAGTAAAGAAGATCGTTGTTGACCAGCTGGGCGTTAGCGAAGCTGATGTCACCATCGACTCCACTTTCATCGATGACCTCGGCGCTGATTCCCTGGATATCGTTGAACTGATCATGGCATTTGAAGAAGAATTCGACATCGAAATCCCGGATGATGCTGCTGAAAAGATCAAGACCGTAAAGAACGCTGTAGACTACATCGACAGCCAGATGTAATGCGCATTCGCATTTCAACATCATATTGGAAGCCGGAGGGGTATCCCTCCGGCACACCATATGACTTCCTTTGGAGGAGAATATTTCAAAAAAGCGAATGACCGTCGTGGTTCGTTTTTTTGAGGTCTTGTCCATGCGTGATGGATTTGAAACAGGCGGAGCCATGCCTTTTCAAGTCCTATAATTTTTGCTTAAAAACCTAACACGCGATAAATAATGTTTAAAAGAAATTTATAAGAGAGGTGCCCTTTTTATGGAAAGAAGAAGAGTAGTAGTGACTGGCATGGGTGTGGTTTCCCCCGTCGGTATCGGCGTTGATGAATTTTGGAATGCCCTTTTGTCGGGCAAATCCGGTGTAACACCGATCACAGAATTTGATGCCACGGATTTCCCTGTCAAGATCGCTGGCGAAGTCAAAGATTTCGACCCCGTCAAATATGTGGGTGACAAGAAGACCGTCCGTCACATGGATAGAAATGCTCAGTTTGCTGTTGCGGCAGCAAAAATGGCGGTCGAGGATGCGAAGCTCGACATGAGCGTAGAAGATCCGAACCGCGTCGGCACCATCATCGGTACCGGTATCGGCGGGATCAAGACCATGGAAGATACCGTAGAACGCATCGAAAAACGCGGTCCGGGAAAAGTGAATCCATTCGCAGTCCCGATGATGATCGCCAACATGGCCTCCGGCATGGTCTCCATCACCTTCGGTCTGCAGGGGCCGGTCCTGACTGACGTCACCGCCTGCGCTTCCGGCAATAATGCCCTTGGCAGAGCGACCCGCATGATCCAGTGGGGCGATGCGGATGTCATGTTTGCCGGCGGTACCGAAGCGGCTGTCGCAAAGACACCGATGGCTGGTTTTGCTGCCATGCATGCGCTCTCTTCCCGTGAATGCCCGCCGGAAGAAGCATCCTGCCCCTTTGATGTCCGTCGTGACGGTTTCGTACTCGGTGAAGGCAGTGGCGTCCTCATCCTTGAAGAACTGGAACACGCAAAGAAGAGAGGCGCGCACATTTATGCAGAGGTCATCGGCTATGGTACGAATGGCGATGCCTACCATATTACAGCACCGCGTCCGGGTGGTGAACTCGCAGCTCGCTGCATGAAGAATGCCATCGCGGATGCAGGTATTTCTCCGGAAGATATCGACTACATCAATGCACACGGCACCTCCACCGGTCTCAATGATAAGAATGAGACCAAGGCGATCAAGGAAGTCCTCGGTCAGCATGCCTATGACATCGTAGTGAACTCCACCAAGTCCATGACCGGCCATCTTCTGGGCGCTGCCGGTGCGATCGAAGCTGTCGTCTGCGTACTCTCTATCATGAATAACAAAGTCCATCAGACACTGAACCTTCAGACTCCTGATCCGGAATGTGATCTTCACTACGCGGCGGAAGGCCCGGAAGATCGCAAAGTCGATGTGACCATGTCCAATGCTTTCGGCTTTGGCGGACACAATGCCGTTGTCATTATGAGGCGCTATGAAGAATGAGACATGCTGAAGTGAGAAGAAGAGACCGTATGTCAGAAATTGAAAAGTTTGCTGCGGAAAATGAAATTCCCGTGCAGAATGCACAACTTCTCAATACAGCACTCACCCATACCTCGTATGCGAATGAACATAAAAATGAAGTCATTCATGACAATGAACGACTGGAATTCTTAGGGGATGCCATCCTGGATCTGGTCATCGGGGAATACCTTTTTCTGCGTTTCCCCAGCTGGCCGGAAGGGGAGCTGACCCGAGCGAAGGCGAGCGTTGTCTGCAAGCCTTCCTGTGCGGAATGCGCAGCGAAATTCCATGTCGGCGACTACATGCGTCTGGGCCGCGGAGAAGAAATGTCCGGCGGCCGCACCCGCATCTCGATCTTAGGCGATGCCTTCGAAGCTGTCATCGGTGCGATCTATCTCGATAATAACTATGAGGTAGCATCCCGCTTCATCTTGGGGCACATGAAAAAATTCCTCGATCTTATCGATCAGGGAGACTATGACCATGACTACAAGTCTGACCTGCAGGAAATGGTACAGAAGCACGGAGATGTGAATATCTCCTATGTTGTCACCAAGGACGAAGGACCGGCACATGACAAGACCATCTGGATGGAAATCCACATCAATGGCAAAGTCATGGGCGAGAGCGTCGGAAAGAATAAAAAAGAAGCAGCCCAGCGGGCTGCCAAAGAAGCCATCCGAAGGATTCAGCTTGGTGAAACCGTATGATAGAAAACAGGGTTTGAGAAAAATGATAAATCATTTTTCTCAAACCCTGTTTTTATTTTTTCAAATAAGGCATTCGTTTTAAGTCTCTATAAAAATTTTCATGCACCCCAAGCATGATCAGTGTCAAGGTGACCGGATCAAAAGTATACGCCAAAAGGTACAAC
>JAJWRZ010000118.1:0-6270 GCA_021633965.1 Dialister sp.
TGCCCCTTCGGGGCAGTCTATCCCGGCCTTTGGCCGCCCCCTTCTCCAAGGGGGGGACGCGTTTTAAATTCGTCTCAATACTCCGCGGCGCTTCCATGTTTTTATGCGCCGCACCTTCCCCGTTGAACCCGTTGAACCCGTAGAACCTCCAGAACCCGCTGAACCTCTTTCGCAAACAATCAAGGGGCAGCATGCCCCACGGGCTAACCCTTAACCCCAACATATTTATTTAGGAGTCAGTGATGCTGAAAAAACCAATCATTCTGCCAGAAGGATACCCTTTTATCATCGTGGCACTCCTTCTTGGTGTGGTCGGACTCTGGATGAAATGGTACTATGCCGCCGTCGTGCCCTTTGTGCTTGCGGTATACTTCACCTATTTCTTCCGCTGCCCTCCCAGAAATGATAAAATCACTCCGGGTGATGATGTCCTCGTCTCTCCGGCGGACGGCACCGTCGTGGACGTGTGCCACGACGCGAAGGAAGATATGTTTCTGGGACAGACCTGTCATAAAATTACCATTTTCCTTTCCATCTTCGACGTGCACTGCAACCGCAGCCCGATGGAAGGGAAGATCACCTACCAGTCCTATACACAGGGCAAATTCCTGCCTGCGTATGAGGAAGGGGTGGGCTTTGAAAATGAACGCGGCGCCATCGGGATCACGGGCAAGAACCGATCCATCCTGGTCATCCTCATCGCGGGGATTCTGGCACGACGCGTCGTTTCCTGGAAAAATCTGGGAGACAGCCTGAAAAAAGGCGAACTCTACGGCATGATCAAATTCGGCTCCTGCACGGAGCTCTACATCCCGGGAGACTGTGAGATCTGCGTCAAAAAAGGCGACAAAGTACGCGGCGGCCTGACCGTCGTAGGGAGGCTGAAATAAGTTGAATAAATCTTGGATTGCCAATGGAGTCACAGCTGCCAATGCATTCTTTGGCGGCTTATCCATAATGATGTCTATCGAAGGTCACTGCGACCTCGCAGCGATTTTCATACTGATCGCGATGGTGGCCGATGCGCTGGACGGGAGAGTCGCCCGTGCGCTGCACACCGCCGGCCCCATGGGCGTCGAGCTCGACTCCCTCTCCGATGATATTTCCTTCGGCATCGCAGCCGGTGCGCTCATTTATTCCTACCAGCTCCATGAGCTGGGCTGGGTGGGCATCATTCCCTGCGCCCTCCTCGGTACCTTCTGTGCCTTCCGTCTGGCACGCTTCAATGTGAAGGTCACATCCGTTCATGGCTACTTCGAAGGACTGCCTTGCCCGACGACCGGCGTCATCATTTCCGCTTACGTACTCTCCGGTGCGAAAGTATGGAACTGGCTCATCGTCCTCTGGGTCCTTCTGCTCGCCTTCCTCATGGTGAGTGAGATCCACTACCCGGATAACAAAGGCGCAAGCGCAGACCAGCTGCATCTGCCCGCGGTGCTGATCTGCCTTGCCTTCTTCGTCATCGCGACCATCTTCTACTGGCCGATCTGGGCGGCTGCCATCTGCGCTGCCTACATCCTCTTCGGCATGATGAATACCTACCTCAACCGCAGAAAAGGCAAACGGAAAGCTATCAGAAGAAAACAGAAAAGAGCACCTGAGGACATCGAACAATGAACCACTACCTCGATATAATCATGTTTCCGATACAGATCATCGTTGGGATTTTTACCATCTACTACACGGTGATCGCGTTATTCGGCATGTGGCATCGAAAAGAAACAAATCTGGCCGCCCCGAAGAGCCGCTTCGCCATCGTCATACCGGCACACAACGAAGCCATGGTCCTGGGGGATCTGCTGGACAACCTTCGTATCCTGAAATATCCGAAAGAACTCTATGACGTCTTCGTCATCGCAGACAACTGCACCGACAATACCGCTGACATCGCGCGCGCCCATGGCGCCCACGTCTTCGAAAGAGAAAACAAGGAACTCGTCGGCAAAGGCTATGCCATGGACTGGGTCTTCCCGAAGATCTTTGCACTGGATAAGAAATATGACGCTTTCTGCGTCTTCGACTCCGACAACCTCGTCCATCTGGATTTCCTTGCCGTCATGAACAATCGTCTCCTCAAAGGACAGAAAGTCCTGCAGGGCTACCTCTCCGCGAAGAATCCGACCGACACCTGGGTCTCCGGTACCTTCGCCATCGCCTTCTGGACCATCAACCACCTCTGGCATCTCGGCAAGTACAATATGGGTCTCTCCTCCTGTCTTGGCGGCACCGGCATGTGTATCGCTTCCGATATCGTCAAGAAATACGGCTGGGGCTGTGACTGCCTGACCGAAGACATGGAATTCGCCATGAAATGCCTCTCTCACGGCATCCGTACCTGCTGGGTACATGACGCCATCATTTACGATGAGAAGCCACTCTCCTTCATGGCCTCCTGTCGCCAGAGAAAACGCTGGGCGCAGGGCCAGTTCGACTGCTCCGAGCGCTACATCCCGATCCTTTGGAAAGAAGGATGGAAACGTCACAGCATCGTCATCTTAGACGGCATCATGCAGCTCCTGCAGAACTACTTCCTCCTCGTCTCCACCTTCTACCTTCTGATGACCTACATCAATATGTTCTACCCCTGCTTTACGGTCATTCTCTACAACGATGTGCTGGTGCCGCACCAGTTCTGGGCGATCCTGGGCTTCATCCAGTCTGTCGTCCCATTGATCGTTCTCCTTCAGATCAAGGTGCCTTGGAAGATCTACCTCTACTGGCTCATCTACCCCGTCTTTATGTACTCCTGGATCCCCGTCACCATCCTCGGGTGGAAGGATCGCCATGAGAAAGGCTGGGTACATACCATTCACACCAGAAGCATGCACTTCGAGCAGGCCAGCCTCACCAGAAAGAAAGAAATCGACTCTTGATAGCCAAAGAACCACGGCACGCGCCGTGGTTCTTTTTTTATTGTTTGGCTGGGACTAGTGACTGGTGACTAGGGATTAGGGCTGGACTATCATCCAGAGCGGACGGAAACGGTGTGTGCGATGGCCATACGCGAAAAGTTGAGGACTGCGTCGAAGAATCTTGCGATGAGCATGGCTTGTTTACTATCTGGAATAAAAATCGAGAAAACATGTAAAATCATCACTTGAAAACTTTGGAAAACATGCATTTTATGAGAAATAAAATTTTGGAAAATATGCTATAATCGAAGCAGAAAAGTTACCCAAAGGAGGAAACCATGAGACGAAAGATATATGATGCGCTGCTGGCGTGGAAGAAGGAAGGCGGAAAGACGGCGCTCCTGATCGATGGGGCGCGCCGCGTGGGTAAAAGCTACGTGGCAGAAGAGTTTGCCAAAGCCGAATACAAGAGCTACATTCTCATCGATTTCAACCGTGCCTCAAAAGATGTGACCGATCTTTTTGATCGCTACCTGGATGACCTGGATACGCTGTTTCTCTATCTTTCCACCTACTACAACAGGAAGCTTTATCCCAGGGAAAGTCTGATCATCTTCGATGAAGTCCAGCTCTGTCCCCGAGCCCGTTCCGCGATCAAGTACCTTGTCCAGGATGGGCGCTACGATTATCTCGAGACGGGCTCTCTCATGAGCATCCGGAAGAATGTGAAAGACATTCTGATTCCTTCAGAAGAACGACATCTCCAGATGTTTCCACTGGACTTTGAAGAGTTCCTATGGGCGCTGGGAAATGAACAATTCATGCCGCTCGCTGCCCGCTGCTTTGCGAAGAAGACTCCCCTGGGGCAGGCGCTCCATCGCAAAGGCATGGATTACTACCGACAGTACATGATCGTCGGCGGCATGCCCCAGGCGGTCAATGCCTACGTCGAAAGCCGTGATTTCACGAAAGTAGATCAGGTGAAGCGGGATATCCTCGCACTCTATCGCGGAGACATCGCCAAGCACGCGGCGGGATGCGAAATGAAAGTCACGCAGATTTTCGATGACATCCCTGCGCAGCTTGCCAGACACGAAAGGAAATTCCGCTTTTCGGCCCTGCAAAAAGGAGCTGCTGCCAGAAATTACGAAGATGCCCTCTTCTGGCTGACCGATGCCATGATTGTCAATGCCTGCTATAACACCACCGCACCTGACATTGGACTGAAACTCAATATGGACAGGCTCACACTCAAATGCTACATGGCAGATACCGGTCTCCTCATCAGCCACAGCTTCGACGAGAACAGCCTCGTCAGTGAGGAAATCTATAAAAAAATCCTCTTCGATAAGCTCGAAGTAAACCTGGGCATGATCGTAGAGAACATGACTGCCCAGATGCTCCGTGCTGCCGGGCACAAACTCTATTTCTACTCGAATCCATCCAAAACAGACAAAGACGAGCGGATGGAAATTGATTTTCTCATAGCCAAGAGCAAGATCACGAATGCGCACAACATCTCGCCCATCGAAGTGAAGTCCAGCAAAAACTATACGCTGACTTCACTCAAAAAATTCATCAAGCGCTTCCCCGGCGAGCTCCACACGCCCTACGTCCTCCATCCGGCGGATCTGAAAGAGGAGAATGGAATCACCTATCTGCCGCTCTACATGACGCCTCTTTTATAAGTGACCGGGATCAGAGTTAGTCCGTGGGATGTGCTGTCCCTTGATTGCGTCTGAAAGCCTCGTTTGAATGAGGAATTAGGAATGAGGAATTAGGAATGAAGGTGGCGGCTTCGCCGCGAATATATATGGGGAGATGCCTGAAGGCCGGAGGATAGAAGTTAGATGTCTGATATTTGATGTCTCCCAGTCTCTTGGTCTAATCCCTAATCCCCAGTTACTCATCCCTGCTTTCAAACTTTTCTTCTCATTCATCTTTTTCATCCGAAACCGTGTAAAGTCCAAAACTTCCACGATAGTATTTTATGGAGAGAGGAAAATCCTCCCGGGAGCCAAAAGCTCCTCCACACTCCTACGTGCACATACCTATAGGAAAGGAGAGCGGAGAAGGCGGACGGCAGATCTGATTTTCCTCCTCCCACCCGAAAGCGTGCTAGCCGCTGGAAAGTGTAAGCAGTACAAATACATAAAGACGCAGCAAGCAAAGAAAGATCGCATGCAGGATTCGCCTCCACGACAAACCCTAGAGCGAAGTTTAATCGCGTAAGCGATATGAACCGTGAAATGCGCTGGTGCCAGATTGCAGGGAATGCCTCCATGGATACTTACGAAAGCTTGCTGCGCTTTTGTGATGCCCCCAATGCCCTTTGCCTATAAAGGGCATTTTCGCATTTCTCATAATGACCAGTGAATTTTTTTATCCCCTCATTTCATACATTGACATTTTATGTCTAACCTGCGTGCTATACTATACGCAAGGGAGGGATTGCAATGTATCGAACGAGAAAAGAAAAAACGAATTGGAAAATGCAGAATGTGAATCCGCAGGGGAAGAACTGCGACGACTGCGTCTTTCGGGCCATCGCCGGCGGCACAGGGATTTCTTGGAAAGACACCTTCGCCGGGCTGTGCCAGACCGGCCTTTCCCTGCACGCCATGCCGGACTATCCGCTTGTCTTTCGCAAATATCTGAAGGAAATCGGCGCCCGCTACGTGTATAAGTCTGCCCAGGCGCACGCCCATACCGAGGACGAAGCCAGCGCGGCAGACTTGACCGCAGGAGAATTTATCCGGCAGCATCCGAAAGGAAACTACGTCCTCCGTGTCTGGTGGCACGTCACCTGCGCGCGGGACGGTCTCATCTATGACACCTGGGACTGTAGCAGCGAAAAACTGCTCGAAGCGTGGGAGATCTCGCCGGACGTCGCATCCGCGCCGCGCCCCTCCGCCCCATGGCTCTACGAGAAGAGCGTCCGCCGCCTTCCTCCGCTGGAAAGCATCGATGTCGCTGCGGGCAAGACATTTCTTTTCAGAAATCCCAGTCCCGTAAACCGTGGGAGTCAGGACAGCTTCGTCCGTGCCATCGCCCTCGCCGAAGGCAGGACATGGGAAGAGGCTTATCAGGATCTCTGCCGCCAGGCCCTCGCCCAGTGTGACAATCCGCAGGCCACATCCGTCGCGGCCTCCTACCTCAGCCGCTATGCCGTAGGGACTTGCCAGTATTTCACGCGCGGTAAAACGCCGGTGAAAGAATTTCTCGCCTCTCATCCGTCCGGTGCCTGGGTGCTCCAGCTCGGCGAAGGCTGGGCGACTGCGGTGGTGAATGGCGTGCTGATGGATACGAGGAATTATATCAATAAGCCGATCGAGGTCACCTGGCGACTGCGGTGAGCGGCGACTTTCAAACCCACTTCGTTTTTTCGGAGTGGGTTTTATTATTCTAAAACTATTGC
>JAJWRZ010000119.1:0-6236 GCA_021633965.1 Dialister sp.
GAGAAAGAGTCGTGAGAGATCACGGCTCTTTTTTGCGTGGGATCAAAGGGGCGGCGGCAGCGCTTGGCAGATCGGCGAAGCTGGCTGAGGCGTGCTATTTTTATGCTATAATATAAATAAATGATTGTACCCAAAGAAGGAGGATCCATCATGATCCATATCAGTTCGAAGACGGCTGCGATCCTTGCGGCTTTTACGGCAGTCAGTGCGCCGCTCATGCTGGCGGGCTGCGGACAGGAGGCGCCGAAGGGGGAGGCGCTGACGGATGAGAATGGCCGCACGTACCATCTCATCAAGAATGAGGATGGCACAGAGACGGCGAAGTATGATAATGGGGACGAGGTCACATTCCGCCGTGACGAGAATGATAACCTGAACTACGTTTCCGGGATGTCCTCGCTCCTTCCGATGATGCTGATGAGCTATTTCCTCTTTCATGGCATCGGCGGCTATCAGGGGCATTATGACAGGAATACGGGCAATGTATTAAATGACAAGCGTCCGGCGTACACGCAGACCCAGCAGCCGGGGACGGCCGCAGGGACGGCGGCGGGGACGGCGGTGAAGCAGGGGCAGCCGTCTTCGGGCAAGACCTCTGTCAGTGCGCCGGCCGGCGGCAAGACCGGCTTTGGCGGCGCGGGCGTGAGAAGCGGAGGTGCCTCCTGATGGAAAAAACGTACATGGATGACATCGATCGGACGATATTTCCCTATGTCGAGTATCCGGGCTATCCCTTCCGCTATCCGACGCATCTGCCGCTCGTGATCGAGAAGAAACAGGCGGATCTCCTCCGGCGGGTGAGCGCGGCGCTCTATGCGATCTTCGCAAAGGCCGTCCGGCGTTTTCAGTCGCAGAGCGATGAATTTTTCGATGAGATGGAGATCCCGAAGAAGATGCGAAGGTACCTTCACGAAGGCAATGCGATGAAGGATCTTCCGAGCTGGCTCTCGCGCTTTGACTACGTGATGGATCAGTCGGGGCGGATCCAGATGGTGGAGATCAATGCGGACACGCCATGTGCGGAGATCGAGGCCTACTATGCGAATGGTGTCGCGGCGCGGTATTTCTTCAAAGAGGATCCGAATGAAGGCGAGTGGGATCGCTTGCGGAGCTGGATGAAGGATATTTTCCTTCGCTGCACAGGCGGAAAGAGCCGCGAGGAGCTGCTCGCGCATCCGGTGCTGTTTTCGTGCTTCGATGACTACGTGGAGGACCTCGGGACGACGCGCTTCCTCATGCAGGCGATGCAGGATGCGATCGATCCCTCGCTCCGAGACACCATCGTCTTCGAGTCCTTCTACCATCTGGCGGTGATGGAGGACGGAAGCCTCGCGCTTCCTGACGGGCGGACTGTCTCCTTCCTCTATCGCATGCATCCGATGGAGATCCTCATCGAAGAGACGGCGGATCAGGATGCGTCCTCTCTGGGAGAGCTTTTGATGGATGGGTACAAGGCGGGAAAATTCCATATGATGAATCCGCCGGAGTCGCTCATCATGCAGTCGAAGGGTTTTCAGGCGCTCATCTATGCGCTGATGGAAAAGAGCCCCGCCTTCTTCACGGAGAAGGAGAAGGAGATCATCCGCACCTACCTTCCGGAGAGTTATTTCCAGCGTGATTTTAAGCTCGGAGATATGCCCGAGGATTCTCTTTGGATCCGAAAGCCCATCTGGGGCCGTGAAGGGCGCGGGATCGAGATCATCAATGGCCGCGGGGAGCGGATCTACCGGAAGAAAATAGACAGCGATGACTATGTGGTGGCACGTGACAGTGATTCGAATCTCGTACAGCGCTGCGTCCCGCAGCAGAAGATCATCACGAAAACGGATGTCGGCATCATGGAAGGCTATGTGACCCTCTCCTGCTTCATGCTGGGCGATACGCCCTCTGCGCTCTACTCCCGCTTCAGCGATGAACGCATCGCAGGAAATGAAGCGTACTGGATACCGGTGCTGTATTAAGGAAACGCTGATTCAATCGCAGAATCAGCGTTTGCAAGAATTTTTATGCATAGCTTCGCGTCGATTTTTATAAAGGGCGATGCCCGAAAGTGGTAAGTAGTCACCAGCTACTCGAAATCACTCATCCCTGCTTTCAAGCTATGGGGTTCAGCGGGTTCAGAAGGTTCTAAGGGTTCAACGGGTTCCGGTGGCGGCTTCGCCGCCATTTTGGCTGACGGTATTCCCGTATCGTCGGCCTTCCCCTCGAGGGGAAGGTGCCCCGAAGGGGCGGATAGGGCACAGGCGGCATGAAAGAGAGTGGGGGGAAAGCGTCTCAAGTACGCTGTTTACGAAAGCACCCTATCCACCGCTGACGCGGTCCCCCTTCCCCGATGGGGAAGGCTTAGGCGGAGCGACGCTCCTACTTCCCCGCCGCTCATTCTCTGAGTCCGCTATTCCCCGTCAATTCCACGTAAAATTTGCCGATTGCCATTGATTCTCATTGACAGGGGAAGATTTTCTGACTATATTTAGTAAGGATAGCCCACAGCAGACCGTGGGCAGCAAGGATCGGTCACCGGATGCTTCCGGAGAGAGGGGGGGTCGCCATGATACAGGCATACAAACACAATGAAAATCATGTTCTGTCCGCCGTTCCGCTCGAACAGCTGGAAAAAGGGTCCTGGATCAATGCCGCGGCACCGACATTGGAGGAGCTGGTCAGGATCAATGAACTGACGGGCATTCCCGTTGATTCCCTCCAGACCGCCCTCGATAGAGAAGAACGCTCTCACGTCGAACTCGAAGACGACTATATCTTTGTCGTCGTGAATACCCCGGTCGTCCTTGAGACGGATGCCTATGATGCCCTGCCGCTCGGTATCTTCATCACGCGCCAGTACTTCATCACCGTCTGTCTGGAACCGAATACAGTCATTCAGAAATTCCTGAATAACTCGTTCACCTCTTTCCAGACATACAAGAAGACGCGCTTCCTTTTTCAGATCCTTTCGCAAGCCTCTTCTTCCTTCCTGTATTTCCTGCAGCAGATCTATAAGCAGACCGATGTCATCGAGACGCAGGTCAGAAAGTCTTTGCAGAACAAGGAGCTCTTCCGCATGCTCGAGCTGCAGAAATCTCTGACGTACTTCAACTTCGCCCTGCATGCGAATGAAAACGTGATGGAGCGCTTGATGCGGCTTCGAAACAGCCCGCTGCACTCGCTCCTCAAAATGTACGAAGAAGATGAAGACCTGCTGGAAGATGTCATCATCGAAAATAAGCAGGCACTCGAAATGGCGGAAATCTATACCAACATTCTGATGAGTATGATGGACTCTTTCTCCTCCATCATCTCGAACCGTCTTTCGCAGATCATGAAATTCCTGACGTCTGTCACCATTATCCTGGCGATCCCGACCTTGATCTACAGCCTCTGGGGCATCAATGTCCCTGTCCCCTTCGAGGAGTCGCCCTTCGGCTTTGTCGGCGTCATCCTGATCGGTATCCTTTTGACCCTTGTCGTCACCTTCATTCTGTGGCGCAAGGATATGCTCTGAATCTGACATACACGAAACCCCCGGAGTGAGCGCTTCGAGGGTTTTTCTTGCGTGAAAATGGTATAATCGGGTAGTCTACTAGTGACTAGTGACTAGTGACTAGTGACTAGTGACTAGTGACTAGTGACTGGTGACTGGTAGACATTAGACTCCCGTATCTTCATTTTGAGCGAAGCGAGAAATCTTTGTCATCCGCAGTCAGGCGGTCGATGGCAGGAGACCCCAAACGGGAAGCCTGCCAGCAAGAGACCTTCAGGCATCGTTACTATTTATACTGCGGCGAAGCCGCCACCACAACCCTGAACCCTGAACCCTGAACTCATATTTATAAAGGACTCTTATGCCAAACTATCAACTTCTTGTCAATGCCGACGACTTTGGCCGGCATGTTCTTATCGATCAGGCCGTCAAGCGCTGCGTGGAGGACGGCTGTCTGCGCTCTGCGACGCTCATGCCGGGCGGCAAGGCCTTTGATGATGCCGTCGAGGTGGCCAGATGTCACCCCGAGCTGGGCGTCGGCGTCCATCTGACGCTCGTGAACGGATTTCCTGTATGCGAAGCGAAGGATATTCCCTCGCTCGTGACCAAAGAGGGTGTCTTTCTGGATAACCACGTCGAATTTGTGAAGCATTTTCTCAAGGGGCAGATCGCCATGGGGGATGTACGGCGTGAGCTCATGGCGCAGGCTGCGAAAATGGAGAAAACCGGTCTTCCCCTGACGCATGTCGACAGTCACCAGCACATGCACATGCTGCCGGGGGTGATCGATATCTCGCTCGATGTCGCCGCGTCGCTGCATCTTGACGCCGTGCGTGTCTCCCGGACGCCGCTCTTCACGGCCTTTGCCGGTATGGGGCAGCTCATCGGCCGCCTCGGGCTCTTCACGCTGTCGGAGCTCTCCCTCTGGAAGGCGAAGCGCCGTCATTTCCGCGTGCCGGATCATTTCGAGGGCATCGTGGCAGGCGAAGCGGTGCATGAAGGGCATTTCCTGCATATCCTGAAGGAGCTGCGCCCCGGCACGACGGAGGTCATGATGCATCCCGGCACGGATAATGAAAAGCTCATTCCCGCCTGCGACTGGGAGCATGACTTCGAAGCGGAGATGCAGGCGATCGTCTCGCCGAAGGTGAGACGGATGATCGCGGATAAAGCCGTGAAGGTCGTGAATTACAGGGATCTGAAATAGTTGGTGACTAGTGACTGGGGACTAGGGATTAGGGATTAGGAGTGACTGGTGACTAGTGACTAGGAGACTAGAGACTGGGAGACTAGGAGACGTCAGACTGTCAGATGTCAGATGTCAGACTGCTGTATTCCTCGCTAAACCCGTAGAACCCGTAGAACCCATAGAACCTATTTTCTTTACCCTATTTCCCCCTCGGAGGACATATTGAATACTCGAATCAAAGGCATCCTGCAGTGCGCGATGGGCGCGCTTTGCTGGGGGGCGAGCGGGATCGCGGGGCAGTACCTGCTCGTGAACCGCGACATCTCCCCGGAGTGGCTGACCTTCTGCCGGCTGCTGTCGGCCGGTGTGCTGCTCCTTTTTATTTTTTCATTGACGGGACAAACAGGCATCTGGTCGATCTGGCAAAATAAAAAAGACCGGATCCGGATCCTGGTCTTCGGTATGCTGGGAATGATCTGGACGCAGTACGGATATTTTGCGGCCATCAAGTACAGCAATGCGCCGACGGCAACGGTCCTAGAGTATCTGATGCCGATCCTCATCATCTTCTGGTACTGCCTTTCGGAGCGGCGGCTGCCGCACCTGGTGGAAATTTTCTGCACGGTCTTTGCCTTCGTGGGGACCGTGTTCATCGCGACACATGGAAATTTTGGCAGTCTCGCGCTGTCTGAAAAGGCTCTCTTCTGGGGACTTCTGGCCGCCGTGGCATGCGCGCTCTATACGGTAGAGCCGGTCGGCATGATCAAGAGGTACGGCGCGCCCATCGTCGTGGGATGGGGCATGGTCATCGCAGGGCTTTCCTTCCTGCCCTTCATGGGGCTCTTCCCCTTCACCGGTGCGGTGGATCTTTCTGTCAGTCTGGCCTTCCTTTTCGTGGTCATCGTGGGTACGATCTGTTCCTTCGTCCTCTATCTCGGAAGCACGAAGTATATTTCTCCGGCAGACGCCAGCATCATCGCAGCCCTGGAGCCGCTCTCATCCATTCTTCTCGCCTTTGCCGTCTTCGGGCAGGACTTCGGATCCTTTGAGCTTCTCGGGATGGCACTCATCATCGCTGCCGTCGGCGTGGTCAGCGTGCATCAGTGACTTGCATGCTGCTTTCGGGTATCGCCACTATGTATACTGCGCCATTCGGGTACTTTCATAAATCGCCTGCTTGAGACGCTCCTTCCCACTCTCTTTCATACCGCTAGTGCCCTATCCGCCCCTACGGGGCACCTTCCCCTCGAGGGGAAGGCTGCGATACGGGAATACCGTCATCTAAAGGGCGGCGAAGCCGCCACCTGAACCCGTAGGGATAAGTACTAGGGATTGGGGATTAGACTGGGAGACTGAGAGACATCAGACACCTGACTTCTATCCTCCAGTCTTCGGGCATCGCCGTTTACAAAAATCGGCGCAAAGCGTTGCACCTCTTAGCCTTCCCCCTTGGGGAAGGGGGATCGCGTCAGCGGTGGATAGGGTGCTTTCGTTAGCAGCACAAATGCGCCCCTTCTTTCTCCTATACTACCATCTGTCTTTCATACCATGTCTGCCCTATCCGCCCCT
>JAJWRZ010000120.1:0-6221 GCA_021633965.1 Dialister sp.
ACCCAATCCCCAATCCCCAGTCCCCAGTCACCCATCCAAAGGAGGCAATTATGAGTTACCTGGTATATATCAAACAGGCCGTGGCGAATTTATTCAAGCCTCCTGTGACCTCGGAGTATCCGCTGGCACCGAAGACCTTCTGTCAAGGCGTCCGCGGGCGCGTGGTGAATGACGTCAGCCAGTGCATTCTCTGCGGCATGTGCGAAAGAAGCTGTCCCTCCGGCGCACTCACTGTCGATAGAAAGACAGGCGAGTGGAGGATCGATCCCTTCTCCTGCATCCAGTGCGGCGCGTGTGTGGAGGCATGCCCGAAGAAGTGCCTCTCCATGGATCCGCACTATGCGATGCCGGGCCTTACAAAGACGGAGATCATTCTGACCGCCGTCAAGAAGGAGGGCGTCAGCGAAGTCAAGAAGACTGTCGCCGCGCAGAATGCAGCTATGCTCGCGATGGATGATCGAAGCCATATCGTCAATAATGTGATGAAGTGCGTTTTCTGCGGCATGTGTGAAAGAAACTGTCCGGCGGGCGCCATCACCGTCGACCGTGCGAACCGTACATGGCGCATCGATCTGGAAGCCTGTGTGAACTGCGGTACCTGTATCGACAACTGCCCGAGAAAGTGTCTCTCGCTCGGCTGCTACCTGGGCAATCGGACAGAAATCACCGTTCACGGTGTCGCAAAGCTCCGAAGAAGACAGGAGCCGCGTCCCGTCATGGGAGAGGCGCAGCTGCCAGCTGCTGCGGAAGCGGCTGTGGCTGACAATCACGTGAAGAATACCATCGAGAAATGCCTCTTCTGCGGCAAGTGCGAAAAGACCTGTCCGGTGGACGCTATCACGATCGACCGCAGAAACCGTACATGGACGATCGATCGGAACAAGTGCATCACCTGCGGCGCCTGTGCGCTTGACTGTCCGGCGAAGTGCCTTTCCCTTGCAGATACATGGGGAGAAGGAGAAAATAAAGCCGCTGTCACCACCTATCAGGGCAAGGTCCTGACCCGCCGCCCGCGCGTGCGCCCAGCGCCGCCGGCTCCTGCGCCTCAGCCGAAGCCGGTTCCTGCGCCGAAAGAAGACGTGCCGCAGTCGGAGAATCCGCATCATGTGAAGAATGACATCGAGAAATGCCTCTTCTGCGGACGCTGTGAGCACAGCTGTCCGATGCAGGCGATCACGATCGATCGGAAGACGCGGAAGTGGACGATCGACCGCGAGAAATGCGTGGCATGCGGCGTATGCGCAGAGAATTGTCCGGCGAAGTGCCTTGCGATGAAGGAAGAGTGGGAGGAAGGCGAGGACAAAGCCCTCGTGCTGACGCTCACCGGAAAGGCTCCGGTGCGGCCCGCCCGTCCGGCGGCAAAACCGGCAGAAGCTGCAAAGCCTGCCGCAGAAGCACCGAAAGCAGTCCCTGCCTCGGAACCGGCAAAGGATGTCCCGCAGTCGGAGAATCCGCATCATGTGAAGAATACCATCGAGAATTGTCTCTTCTGCGGACGCTGTGAGCACAGCTGTCCGATGCAGGCGATCACGATCGATCGGAAGACGCGGAAGTGGACGATCGACCGCGAGAAATGCGTGGCATGCGGCGTATGCGCAGAGAATTGTCCGGCGAAGTGCCTTGCGATGAAGGAAGAGTGGGAGGAAGGCGAGGACAAAGCCCTCGTGCTGACGCTCACCGGGAAAGCGCCGGTGCGTCCCGCCCGTCCGGCGGCAAAACCGGTGGAAGCGGCAAAGCCTGCCGCAGAACCACCGAAGGCAGTCCCTGCCACAGAACCGGCAAAGGATGTGCCGCAGTCGGAGAATCCGCATCATGTGAAGAATACCATCGAGAAATGCCTCTTCTGCGGACGCTGTGAGCACAGCTGCCCGATGCAGGCGATCACGATCGACCGGAAGACGCGGAAGTGGACGATCGACCGCGAGAAATGCGTGGCGTGCGGCGTATGTGCAGAGAACTGTCCGGCGAAGTGCCTTGCGATGAAGGAAGAGTGGGAGGAAGGCGAGGACAAAGCCCTCGTGTTGACGCTCACCGGGAAAGCACCGGTGCGTCCCGCCCGTCCGCGTTCGGCTGTAAAGAAGGATGAGCCCCATGCATGAGTACCCGGTGACACTGGAAATCGTCCGCATCGCAGAAAAGACCGCCCGTGAAAAGGGCGGTCTGGTGAAAGCGATCCATCTTGTCGTGGGAGAAGACTCGGGATTCATCGGAGAGTCCATCCAGATGTACTTCGATGTGATTTCCGAAGGCACCCTGTGCGACGGCGCGGTGCTGACCATCCAAGATATCAAGCCGAAGATGCGCTGCGACCAATGCGGCGCTCTTTTTGAACGCAAGCGCTTCTCTTTCACCTGTCCCCGCTGCGGCGGCGATGGGTCCCCGACAGAGATCGGGAAAGAGTTTTATATAGAGAGCGTGGACTTGGAAATTTGAAACGGGTTCAGTAGGTTCTGCAGGTTCAACGGGGAAGGTACGGCGCAAAATAAAGCGCCGCGAAGTTTTATATTGGATTTGAGAGAGTACGTTGTTTTCACGAAGTGGAGAAACCCGTTGAACCTCTTGAACCCATTGAACCTTCTACGGCAGTCTATTTACCTGCCAGTTGCATAGTAAGAAAAAGGAGATACCCCATGCATATGGTCAAAGCTGGCGTGATGGAGAATATCTACGCCCATAACAATCACATTGCCGAGCATGTCAGACATTACCTGACGGAGCGGAATATTTTCGCCGTGAATGTCATGGGCGCACCGGGAACGGGCAAGACCACCTCGCTCGAGCAGCTCATGAAGTACATCGCGCGCAAGGTCTATGTCATCGAGGGGGATATCGAGTCCGACATCGATACCGAGCGCCTCAGAAAGCAGCATGTGAAGGCGGCGCAGATCAATACCTTCGGCGCCTGCCATCTGGATGCACCGCTCGTGCATAATGCGGTGCACACCATGGATTTCGATGCGCCGGGCATCCTCTTCATCGAAAATGTCGGAAATCTCGTCTGCCCTGCCGAGCTGGATATCGGCGAGCACATGAAGCTCCTCATCGTCAGCGTGGCAGACGGCAGCGACAAGCCGTACAAGTATCCGCTCGCTTTTGAAAAAGCAGATATGATCCTCTTGAACAAGGTCGACCTCATGCCCTATCTAGACTTCGATGAAGAGTTCTTCATGAAAGGCATCCGCCATCTGAATAAGAATGCGCCCGTCTTCAAGGTCAGCGGAAAGACCGGAGAAGGGTATGAAGAGGCCGCGAAGTGGATCTGCGAGAAGGGGACTGGTGACTAGTGACTGGTGACTAGTAGCTGGGGATGAGTGGCTGGGGATTAGGAATTTTACCCCAACTGAGCAGGCCCCTGTAGAGGGGCCGCGCCAAAGGCGCAGGATGGATCCACGCGGCGGCATGAAAACCAATGTGAGACACCGCTCTTCTCGTATCGTCATTTCGAGCGAAGCCCTCGAATCTTTGTCATTTGCGGTCAGGTGGATGATGTTTGAAAAACTCAAACGGGAAACCTGCTATCTGCCGGCCTTCGGGCATCGCCCCATATATATTTGCGGCGAAGCCGCCACCTTCCCCATAGAACCCATAGAACCCATAGAACCCATAGAACCCGTTGAACCCGCGAATCTTTTATTTCTGAAAGGAGCCTGCCATGTTGACCTATCGCATCACTGCCCTTGGCCGTGTGCAGGGCGTGGGCTTCCGTCCGCTCATTTGCCGTCTGGCAGGGGCGCATCATATCACAGGCACCGTCAGGAATGAAGGCGGCGTCGTCACCATCATTGCACAGGGGAGCCGCGAGGCTCTCCTTTCTTTCATGGAGGATATACGGGCGGCGAGGCCTCCTGTGGAGGTCGCGGAAATGCGTGTGGAGGAGATCGCCCATGCGCCTTTGCCGGATTTCCGCGCGATCGTAAGCGGCGGAGCGGCGCGCGCACCGCTCTTTCCGGCGGATCTTGGCATCTGCGAAGACTGCCAAGCAGATATGAAAGATCCCAAGGACCATCACTATGGCTACCCCTACACGTCCTGCACCGCCTGTGGGCCGCGCTATACGATGATCGAGGCGCTTCCCTATGACCGCGAGCGGACGACCATGAAGGATTTCCCTCTCTGCAAGGACTGCGAGAAAGAGTACAAAAGCCTTTCGGACCGCCGCTGTCATGCGGAAAGCATTGCGTGCGCGCACTGCGGTCCGCAGCTGAAGGGATGGACGAGGGAGAGACGGTTTGAGAAAGAGGCGGCGATGGCAGAAGCGATCCGTCTTGCGAAAGAGGGCGCGATCCTTCTGGTGAAGGCCATGGGCGGCTACCAGCTCGTCTGCCGCGGGGACAGGAAAGAGACGGCGGGCCGTCTTCGCCGCATGAAGCACCGCAGCGGGAAGCCGTTCGCACTGATGATGAAAGACATCGACATGGCGAAGGCGTGGGCGATGCTTTCGGAGAAAGAGATCGAAATGCTCACCTCGCCGGTGCGCCCGATCCTGCTTGCCTCGCCGAGACGGAAGGCCCTTCCAGCCGTGGCATCTCGCGTGCCGCGGCTGGGGCTTTGCCTTCCTTCGACCGGATTCTACAGCCAACTGGCGGAGGGCGTCGATGCGCCGCTCATCGTCACAAGTGCGAACCAAAGCGGCGAGCCGATGATCTTCAGAGACGAGGAGGCGCAGGCGTACTACGAAGCAGAGGAAGACATCGCAGGGCTTTTCTTCTATGACAGGGAGATCCTGCGCCCCGCCGATGACAGCGTCATGCAGCTGCAGGGAAGGGAAGCGCAGATCCTACGAAGGACGCGCGGATTTCTCCCGGAACCGGTGGTGAGAGACGCGCCATCCGGCATGGTCCTTGCGACCGGGGCGGACATGGCGCCGGGCTTTGCCCTCGCGGGCGGCGGCTCGCTGTATCCCGCCGAGGTGCCATGCGACATCCAAAATGAACGCTCGCAGGCGTTTTTTCTGGAAACAGAGCAGGACTGGGAGGAGCTCTTGGGGCTTTCGCCGCAAGCGGTCATTTCGGATCTGCATCCTGCCTACCTGTCCCGCCTTTTGGGAGAAAAAACAGCTAGAGAGCGGGGGCTTCCCTTTTATACCGTCCAGCATCATCACGCCCATGCGCTCTCTGTCATGGCGGAGCATCATCTGCAAGGAAAGTCCCTTGCCTTCGTCTTTGACGGCACAGGCTATGGGGAGGACGGCACCGTCTGGGGCGGCGAGATCCTTCTCTGCGAGGGGACGTCCATGCAGCGCGTGGGACACCTTGCGCCGATTTCCATGATCGGAGGCGATGCCTCTATGAAACAGGCGTGGAAGAGTGCGCTCTCTTATCTGACAGCAGCGGGCCTTCCGTCGAAGGATCCGCGCGCGCCTCTCATCCGCGCCGCACTCTCTCATCACGTGAATACGATAAAAAGCTCCTCCATGGGCCGTCTCTTCGATGCGGCGGCGGCGCTGCTGGGGCTTGGCGAGGAGAATCATTTCAAAGGCGAGTGTCCCATGGCGCTGGAAGCCGCCGCGATGGCAGCGGCGCACGCTCCGAAGATTTTTTGGGAAGGGAAAGAGCAGGATGGGCGTCTCCTGTGGGACGGATGCACGCTCCTTGCCTCGCTGCTGGCGTCCCATGGTACAATAGAAGAAAAGGCGCTCGCCTTTCACGAGGCCATCGCCGAGATGATCCTCTCCTCGGCGGAGCACTTCGGCCTGCCGCGCATCCTTCTTTCTGGCGGCTGTTTTTCGAATCAGCTTCTCCTCGCCCGTGCGCGGGAAGCGCTTCAAAAGCGCGGATTTTCTGTGTATACCAATGAAAAAGTCCCGCCGGGCGATGGCGGCATCGCGCTCGGACAGGCATGGTATGGACTGCTTGGGGATGACTAGTGACTGGTAGCTAGTAGCTAGTGACTAGTAGCTAGGGATTAGGGGTCAGACATCTGACATCTCAAGTCTCTTAGTCTTCAAGTCTAACGTCTCAAGCAGGTATCACCCCATATATATTCGCGGCGAAGCCGCCATCACAACCTTGAAGGATGAAAGCAGAAAATAACTTCTACCCTTTATATGAATCCTCATAGGTTAAGAGGTTCAAAAGGTTCAAAAGGTTCAAAAGGTTCAAAAGGTTCACAGGTTTCTCATCTTTCGTAAATACCATATATTCTAAAACTCCGCGGCGCTTCTTTATTTTTATGCGCCGCACCGCCCCCGTTGAACCCGTTGAACCCGTTGAACCCACTGA
>JAJWRZ010000121.1:0-6211 GCA_021633965.1 Dialister sp.
CGGGGCACCTTCCCCTAGAGGGGAAGGCTGCGATACGAGAATACCATCCTCTAAAAAAGGCGGCGAAGCCGCCACCTCACCCCTGAACCTTGAACCCTGAACCCTGAACCAAATGAAAGCAAAGTAAAAAGGGGCTGTGAAGAAATGAGGATTCATTTCTTCACAGCCCCTTAGTCGGAGCGACGCTTCGCGTCGATTATTATAAAGGGCAATGCCCGAAGGCGGGAGGATAGAAGTCAGATGTCTGGCGCCTGATGTCTCCTAGTCTAATCCCTCATCCCCAGCTGCTAATTCTTAGTCACTAGCCACTGATCCCACTTGAATTTTTAAAGTTCGGCGCACCTAAGCAATTTTTTACGCTCTTTCCCTTGCTTTTCGCCGTTTCTTTATATAGAATATAAAAGAATTTTTAATCAAAAAGGTTTTTACTCCAAAGAATCCCACAGGAACTCTCATGCATACCTACGACAGAAACTACTTCAAGATCGCCCTTCCTGCCGCACTGGAAGGGCTCTTCATGATCCTCCTCGCTTCGACCGACCTCATCATGGTCGGCGCGCTGGGAGCTTTGTCCATCGCAGCAGTCAGCATCTTCATGCAGCCGCGTCTCATCCTGCTCTGCTTCTCCCGCTCTCTCGCCTCCTCGGTGACACTGCTCGTTTCAAAAAAAGCGGGCGCCGGCGACACGATAGGCACGGCGGATATCATGAAGAAGTCGCTCACGCTCTGCGCGATCTTCATGGGGCTTCTGCACATCCTTTTCTACATTTTTCTGGATGACATCTTCTACCTCATGGGCGCCAATGACGAATACATGGCAGAAGCCATGGCGTATGGCCCCATCGCGCTTGCCGCCGTCTACGTGACCTCGCTCACGCTCATCCTGCAGGCGGTGCAGCTGGGCTATGGACGCACAAGCGTCATCATGAAGACGAATGTCTGCGGCAATGTGGTGAACCTTGCGCTGAATGCACTCCTGATCTTCGGCTTCGGCCCGATCCCCTCCCTCGGCGTGACGGGCGCAGCCATCGGTACGCTGGTAAGTACGATCTTCACCCTCACATGGACTGCATGGATCCTGAAAAATGAATCGTTCTTCAGCGGCGGAAGCTACCTTCCCGACCGCGCGTATTTCCACCGCATCATGCCGATCCTTCTCAGCATCCTTTCGGAGCAGGGCAGTGAGCGCGTGGGCATGGTACTCTTCGGACGCATGGCGGCGGGGCTCGGCACGATCCCCTTCGCCGTACACAGCATCTGCATGAACATCTGTGACGTATATTATGACTTCATCATGGGCTTCGGCAAGGCGAGCATGGTCATGGCTGGGCAGTCCTGCGGCAAGGGCAGTGAGGAGGACTGGCACGGCTACAAGCGATGCGGCATCAAGTGGAGTCTCATCCTCTCGGCCATCGTATGCGCGGCGATCTTCTTCTTCCGATCTGACATTTTCGCACTGTACTCGGATGATACCTCCTCGCTGGAGATCGCCTCTGTCATCATGATCTTCGTCGCAGTCGTGAGCTTCCCGGAAGCGCACGCGATCCTCTCCGCAGGCATCCTGCGCGGATCGGGCAAGGCTGCACAGGTGGCCGGCTACTCTTTCCTCTCCATCACCTTCCTGCGTCCGCTCATGACCGCCTTCTTCCTCTATGTCCTGGATCTTGGCCTCATCGGCTGCTGGTGTGCGCTCCTCCTCGATCAGATCATCCGTGCTTCCTGCGCGACCGTCCTGCTCTACCGCCTTGAACACAAAGGCTGGCGGGCTCTCGTCGCAGGGGCCTAAGGCGCGGGAGTGACAAGAGACTAAGAGACATCAGACTCCTTGTATTGTCATTTCGAGCGAAGCGAGAAATCTTCCTTGCACAACGGTCAAGCGACGAGCGCCAGATGAGGAGCAGCCGAAGTACCTAGGCGATTTTATCATTACCTCATAAGTACAGAGTACTGCTACAACGTAAAAGACCCTCGGCTCCGCTCGGGATGACGAAACGAGAGAACGGGCGATCTCACATTTTCTTTCATTCCATCACGTAGAAGGCTGCCCCTTCGGGGCAGATCTATCCTCCGCCTTCGGCGCGCCCCTTCTTCAAGGGGCTACACAACAGTCATGTAAAAACGCTGACCCTTCGCAAGGTCTCTTCCCCCATATCGTCATTGCAAGCGAAGCGAGAAATCTTTGTCATTCGTGAGGGACTCACGCTTTCCCCACATATGCCGTGCATCTCTCTGCTTTTTTCATCTGTCTTTCCTGCCGCCAGTGCCCTATCCGCCCCTTCGGGGCACCTTCCCCTCGAGGGGGAAGGCTGACGATACGGGAATACCGTCATCTAAAATGCGGCGAAGCGCCACCTGAACCCGTTGAACCTTGAACCTTGAACCCTGAACCTCGAACCTTGAACCCTGAACCCTGAACCCTGAACCCTGAACCCTGAACCTTGAACCTCGAACCTCGAACCTCGAACCCTGAACCCTGAACCCTTTCAACGATAGCTCTCCGCTATCGTTTTTTTGTGAAGCATTTGGTGCCCGGGTCGTTTTTTGGTACAATAGAGCCGGTATCATTTTGATCTCCGATGCCATCCCTGACCATTTACACCTACGAGGACCCATCATGCTTATCCCTTACACTGCGCCGGCCGAGCTCTATCGGCAGGACATGGAAATCAAGAAATCGATCTTTATCACGCACATCCTGCCTGTCAACTCGGAAGAGGAAGCACAGCAGGCGCTCGCTGATCTCAGAAAGAAATACAAGGACGCCACGCACAACTGCTACGCATGGCGCATCGGTACAGAGCGCATACTTGAGAAATCAGGCGATGACGGCGAGCCGCAGGGCACGGCGGGACACCCCATGCTCCATGTGCTCCAGATGCGAAAGCTCACGAATGTACTCGCGGTCGTCACCCGCTACTTCGGCGGCATCAAGCTCGGTGCAGGCGGCCTCACAAGGGCCTACAGCGGCGCACTCTCTGATGCCGTGAAGGCGGCGCCCATCGTCACCTATACGCCGTATGCCCGCTATACCGTGACCCTCCCCTACACCGCAGTCGGCGGCTTTGAAAATTACATCAAAGACAAGGATATCCGCGTCCTGGACCGTGCCTTCACAGACGAAGTGCAGGTGACCTTCCTCACCCTCCCCGAAGAAGCGAAGACGCATCTCAAATTCCTGACAGACCTCACGGGCGGGAAAGCCGTCATCGAAGAGGACGGGGAGGAGTATGTGAAGGTGAGAGACTAAAGCCGTAGAAAAAAACGCCGCACCACCCCCGCCGGACCTGTCCCTTGGCTCCTTCCCCCCAATTTTTTTGAAAAAATTTTCAAAAAAAATTCCACATTGACATCATCTGTCCCGTCCATTTGTTATCCTATATACAGAGAGCTGGATCGCCCAAACTCCTTTTCTAAACTCTCAACTCTCAACTCATTTTGATTTCCCAAGGCGATCCGGTTCTCACCTTTTTAGGGAACGGTATGGCAAAAGGCCTCTCCCATAAAAAAAGCCCGATGAAAGATCCCCTGTCTTTCATCGGGCTTTTTGCTTACTCCATGCCGAAAGGCTCGTTTCCGCTGCCAGGGAGCTTGAAGATCCCTGCCCCCCATAAGAAGAGTAAAAAATCCGGTGCGTGCTTTTCCCAGTTATCCAGGAATGCTTCGTATAATTTTTCCATGATCTCCACCTCTCTGTCCTTTACCATACACTCTCTGCATTACCGCATAGGCATCCTGCTATGATACGCTCATGCGGATAAGATACATTTCGTTCTGCTTGTATCATAGCATGAAAAAAGCGGATGAATCTATCCACAATTCATCCGTCTTGTGCGTTACCATATATTTATTTTAAAGTGTGCCGTAAGAATCAATCAGAGAGAAA
Organism: Dialister sp.; assembly: GCA_021633965.1. Taxonomy (GTDB): domain Bacteria; phylum Bacillota; class Negativicutes; order Veillonellales; family Dialisteraceae; genus Dialister. The sequence continues at coordinate 3,884 of JAJWRZ010000121.1, forward strand.
TGCCCATCACTGTCCCCCGAAATATTTCTTCACAAATCCCACGTCCCCCACGCTCCACCGGGTTCCGGCGAGGTAGGAGAGGGGCCCGGCCTCTTTCCCGAAGTTGCAGGAGATCTCCGCCGAGCAGAGAAGCTGGCGTTTTTCCTTGTAGCTGCGGTTCGTCGTCTTCACACCGTACTTGTCATCGCCCAAAAGCGGATGCCCGACATGTGCCATCTGGCTGCGGATCTGATGGGTACGGCCGGTGATGAGGTGGCACTTCACGAGGGAAAGACCGCCCTGATACGCAAGGCGTTCGTACTCCGTGATGGCCGTCTTCGAGCCCTTCACGGGTTCGTCTGTGACGAATACCTGATTCTTTTTCGCGTCTTTGAAAATCTGGTGGGTGAGCGTCCCGCGTCCCGGCTCGATCTTCCCAAGGACGACGGCGAGATAGGACTTGCTGATCTTGCGATCACGGATGAGACAGCCAAGGAGGTCACGGATTTCTTCTGTCTTGGCAAAAAGAAGAAGCCCTTCTGTATTGAAATCGATGCGATGCACGGGGTGAGCAGCCTTGCCTCCCTGCTGCATGAGGGCAGCAGAAACGCGCGAGAGCATGGTATCCTTTTCTTTCCCCGTGACGTCTAGCGTCAAAACGCCCGAAGGCTTGTAGACAACAAGAAGATTCTCATCTTCGTAAAGAATGCGGACGGGGCGCACCGCATCGGTCTTCTCCAGCACAAAGGAGCGGACTTCGTCACCGGCAGCGAGCCGGTAGGCAGCCTCTTCCTTCCGGCCATTCACTTTGATCTTCTTCGTGCGAAGGGCTTTCATGAAAAAAGCGCGCGGCCAGTGCTTCTTCTCCATCAGAAACTGGTCTAAGCGCTTGCCCTCCTCCGATTTTTTGATCGTAAATATTTCCATGATCGTCTCCTTAGTAATCGGCGGTCATACTGATGATCCGCCATGGCAGGCATCCTCTGCCATTTTCTTGAGCTCATCCTTGGTGTGTCCGGTCGCGAGCCGCGCCATCGTCTCTATGACTTCTGCTTCATGCTCGCCCGCGATGTCAAAGGCGCCGCAGAGCAGTTGTGAGTATGAGGTGATCACTTCACGCCGGCGGTCTTCTTCTATCGCCGCGGAGAGGCGGCCGTCTCTGGTCATCTGTATTTTCATGGTGATTGAGATTCTTTTCGGTGTCATAGTCCCTCCTGCATTTCTCTTTATAGTACAGGATGGCAAAGATTTTGGCTAGAGGCACCGGGGAAAAGCAAGTACCATGGCGGCAAAATGACGGGAAAGCCCTCCATTCCCCTCCGCAAGATGCAGCTTATCGCCTGTAAGATGCAAAGGATAGACTGTAAATCATCATAAATATTTTTAATTGGCTATCATTTATAGGTTCTTCTATAATGAAATCATGCAAAGCATTCCCTGTTGTGATGAGGGAGGATCCGCCATGAACAATCTGGACTACTTGGAATATGAAGGCTCACGGCTTTTAGACTATGCGATGAAAACATACAGTAAAGCTTCCACCGGCTCGCTGGTAAATGATATCGAGCGCGCCGTCCTTGCAGGACAGAAAGAATTGTCTCTGGCAGAACAGGATGCAATACAGTCTCTCTCCTTTGAGTATACCCTGTACCGTCTCTACATTGCTCGCTGCATGATCCGTCACCACAAGAGCGGCTTCGGCTGCACTGATGCGATCCTGAAAGGTCTTTCCAGCACGCTCTCTTCCCTGCCCTCTGCGCTCAAAATGCTCGCCCTCGAGCATGATCTGAACGGGTCCTACCTGCTTCTTGGCTGCTATGTAGAAAAGCTGACGAAAGCACATGTGGAAACGATGTTCCAGCGCTACGCTGCCATTGAAAAAGCCTGCGTCACGGGGGATCGCGAAGCGCGTCTCATTTCTTCCATCGAAAGCTCTCTTTTGGCGATGGCCAAGGAAATCAACTTCGTCCCAAATCCTTCCCTGCTTCGTCATCTCATGGAAGAGACCCGGGCTTTCATGCGCGCGCTCTCTCTCCGTCTATCTGAAATGACACCGGAGAGCGTCCATCACAAAGCACACGGAAAGACGCTCGTCCATACGCACCACTCCGTCTTCTCCCGTGAAAACTATGAACACATCTACCCGTCCCTCACTCTCATCGCCGGCATCATGACCGGATTCCTCTTCATGTTCGCCTGACAAGGGATGGGATTCCCATTTCATCGAAATAAAAAGGGGCTGTGAAGAAATGAATCCTCATTTCTTCACAGCCCCTTTTTACTTTGCTTTCATTTGGTTCAGGGCTCTCGTGGCGGCTTCGCCGCCTTTTTTTAGAAGATGGTATTCTC
>JAJWRZ010000122.1:0-6193 GCA_021633965.1 Dialister sp.
GAAAGCACCCTATCCACCGCTGACGCGGTCCCCCTTCCCCAAGGGGGAAGGCTAAGAGGTGCGGCGCTTTGCGCCGATTTTTGTAAACGGCGATGCCCGAAGGTAGTAAGCAGTCACCAGCCACTAGTCGCCGCCCAGCCCCAATGATTTCAGATAGTCTTCCAAAAGCTGGGGGAGACGGCTTTCGCTGCCCGGTGAGAGGGGGATGAATCTCAGGCTGTAGTCCTCATCGCTGCTGCCGGGGACTTCTCTGGGAAAGACCGCCCAGACCTCCTTGACAGGCCGGCTGTCGCGGAGGGAGCTGGCCTCGTCCATGTCCCGGTAGAATTTTGTATTCATATCGCGGTAGCCGTTGAACTGGCGGCGCAGGCCCTCGCCGCGGTTTTCATCGTTCCATAGGAAGAGCATGTCGCGGTACTTGAAGTCGACGACCAGAGAGCCGCAGTACATCTCCCCTCTATAGCAGTCCATACGAAGATCGGGCTGGCGGTGGGCATTATTGGTATAAAGCGGCGCAGTCATGCGGTCTGTATCGGCAGACGCAGCGGGGATGATGCCATCGTAGGTGAGGCGGATCTCCTCCTCGCCCTTCTTCATGCTGATGACGGCGCCAGACTCCAACGAGGAGAGACGGTAGCGACCGTCCTCCCTGATGACGGACATGCCCTCCTCCATCTCCCAGCCCAGCGAGGAGAGCGCTTTGATGAATTGGAGAAATCCCCATAGCTCGTAGAGCTTATCCGTCCGTTTCCACTGGAACTGGTAAAAATCAGCGACAGAGTAGCTGTCGGCAGGTGTCTCCAGATGCCGATGGAGGTGGTAGAGGAGCGAGTAGCGCGGATCACAGAGAACGGTCATCGGGATGAGGGGCGGCATCCGGCTGCCGGCTTCTTCGAACCATGCCGCGCGGGTGACGCGCTCGATGTCTCGAAGGATGGCGAGCGCCTGTTTCCGATAGTCGCGGAATTTGACGAGCGCCGCCTCGCCTCTTCTGTACTCCTGATTCTGCGTGTACGGCAGGAGCGCCTGACATCTGGCATCGAGGCGCGCGATGAAGCCATCGACCTCACTGACGAAATCCCGCAGATTCTTCGCGAGGCGAAGCAGGATGGCTTTGGCGAAACGGTTCTCCGCGACGTCGTAGGTGATCTCCGTATAGAGCAGATGCTGCCCGGCCGAAGGGCGCAGGGACTGGGGCGGGATGTGCGATGCCGCCGGAGAGACGCCGGCGGTGCGGGCCGGCTTCTTCCGGCGCACGAGGCGGCCATTCGCCGTGCGGGCAAGCTCGCCAAGCACATGAAGCACCATGCGGGAATTGTCGCTGATGGTATAGAAACGCAGCAGAAGGTCGGGATTGATATCCAGCGTACGCGACATGTGGATGCTCTTTTTCATGAAATCGAAGGACAGATGCTTGATCTCCTCCAAGAGCTCCTCGCCCATATCCTGCCAGCTCTGCTTGCCCATGTAGCGGGGCGTGATCTCCAGAAGGCTGTACCACGTCTCGCCGCGCCCGGTGACAGTCAGGACATAGTAGCCAGGGACTAAGGGAAAATCCTCTCCCTTAAAGAGGAGCGTATCCCAAGCGCGCCGCGGGCGCACCCAGGTCTCTCCGTCATAGCGGTCCTCGCCGGGAAGCGTCACGATGTCGAGCCCATCCATGGTGAAGCGGAAATCCATCGGTGCCTCAAAGCGCAGGTAGAGATCCTGATTCTCCGTGAAGCGCCACGCAGGCGGCGCCTCCTTGAGCTCCTCCGGGTGCGTGGTAAAGCGGGTGAAGGAGCGCATCGCCTCCCGCTTGCCGAGTGCCACGCTGAATGGCAGCTTACATGGTGTAGTCATAGAGCTTCAGCTCCCCGGCTTTCCGTTTCAGCACGGCCTGTGATCCCTGAAAATCCGAGAGCGCCTTGAAGCGTACAAGGATAGCCGGCAGCAGCCCCTCCGCCGTATTTTTGTCCGAGAGAGAAAGAAGGGCGGACAGCTGATCGGCAGAGCCGCGAAGCTTCGTGAAGACGCGCTGCACGAGCTGGGCATCGAGCCCTTCTCCGCGGCTGATCCCCGCCTCCTCGGGAATATTCTCCAGATAGCGTCCCATCTGCTGCGCCACGCGGAAGCCGATGCCATATGGCATACCGCTCTTCGTGAAGGCATCATTCAGCGCATCCAGCAGCTCGAGCTCCTTATCATTGAGGCCCATGCCCTCCTTCACGCGGAAATCATCATACTCCTCGGCCGTGATCTCCTTGTACACCTTTCTCTCTTTCGGCGAAAGCTTCAGCAGGTCACGGAAATGGCACTGGCTGAGCGTGATCACATTTGCACGATCGAGGATCTTATCCGAGAAATGGCAGGTGGACTCATCCACATTCACCGTCCCCGTGAAGAGCACATTCCTCCCCACCGGGATCTCCGGCGGATACTTCTCACTGTTGTAGAGGCGCGGGGCGAGCGATGGATTGTACAGACGGATCATCGGATGATCCTCTTTCTCCAGCACGGAAATGAACTGTGCGAAATAATGCTCCACACGCGCCAGATTCATCTCATCGAAGCAGACGATGTACTGCTTCTCCGGATGCGCCGCCGCATCGATCAGAAGCTCGGCGAGCCCCGTATCCGCACTGCGGTACACCATATTCTTCATATCCACATAGCCCAGGACATCCCCGTCATCCATCCATGACGGACGGACCGGCAGGAAACGCACCTGCGACTCGGGAAGCCCCAGCGCACGCCCGTAGAGACGCACCAGCCCGGATTTGCCGATCCCGCTTTTCCCGGCGAGGATGACCAGGCGGGACGACTTCATGGAGATATGGAAATGGAACAGATCCTTCTCTGCATAGAGGAGTCCGTCATTTTCCGCCGCCTCCTTCAGGCGGGCGAGGAGATCTCCCTCCGTGAACGGCTTCGGCAGCTCTTTCGCCGGCGCTGCCGGCTCCTGATGCATTTCCTCAAAGGCAGGCGCCTTCTCTATCGCCTCGGCCTCGTGGGAGAGACGGGGATCCCGCCGATTTCTTCTCGGGGCATACGCCTCTTCACTCGTACCGCCGATGCCAAGGCTCTGCACCAGATCATCGAGCGCCTTCTGCGTCATCTGCTCACGCGCGTCACGGCCCGGCTCCTCCTCATCCATCACATCCGCGAAAGGATTCACCGCGACCCCGCAGTCCTTCAAGAGGTCTGCATCCCGCGGCACCGGCTTCAGATTCAGCCTGAGATCCGCCAGAAATACCTCCGGTACGAACCAGAGCGGGCTCTCCGCACAGCGAAGGATGTGCGAGGACAGCTCCGAATTCTGTCCGTCCACCACCGCATACCCCAGCTGGCCGCGGTTCTTCACACGGAAATACGCTCCGCCCTCCCCGATCACGCGGGAATCGAAGGCCTCATCATACAGCGGCGCAAAGACCACCCACGGCCCGATCTTATTCTCATAATTGCGCGTCGCCGCCACAATGAGACGAGGCGACACATCATTATTCCAGTAACGCTTCGACAGCCCCGGCAGCGGCCGATCCGTCAGCAGATGATGACAGAACTTATTGATATCCCCATCAAAGACCGGCACCTCCTCCGTGCCGAAAGCCGGCACCGGATAATAATTCCGGTCCTCCTCCATGAAGGGCGTCCCCTGCTCCTTCACCATATCATCCAGCACAAAGTACCTGTTATTGCGGAGTGACGGTGTAAACGACACGAAGCAATCCCCGAAAACGGACTCCAGATTTGCCAGCGCCGACTCCTCATCGGCAAATGAATTGTATCCGAATCCGATACGGCTCATGAAGCCCGTGAAGCCGAATTTCTCTCCATCCTCGAAACCTCTCGGCACCGGCGAGACAGGATCCACGAAGAAACGGAAATCCTTCACCCCCGCCTGCGGCGTCGCACTCTTCACCATATTGCGCACCCGCCCGAGCACCTTGCCATCCGCCTGACGGACCGCTGAATACGAATCATTCATGTACATGTTTGCCATATGCATCCTTCTTTCGTTGGCCGCATAGAAGGCTTTGAGAGCCTGCGAATGAGGAGCGGCTGAGACACCCGGTCACTTGCCCGTTTTCACAAAACGGCGCTTTATCCATTCCTTTGCGCCGCTCCTTCCTCTCGCATTTCTTATGTCTCATTCAATTTCTATGCTGCGCTTTCTATATCTCTGACGATATAGAATTCACCTGACCCGTGAACAGACACTGTCCCGGGCCGAAACGATTATACCAAATGGCAAAAATTCTTTTGCCATTCCATCCTATTTTAGCATAAGAAGAAGAAAGAGGGTATAATGAAGAAAAGTGACTGGTGACTGGTAGCTAGTGGCTAGGGATTAGGGATTAGGGATTAGGGATTAGGGACTAGGGACTCTCTTGTATCGTCATTTCGAGCGCCAGCGAGAAATCTTTTTCATTCGCGTTCAGGTAGTCGATGACAGGAAACCCAAACGGGAAACCCGCTCCCCAAGAGACTTTCGGGCATCGCCCCATATGTACGCGGCGAAGCCGCCACCTGAACCCATTGAACCCGCTGAACCTTTAGTGATAAGTGGCTAGGGATTAGGAATCAGGAGTGACTAGTGACTGGTAGCTAGGGATTAGGTTTGCGATACGAGAAAACCGCTAGTTTCAAACCTCCGCGGCGCTTCCCTGTTTTTATGCGCCGCACCACCATTTCGCATTTCTCATTTCTAATTTCTCATTCAATCGAGGCTTTCAAACGTAATCAAGGGACGGCACACCCCAAGGTCTCACCCTCGCCAGCCTGACTATTTCGCCAAAAAGGATTTCCATCATGACCAAAGAAACCAAGATCGGCATGACCGCCCTTCTCCTCTTCCTTGCGATCGGCATCGCTGCCCTCCTTCTGCATCCGATGGAGCGCCTCTTCCCGACCACCTTTCCCGTCTATGCTGTCTTTGATGATGCGCAGGGCATCACGCCGGGGGCTTCCGTGCTCCACGCCGGCGTCAAGGTCGGGCGGCTGAAAGCCATCACCATCGAAGAAGGCAGGGCCGTCCTTCATCTGGAAATCAATCAGAAAGCCATGATCCCCAGAGACGCAGCATTCTCCATCGCCACTTCCGGCCTCATCGGCGACAGCTATGTCAAAATCTCGGGTGGAAATCTGTCTGCCGGTATCCTTGCCAGCGGCGCAACGGTCACCGAAGACAAAGACCCCCGCATGGATGCGCTCATAGAGAAAGCCGATCACCTCATGGACAGCGCTGAAAAAATGCAGCAGGCGATCGGGCAGTATCAGTGACTGATGACTGGGGACTTGAATCCCACTTTCTGGCATCGCCATTATTTATACTGCGGCAAAGCCGCCACGAGAGCCCTGAACCTTGAACCTTGAACCCTGAACCCTGAACCCGCTCAACCTGATGCCCCCTTTCTCGACTTCCGGTCTACTTTCTTCTTGATTTCTTTCTGTGAACAACATATAATAAATTCTATGTTGTTTTATCATAGATAGAGGAGAACCACAGAGTGATAGAAGAAATCGTCAAAAGAAGAAGCATCCGTCATTTCCTGCAGAAGCCGATCCCGCAGGAAGATCTGGATGAGATCCTGACTGCCGGACTTTGGGCGCCATCCGAAAAGAATGCTCAGCCGTGGAAATTCATCGTCATCCGCGGACAAGAACGCAAAGCCATGGTCAAACGCCTGAAGGAAGGCATTATGAGAAACCGCAAGGGCGACGAGACGGCCATTTTCAGCAAGGGCTATGAGAAATTCATCCCGTCTGCCATCTACACCGCGCGCGTGCTCGAACAGGCGCCGGTCATCGTCTTTGTCATCAATACCAAGGGCAATGACTACCGCAAGTCCTACCCCAGCGACAAGTACATGATGGAGCTCGCTGACATCCAGTCCATCAGCGCAGCGATCCAGAACATGTGCCTCGAAGCGACGGCGCATGACATCGGCAGTCTCTGGACCTGCAATGTCTTCTTCGCTTACGATGAGCTGAAGGAATGGCTCGGCGAAGAAGGGGAGATGGTCGCTGCCATCGCTTTCGGCTACACCGACAAGGAAGTCAAGCCGATGCCCAGAAAGCCGCTCGAGGAAGTCGTCGAATACCGCGGCGATTACCCCGAAGAATGGAAGGCCATGCTGAAATAAGTGCTGCCATAAGAAAAAGGGGCTGTGAAGAAATGAATCCCCATTTCTTCACAGCCCCTTTTTACTTT
>JAJWRZ010000123.1:0-6184 GCA_021633965.1 Dialister sp.
GGCTACGCTCGGGATGACGACAGCGCGAAGCACTATCAAAATTCCGCGGCGCTTCATTATTTTATGCGCCGCACCACCATTTCGGATTTCTCATTTCTAATTTCTCATTCAAGCGAAGATTTCAAACGGAATCAAAGGGCAGTACGCCCCAGAGGCTAACCTTGAACCCGCCAACCTTTCCCATTTTCCTCTTGCATTTTGCTTTAAATCCTGCTATCATACTAACGTATATGTACAAGCAAAGATGGGAAGAAGCTGGGAAATTTCTCACAGAGAGCCGCCGGGGCTGGAAAGGCGGCAGGAAGGAAACAGCGGGTCACCCCGGAGCTGACAGCGAGATCTGTCCGCGGCGCACGTTACGCGCGAATGAGCGATCAGTTACTGATTATTTAGGTGGTACCGCGGAAGCACTCTTTCGTCCTATGTGGATGAAGGAGATTTTTTTATTGTAGGAGTGAAAGATATGGCAGAAGACATGAAAGATCTGGGAAAATACGATCCCAGTCAGATCGAACAGAAATGGTATAACTTCTGGGAAGATCATGGTGTATTCCATGATGAAGCAGATCCTGAAAAAGAACCGTACAGCATCGTGCTGCCGCCGCCAAATGTCACCGGCCAGCTGCACATGGGGCATGCGCTCGACAATACCCTGCAGGATATCCTGATCCGTTACAAGAGAATGCAGGGCTACAATGTCCTGTGGCTGCCGGGCAAAGATCATGCCGGCATCGCAACGCAGGTCAAGGTCGAAAAGCAGATCGCTGAAGAGGGTCTCAATAAATATGACCTCGGCCGTGAAAAATTCCTGGAACGTGTATGGCAGTGGAAGGAAAAATTCGGCAACCGCATCGGTTTGCAGATCCGCCGCCTCGGCTCTTCCTGCGACTGGTCCCGTGAACGCTTCACCATGGATGATATCTGTGCGCGTGCCGTTCGTGAGGTTTTCGTTTCCCTCTATGAAAAAGGCCTGATCTATCAGGGCTTCCGCATCACGAACTGGTGCCCGCGCTGCCAGACAGCACTCTCCGACATCGAAGTCGAACATGAAGATGAAGTCGGACATCTCTGGTACTTCAATTACCCGATCGCTGGCGAAGAGGGAAAATACATCCAGATCGCGACCACCCGTCCGGAAACCATCCCGGGCGATACCGCTGTCGCTGTGAATCCGGAAGATGAACGCTACAAGGATCTCGTCGGCAAGAAGGTCGCACTTCCCGGCACCGGCCGTGAAATCCCGATCATTGCCGATGAATACGTTGATATGGCTTATGGTACCGGCTGCGTAAAGATCACACCGGCGCATGACCCGAATGACTTTGAGGTCGGACAGAGACATCAGCTCGAGACCATCGTCATCATGAACAAAGATGGCACGATGAATGAAAAGGCAGGCAAGTATGTCGGCATGGATCGCTACGAAGCGAGAAAAGCCATCATTGCTGATCTCAAGGAAGCCGGTCTTCTCGTCAAGATCGAAGAAACAAAGCATGCGGTCGGTCACTGCTCCCGCTGCAAGACCGTCGTCGAACCGATGACCACCAAGCAGTGGTTCGTCAAGATGAAACCGCTTGCCGGTCCTGCTATGGAAGCTGTCACCTCCGGTAAGACCAAGTTCGTCCCGGAACGTTTCTCGAAAACATATATCCAGTGGCTGTCGAACATCCATGACTGGTGCATTTCCCGCCAGCTTTGGTGGGGGCATCGTATCCCGGTCTGGTACTGCGATGACTGCGGCGCTGTCTCTGCATCCCGCACCGACCTCACAGAATGCCCGAAGTGTCACAGCCAGCATATCCATCAGGATCCGGACGTCCTTGATACCTGGTTCTCCTCCGCACTTTGGCCATTCTCCACGATGGGCTGGCCGGATCAGACACCGACGCTGAAGCAGTGGTATCCGACCTCCACCATGGTCACCGGCTACGACATCATCTTCTTCTGGGTAGCCCGCATGATGTTCATGTCCATGGAATTCATGAAGGAGATCCCATTCAAATACGTCTTCATCCACGGCCTTGTCCGCGACTCTCAGGGCCGAAAGATGTCCAAATCCCTCGGCAACGGCATCGATCCTCTTGAAGTCATCGAAAAGTACGGCGCAGATGCGCTCCGCTTCACCCTGGTGACCGGCAACACTCCGGGCAATGATATGCGCTTCTACTATGAACGTGTCGAAGGAAATAGAAACTTCGCCAACAAGCTCTGGAATGCGAGCAAGTTCACCCTGATGAACCTGGATGACTATGACAAGGATTTCGTCCCGACCAAGGAACAGCTGACGCTGGCCGACAAGTGGATCCTCGACCGTCTCGCCTACACCGAAGACTATGTAGGCACGAACCTTGACAAGTATGAACTCGGTGAAGCGGCAGACAGCATCTACAACTTTGCATGGAACTATTTCTGTGACTGGTACATCGAAACGGCGAAGGGCCGTCTCTATGGCCAGCACAATACGGATAGAAAAGTCACCCAGTATGTCCTCGTGTACACCCTGACCCGCATGCTGGCACTGCTCCATCCGTTCATGCCATTCATCACGGAACACCTCTGGCAGCATCTGCCGCATGAAGGCGAAACGCTGGCAAGAGCTCCGTGGCCGAAGGCGGACGAGGCGCTCCGTTTCCCGACCGAAGCAGAACAGTTCGATCGCATTATGGACTGCATCAAGGCGGTCCGTAACATGCGTGCCGAAGCGGGTGTCACCCCGAATAAAGCCTGCCATATCCAGATCGCTGTCCTTCGTGATGACCTCAAAGCCTGCCTTGAAAATAATAAGGAATACTTCGAAAAACTCGGTCATGTCGAAGGCATGAAGCTCCTTTCAGCAGATGCGGCAAAGCCGGAAAATGCAAATGCGGCTGTCGTCACAGGTCTTGAAGTCTACCTCGAGCTCAAAGGCCTCATCGACACGGCGAAGGAAAAGGAAAAGATCCAGAAGGCGAAAGATGCTCTGGCCAAAGATATCGCCCGCACGTCCGGCAAACTTTCCAATCAGGGCTTCCTCGCCAAAGCACCGGAAGCTGTCGTAGCGAAGGAAAAGGAAAAGCTGGCGACCTTTGAAGAAAAGATGAAGTCTTTGGACGAACGTCTGCAGTTCCTGGAAAAGCTTGGCTAAAAGACCGTTGGCTGCGGGCAGCAGGCAGAGGGCATCCGCCACCTGCCTGCTGCTTGCAGCGAGCAGCTAACTATAGTAAGGAGAAATCATGAATTACGAAGAATCTATCGCCTATCTGGAAGCGGCGGCATCCTTCGGGATCAAGCCGGGTCTCGAACGCATCGAAGCCATCCTTGAACGTCTGGATCATCCGGAAAAGGCTTACAAAGTCATCCATGTCACCGGTACGAACGGCAAGGGCAGCGTGGTGGCTATGATCACCAGTGTGCTGGAAAATGCGACACTCAAAGTCGGCCGCTACATTTCCCCGCATCTCATCGATTACACCGAGCGCATCCACATCGCAGGCCATGATATTCCGAAGGAAGACTTCGCGAAGGCTGCGACCGTCGTCCGCGAAGCCGCAGAAAAAGCCATCGCTGACGGCGTCGAAGCTCCGACGGAATTTGAACTCCTGACGGCTATGGCGTTCTGGTATTTCAAAGAACAGAAGGTCGACTACGCTGTCATGGAGGTCGGTATGGGCGGGCTCTATGACTCTACGAATGTCATCATCCCGGTCGTTTCCGTCATCACGAATGTAGCGATGGACCACGAGAAATACCTCGGCAAGAATCTGGAGGAGATCGCACATCAGAAGGCCGGTATCATCAAAGAGGGCATCCCTGTCGTCACCGCAGCCCAGCATGTGCCGCTGAAGCAGCTGAAAAAAGAAGCGCATGATAAGAAAGCGCGCCTTTATTTCTATGGAAGAGACTTTGAGATCGATACCCGCAGTAAGTACGGTCATGGACAGGTCGTCGTCGTCAAGCGCAAGGACATGCCCAAGGAACTCGAAAACTGTCTCCTCTTCGTGCCTTTCGTCGGCGCGCATCAGGCAGTCAATGCCGCTGTCGCGACCATGGCGCTCACGCTCATCATGAAGCAGGACGAGAGAGTCAATGAGAACGATCTGCGTGAAGGCCTCGCTCGTGCCCAGTGGAAGGGGCGCTTTGAAATCCATGATCTGGGAGGCATCCCCTTCGTCATGGACGGCGCACACAATCCGGCGGGCGCTGAAGCGCTGAAAGAAGCGATCGAAGAACAGTACCCGGACAAGCGCCGTGTCCTCGTCTTCACTTCTCTTCAGGACAAGGATACGGAGACCGTCATCCAGCTCCTCATCCGCAAGGGTGACCGTGTCTTCCTGACGGAAGCACCGACACCGCGCACCAGAAAGCCGGAAGAGATCGCTGCCATGATCGATGAGCAGAAGATCGCAGCCGTGCATACGGCAGAGCCGTCTGTCACGAAAGCACTGGATGCGGCACAGAAAGAAGCTAAAGATGGCGATGTCGTCATCATCTGCGGCTCCCTCTACATCCTTGGCGAAGCCATGGAGTGGATGGCAAAGAAGATCGGAAATTGAACATAGTCATGAAACGGTTACATCGCAATTAGCGGTGTAACCGTTTTTTGTCTTGGGGTTTAAGGTTCAGGGTTAAATGGGTTCAACGGGATGCGGCGGCGAAGCCGCTGCATCCATTTCTCATTTCTAATTGCTCATTTAAGAAAACTTGCAAACGGAATCAAGGGTCAGCACGCTCATGGGCTAACCCCGAATCTATCATCTCTAAAATAGATAAATTTATCTAAAAGAGTTATACATATACGCATGCATATGTTATAATGAGAGCACGAAACAAAAGACTATTTCTATGGAAACACTGATTTTGAAAGGAAATCAGCATTTCTGTAAGTGCGGCATGGCTGCGATTTCCTATAGGAGGACCTCAATATGATTACCGAACGTGAAATATTCCTGACCGATCCTGAAGAAAAAGCAAAAGTTGTCGAATTCCTGAAAGGCTTTGATCTGACTTTTACGGGGATCATTGACTATACCATGGGACTTTTTGATGATGGCAAGCTCATCGGCACTGGTTCGCTCGGCGGGCGCGTCATGCGAGATATTGCGATCAGCAGCGATTATCAGCGAAAAGGTCTGACTCACCGCATCATCAGAAACCTGCAGGGGGAATCCAACCGCCGCGGGATCAATGGAAATCAGATCTTCACAAAGCCGAAGAATGTACCGGTCTTTGAACACATGGGCTTCAAATGCGTGGCTGTCGCTGAGCCGTATGCAGCGCTTTTAGAGTCAGGTACAGATACACTCGAGGACTATCTCGCGCGCGTGCGTACCTTTCTGGGCAGCGGGGAGGGGAAGAACCGCGGTGCGATCGTCATGAACTGCAATCCTTTCACCTTAGGACACAGAAGCCTTGTCGAGTACGCACATAACAACTGTGATGAAGTCATCATCTTTGCCGTGCAGGAAGATAGGAGCGTCTTCCCCTTCTCGAACCGATTCACTCTCATCAAGCAGGGCGTGAAGGACATGAAGGGTGTCGAAGTCATTTCCGGCGGGGATTTCATCATTTCCAATGCGACCTTCCCGACCTACTTCATCAAAGGTACGGATGAGCTCGCCGCGCAGACGAAACTGGATGCGACCATCTTTGCTACCCGCATCGCACCTGCGCTGAATATCACCGTCCGCTTCGTGGGCGAAGAACCGACCGACAAGACCACGCTGGCCTACAATCAGGCAATGCGTGAGGTCTTCGCTGAAAACGGGATCGAGCTCAAAGTCATTCCCAGAGAGCAGAAGGGCGATCAGATCGTTTCCGCCTCCTCGGTGCGCCGCGCTCTCGCGGCAGATGACTGGGAGACCGTCTACCGCATGGTACCGAAGACCACGCTGACGTATCTTCGAAGCGAGGATGGGCAGAAAGTGATCCGGAATATCAAGATGCAGGAAGCATTCAAACAGATGGAAGGAAATACGAAATAATGAGAAAAGGCTAAGCTATCATGGGATGGCTTAGCCTTTTCTTATTCCTGGTGACTAGTGACTAGGGATTAGTGACTAGGGATTAGGAGCAAGCGGTGACTGAAATAGCGCAGTTGGCACGCTGACCGTTCTGCAAGAAAGATCTCTCGCCAACGCTTCCGATGACGACGGCGCGAAGCACTATCAAAATTCCGCGGCGCTTCCATATTTTTATGCGCCGCACC
>JAJWRZ010000124.1:0-6163 GCA_021633965.1 Dialister sp.
AATTAGGAATTAGGAATGAAGGTGGCGGCTTCGCCGCGAGTATATATGGGGCGATGCCCGAAGGTGGTATTTAGTCACCAGTCACTAGTCACCAGTCACCAGTTACTTGCGGCTCCTAGTCCCCAATCCCTAATCCCTAGCCACTCATCCCTGCTTTCAAACTTATGTACTACACTCTCCTCATAGTAAGGCTTGTCCGCTTGATATGTTCATGGTGCAGCAAACCGCCAGTCGAGCCCCCTCTTGTATGATCCCCCAACGGGGGATACACACTAAAAATGATTTTCTTACCCGTCACAGGTCACTTTATCGATATTTCTCTATATCTGTATATTACCATATGGTTCGATATTTATCAATGTATAAAACATAATCGATAAGGAAACACTGGCTCAATCGCAGAATCAGATTTCAAATGGATGAAATACATACTGCTGCAACTGACGCCAGAGTCAGGCGTGGTGCCCACTTGAGACCTGAAGCCTTTAGACTCCAGATGTCAGATATCGGATGTCGGATGTCTAACGTCTAATGTCTTCCAGTCTCCCAGTCACCAGTCACCAGTCACTAGTCACCAGTCACTAGTCACAGACCACCGGCCACTACTTCTCCCATTCCATTTCCAGCAGGCGGAAACGGTGATCTGCGCTGTGTTTCTGCAGAAGATAGATATCCTTTCCCTGCTCTTCATTCTGCCGAAGCGCTTCTTCGGCCTCGTAGCGGATGTCATTCAGCTGCTCGTCATAGCCGGACGCCTCGATATTCATCATCCGTTCCTGCAGGTCAGTGATCAAAAACTGCTGATAAATGACCATGCCGAGCAGCATGGCCATCACAAGGTAGAGATATTTACGCTCTCTCCACTGTATTTTATGTTTCCACTGTTCCATGGAAATCCTATTTCCTCATCATATCATCGATCTTACGCGGGTCATTCAAAAGCGTCAGATGGTCTTTGGTGAATTCGATCCAGAGACGGGCAGCGCGGGAGAGGTAGCGGCCCTTCTTCCAGATGGCGTAGAGGTGGTGCGTCATGCGCGGCTCCGTCATCACGCGGGTGACGACTTTGCTCTCCTCGCTGTTTGCCGGACACAGGCGCGACGGCAGGATCGCAACGCCGAGGCCGCTCGCGACCGTCTGCAACATCAGCTCGCGCTGGCTCGTCTCGAAGACGATCTTCGGCGTGAAGCCGATCTTCTTGCAGTTCGACATGATGTCATCATGCATATTGAAATCGTCACGGTACAGCACGAGCGGGTAGTCCGCGAGCAGCTTCATCGGGACGACGCGGTGCTCTTCGAGCGGATAGCCCTTCGGCATGACCACGCACATCTCATCTTCCGAGAGGAAAAAGGACTCGAATTCGTTATTCGGGATGGTGCAGATGATGCCGACATCGATGATGCCTTCCTGAACGGATGTCTCGATGACCTTCGAACCATGTTCATAGAGCTTGATGGCGATCTGCGGATAGTTTTTCTTGAATTCGCCCAGAAGCTTCGCAAAGACATGGGCATCAGTGATCGGCGGCAGGCCGATCTCGATAGTATCCTGTTTCAGGTTGAATTCATTTTCAAAATCCGACTTCAGATGTTCGAAAATAAAAAGACACCGCTTCGCATAGTTCAGGAAAATGGTCCCCGGCGCTGTGATTTCTACAGTCTTTGCGTTGCGGATGAAAAGCACGACCCCCAGCTCATCCTCCAGCGACTTGATCATGCGGCTGATGGCGGACTGGGAAATATGAAGATTGCGCGCTGCTTTCGAGAAGCTCTTCTGTTCAGCGACTTCCATGAAATATTTCAGATGACGATAATCCATTGTGATCCTCCATGAAAGAGTAAAAAGAAAGGTAAGAGGGTGCATCTTCAGGATGAGTCCGTGGGGCGGACTGCCTTCGCTCCCATGCCGGAGAAGCTCCGCCGGTTCCATGAGGAAAAGCTCCGCATAAAAAACAGCAGTACGCTCATCAGCTGCTCTTGATCTCTTTCTCCTTCTCATTTTCTTGTGAAATCCATATCTTTATTCTATAATAGAAATGTATCTATTCGGATGCCCTGGAAATGTCCATGGTCTATGACTTAGTATAGAATAAAGTGAATCCATCTATGCAAAATTATCATAAAACCATTGTACCTAATTTTCAGGTATCTTGCAAGGGAAGAGTAAAGGCAAAGGTATAAAAGCCAGTTGACTGATGAGCAGGAATCCGTGACCGGAAAGGCGCCGCCTTCCTCATCCTTCACTTCCTCTGCTCCCCTTGAACAGATTTTCCATATAAAGGAGTGTTGATCTGTGAGAAATGTAAAAACAATGGATGGCAACACAGCTGCTGCGTATATTTCCTACGCATTCACAGAAGTAGCTGCTATTTATCCGATCACCCCTTCCTCGCCGATGGCAGAAGAAGTGGATGAATGGGCCGCTCACGGCAAGAAGAATATTTTCGGCGACACCGTACACGTCGTCGAAATGCAGGCAGAAGGCGGCGCAGCCGGCGCATTCCACGGCTCTTTGCAGAGCGGTGCGCTGACTACCACCTATACGGCATCTCAGGGCATGCTGCTCATGGTGCCGAACATGTACAAAGTCGCCGGCGAACTGCTCCCGGGCGTTTTCCACATCGCAGCGAGAGCGCTTGCGAACCACGCGCTCTCCATCTTCGGTGACCATCAGGACGTCATGAGCGCCCGCGCGACAGGCTGCGCAATGCTCGCAGAAGCGAACGCCCAGGAAATCATGGACCTCGCAGGCGTTGCCCATCTTGCTGCCATCAAAGGCCGCGTACCTTTCATCAATTTCTTCGACGGCTTCCGCACGAGCCATGAGATCCAGAAGGTCGAAGTCCTGGGCTATGAAGAGCTCGCTCCGCTCATCGACCAGAAGGCGCTCGCAGAATTCAGAGCCCGCGCTCTCAATCCGGACCATCCGGTCATCCGCGGCACCGCAGAAAACCCGGACGTTTACTTCCAGCACTGCGAAGCGGCAAACCCCTTCTACAATGCCCTCCCGGACATCGTTCAGGGATACATGGATGAGATTTCCAAGATCACCGGCAGAAGCTACCACCTCTTCGACTACTACGGCGCAGCCGATGCCGACCGCATCATCATCGCGATCGGCTCTGTCACCGACATCTGCAAGGACGTCACCGATGCACTCAATGCCCACGGCGAAAAAGTCGGCGTGCTGAATGTACACCTCTACCGCCCATTCTCTGTCAAGCACTTCCTTGACCAGATCCCATCGACCGTCAAGAAGATCGCTGTCCTCGACCGCACCCGTGAACCGGGCGCCATCGGCGAACCGCTCTACCTCGATGTCGTTTCCGCCATCGCTTCCTCCGGCCGCGCCATCAAAGTCTGCGGCGGCCGCTACGGCTTAGGCTCGAAGGACGTCATTCCGGAAGACATCATGGCTGTCTATGAACACCTGAAGGAAGAGACCCCGCGCCATAACTTCACGCTCTCCATCAACGACGACGTGACGAACCTCTCCCTAGCTCCGGTCCCGGTACCGGAAGTCCCGTCCAAGCTCGTCTCCTGCAAATTCTGGGGATTCGGCTCTGACGGCACCGTCGGTGCGAACAAGAGCGCCATCAAGATCATCGGCGACCACACCGACCTCTATGCACAGGGCTATTTCGCCTATGACTCCAAGAAATCCGGCGGCGTCACCATCTCCCATCTGCGCTTCGGCCCCGATCCGATCAGAAAGCCTTACCTCATCCGCAAGGCTGACTACATCGCCTGCCACCGTCCGTCCTACATCTACAAATACGACCTTCTCCGCGGCTTCAAGCCGGGCGGCATCTTCCTTCTGAACTCCCCATGGAGAAAAGAAGACTTGGAGCGCGTCCTGCCGGCTGCCATGAAGAGAAAGCTCGCTGCCCTCAAAGCGAAATTCTACATCATCGATGCCTTTGAAATCGCAAAGAACATCGGTCTCGGCGGCCGCATCAATATGATCATGCAGTCTGCCTTCTTCCACCTCACCCACATCATTCCTGATGCGGATGCCGTGAAATACCTGAAAGACTCCAACGAAAAATCCTACGGCAGAAAAGGCCAGAATGTCGTCGATATGAACAACAAAGCTGTCGACGCCGGCATGGAAGGAATCGTCGAAGTCGAAGTACCGGCTGAATGGGAACATGCGACCACCGGCGGCTCCATCGCCAAAGTGGCTCGTCCGGACTTCGTCAAGAACGTCTGCGACGTCATGAACCGTCAGGAAGGCGACGACCTCCCAGTTTCCACCTGGAAAGGCATCGAAGACGGCACCTTCCCGTCCGGCACCTCCCAGTACGAACGTCCATCGGCAGCCATCATGATCCCGGAATGGATCCCGGAAAACTGTATCGGCTGTAACCAGTGCGGCGTCGTCTGCCCGCATGCTGCCATCCGCCCCTTCCTCGTCACCGAAGACGAAGCAGCGAATGCACCGGAAGGCTTCATCGTCAAAGACTTCAGAGGCCCGGTCAAAGGCCTCAAGTACCGCATCGTCGTCGATCCGGAAGACTGCTATGGCTGCGGCATCTGCGCGAATACCTGCCCGGCTCCAAAGAAAGCCCTCGTCATGCAGCCGGCAGAAACTGAACTTCCTAAGCAGAACCTCTGGGACTACGCAAAGAGCCTCCCGGCCAGAGAGAATCCGCTCGGCAAAAAGAACCTCAGAAGCGCCATGTTCGAACCGACCTACTTCGAATTCTCCGGCGCCTGCGCAGGCTGCGGCGAGACCCCGTACATCAATATGGTCACCCGCCTCTTCGGCGACCGCATGATGATCTCCAATGCGACCGGCTGCTCCTCCATCTACGGCGCAAGCTCCCCGTCCATGCCATACACCAAGAACAGCAAGGGACAGGGACCGGCCTGGGCCAACTCCCTCTTCGAAGACAACGCGGAATACGGCCTCGGCATGCACCTCGGTGAAGCCAAGCTCAGAAGCCGTCTGACCGAAAAGCTCGAAGCCCTTCTCCCGGCAGCGGAAGGCGATGTCAAGACCGCCATGGAAGAATGGCTCGCCAAGAAAGACCTCGGCGAAGGCACGCGCGCCCGCGCTGACAAGCTCGATGCTGCCCTCACCGCTGCGGTTTCCGCGCATCCGGAATACAAAGAACTGCTGGATCTCAAGGATCACTTCGTCAAGAAATCCCAGTGGATCTTCGGCGGCGACGGCTGGGCATACGACATCGGCTTCGGCGGCCTCGATCAGGTCCTCGCTTCCGGCGAAGACGTAAACGTCCTCGTCCTCGATACCGAAGTCTACTCCAATACCGGCGGACAGTCCTCCAAGTCCACTCCAGCTGCTGCCATTGCCAAATTCGCAGCCTCCGGCAAGAAGACCAAGAAGAAAGACCTCGGCATGATCGCCGTCTCCTACGGCTACATCTACGTCGCACAGATCGCCCTCGGCGCTGATATGAATCAGGCCTTCAAAGCCATCAGCGAAGCCGAAGCCTATCCGGGACCGTCCCTCATCATCGCCTATGCGCCATGCATCAACCACGGCCTCAAAGCCGGCATGGGCAAGTCTTCCGAAGAAGAGAAACGCGCCGTCGAATGCGGCTACTGGTGCAACTGGCGCTACAACCCAGAGCTTCTGGATCAGGGCAAGAGCCCATTCCACCTCGACAGCCGCGAACCGAAAGGTAACTTCCGCGACTACCTCATGGGCGAAGTCCGCTTCGCATCTCTCGCAAAGCTCTTCCCAGACAAAGCCGAAGAGCTCTTCGAAAAGACCGAACGCGATGCCAAGCAGCGCCGTGAAAACTACGTCCGCATCCAGAAATCCTATGACCAGGAAATCGCGGATCGCAAAGCCAAAGAAGAAAAATAATTTCCACGCTGCGTAGTACAAATGCGTAAACAAACGGGCCGCTGACTCAAAGAGTCAGCGGCCCGTTTTCGCGTGGGACTTACAGAGGAGGAGAGTGACTGGTGACTGGTAGCTAGGGATTAGGTTGCGATACGAGAACACCGCTAGTTTCAAACCTCCGCGGCGCTTCTATATTTTATGCGCCGCACCAGCATCCCTCCCCCCGAACTCATTTTCTTCTTGCATCTTATGCGAGACTATGGCATAATAGTCTCCGTCAATGATTTATGGGCGATTAGCTCAGCTGGGAGAGCGTCTGCCTTACAAGCAGAATGTCAGCAGT
>JAJWRZ010000125.1:0-6142 GCA_021633965.1 Dialister sp.
TCGCTATTCGCGTCAGATGATTCCTTGCTCTGCATAAAAATCCAAGAATGAAATCTGACAACGATTTAATCAGTGTTTACTTAGAAAAAACTCAGTCCGAGAGGGCTGAGTTTTTTTCATGGAGAGCGCCTTCCCGTCTGCGTGTCTTTGCGAAATATGGTATAATACAACCGATTGCATGCAAAGGAGAAAATTATGCGCGTCTTAGGCATTGACCCCGGTACCGGGCGCTGCGGCTTCGGCGTGGTCGAGAAGAATGGCACTGCCATCACTCCGGTCAACTATGGCGTCATTGAGACGTACAAAGACCAGAGCGATCTCGAGCGGCTGAATATCGTTTACGAAGGTATCGCAGAGCTCATCGCGACATACCGGCCTGCGTTCATGGGAGTAGAGACACTTTATTTCAATACGAATATTACGACGGGCATCAAGGTAGCGCAGGCGCGCGGCGTGATTCTGCTCGCAGGCTACCGTCAGAATGTCCCCATCATCCCGGTGACGCCGCTTCAGGTGAAGCAGCAGCTGACTGGCTATGGCCGCGCGGATAAGAAGCAGGTCATCGAAATGGTCAAGCGCATGATGCATATCACGAAGAAAATCGACCCCGATGATGCCGCCGACGCACTCGCCATTGGACTTACGGCGATTTATCGGGTGGAGCATAAGAATTGGACGCTGGGGGGATAAGGGGATCTGGTGTGGCTGGGAGATTTCCTTACCTATTTTATAAAAGGAGATGGGGGCGCTCTATGAATTGCGTGCCCCTCCTTTCCTGCTGAAGTTTCAGGTATGAGTAGTTAGGGATTAGGAGCCTCCACTTTCGGGCATCGCCCTATGTATACTGCGCGGCGCATAAAAATAGGAAAGCGCCGCATAGGGTTGAAACTAGCGGGGGTCTCGTATCGTAAACCTAATCCCTAGCTACTAATTTTCTAGTCACTAGTCACTCATCCCTGCTTTCAAACTTAAAGGAATACGTTCTCATGATCGGATATATCAAAGGCCGTGTGACGGCCCTTTTCAAAGATTTCTGCTTTCTGGAAACAGGCGGCATCGGGTATCGGATCTTCATTTCCGATAAGACCCGCCAGCAGCTCATGACCGGGGAGGAGGCGAAGCTCTTCACGTACATGGCAGTCCGTGAGGATGCGATCCTGCTCTATGGCTTTCTCGGACAGGAAGAGCAGGAGCTCTTTCTGCTTTTGATCTCGATTTCCAAGATCGGCCCCAAGGTCGCGATGGGCATCCTCTCTGCCATGACGCCGGCTGCTTTTGTCGGTGCGGTGAAGGCGCAGAATGTCTCCCAGCTGACAAAGCTCCCCGGTATAGGAAAGAAGACGGCGGAGCGTCTCCTGGTCGAACTCAAGGATAAGGTCGGTGCCTTTACTTCGATCGAAACAGAGATGCCTGCGGTTTCTGCGGCAGAGCCGGATGAAGGAGTGAGCGGAGAAGCGGCGCGTGCACTGATGGCGCTCGGCTATGAAGCAGAAGAGATCGCCCCTGTTCTGAAGAGGATCGCAGGTGCGTATGACAATGTTTCTCAGCTCGTCGGAGCGGCATTGCGGGAGTTTGGGAAAAGCAGAGGATAGGGGTAGCCCCTTGGGTGTGCCGTCCTTTGATTGGGAGTGAAAGCTTCGCTTGAATGAGAAATTAGAAATGAGAAATGCGAAATGATGGTGCGGCGCGAAAAAATAAGGAAGCGCCGCAAAGCATAAATACGGCGATGCCTGAAAGTGGCATTTCAGTCACCAGTCACTAGTCACTCGAGGCCACTTTCAAACTTATTGAAATCTATGGAATCGATTTCCTTAAACCTTTTTCAAAGGAGTCTTCATGAAGAACAAATACATCAAAAGCCTTGGCGGTGAAGAGGAAGAGGTGCTCGGCAGCAAGGGCCGCATTGTTTCCACCGAAGAAACCGCAAAAGACGAGTGGCAGACGACGCTTCGTCCGCAGCGTCTGGACGACTACATCGGACAGGAAGCCTTCAAGAAGAATCTCAAGGTGTACATCGAGGCAGCGAAGTCGCGCAAAGAGCCGCTGGACCATGTGCTCCTCTACGGGCCGCCGGGGCTTGGCAAGACCACCATGGCGAAAATCATTGCCAATGAGCTGGGTTCGCAGTTTAAAGTGACGAGCGGTCCGGCCATCGGACGTCCGGGGGAGCTGGCCTCCATCCTGACGACATTGCAGGATCATGATGTGCTTTTCATCGATGAGATCCATCGCCTGAATCGGAATGTCGAAGAAATCCTGTACTCTGCGATGGAAGATTTTTCTCTGGATATTGTCATGGGGAAGGGGACTGGCGCCAGCTCCATCCGCATCGATCTTGCTCATTTTACACTGATCGGCGCGACGACGCGGGCAGGCTCTCTCTCCGCGCCGCTGCGTGACCGCTTCCTCATCACGAACCATATGCAGTTCTATGAACCGGAAGAGTTGAAAAAGATCATCACCCGTGCGGCGCACATCCTGCAGATCGAGATCGAGGAGAGCGGGGCAGAGGAGATCGCCCGTCGCTCGCGTGGGACACCGCGTATCGCGAACCGCCTTTTGAAGCGCATCAGAGACTTTGCACAGGTGAAGGGGAGCGCGATCACGGCAGAGATTGCCGCAGAGGCGCTGGCGGCGCTTCATGTCGATGAGATCGGACTGGATGATCTGGACAATCAGATCCTGAAGGCGATCATTCATAAATTCAATGGCGGTCCGGTTGGGATCGATACCATTTCCGCTGCTGTCAGTGAAGAGCGTGCGACCATCGAGGATGTCTGCGAGCCTTATCTCATGCAGATCGGATTTCTTTCCCGTACTCCTCGCGGCCGTCTTGCCACACAGGCAGCCTATGAGCATATCGGGGCCGCATTTCCTGTCAAAGGGGAAAAGTGATGCGGCCATACCGCGGGCACATTTCCCCAGGGAAACACTGATTAAATCGTTGTCAGATTTTATTCTTGGATTTTTATACAATACAGAGCGAGGAATCATTCGACGCGAATAGCGAGCTATTTAAGGAAAATGATGACGAAGCTATGTATAAAAATCTATATGAAATCTGATTCTGCGATTGAATCAGTGTTTCCCTGAGTCACCCATAAGAAGGTATCTGTTTATGAAAAAATACATGGTCATTCTGCTGTCATTGTCTCTGCTGCTCCCCTTGGGGTCGGCTTCCATGGCAGCGACGCAGCCGGTCCCGGGAAAATCTACAGTGACTATCCATAGATCGCCACGGGTGATCACCCGTAAGACCACGGGGCAGAAGAAGACGCAGTCATCTGCGGAGTCCCATAGAAAAAGGACTGAGACAGGACAGATGATCGAGGTCGGGCTTCAGTCGGGAAGCGAGCTTTCTTTGACCGGACTTTCTGCGTTTCATGTGGAAGCGGGGAGCAGCCTCGGCTCGTATCCGGCGGGGACGCGGCTTACGATCTCTAAAAGCGGGAACGGTCTTTCTGTCAATGGAAAAAACGCGGGAGCCAAGATCTATTTCAGATCCAGCGGCAGCGGGGCTACCTTTGCCGTGAAGGGAAATCAATATCGCGGCGTGATCAAGGCCATCGCTTCTCCTTCCGGGGTGACACTGGTGAATCAGGTCTCTATGGAGGACTACCTCAAAGGCGTCGTGCCCTGTGAGATCGTGCCTTCCTGGCAGATGGACGCCATCAAGGCACAGGCCGTGGCGGCCAGAACGTATGCGATGTTCCATAAGAATGGCTATCGCTCGGCCGGCTACGATGTGACAGACGACACACGCACGCAGGTCTATCGCGGCGTATCGGCAGAGACAGAGGCGACGAACCGCGCCGTCATGGAGACGGCGGGAGAAGTCGTCACCTATGGCGGCTTGCCGATCGATGCGGTCTTCCATGCGAGCGGCGGCGGCTATACGGAAAACTGTGAAAATGTATGGGGATCGGCAGTGCCATATCTCAAAGGCGTGCCGGAAGACAAGTACGCGACCCCATGGAAGAAGACGATTTCTCTCTCTTCCTTCATGAAGATGGCGGATGTCGGTAAACTGAAGGGGATCAAGCTTTCGGCCCTCCATATCGGAGAGGCGCATAAGACGAGTGACCGCGGGATTTCCGGACGCGTAAAGTCTGTGACCCTTGTCGGTTCGAAGGGAAATCGAGTGGTTTCGGGGGACCGTCTGCAGCAGATCTATGACTTGAACAGTACACTTTTTGATCTGTCTGTCAGCGGAAATCAGCTCGTTATCACCGGCTATGGCTATGGTCATGGCCTTGGCCTTTCGCAATGGGGGGCCGAAGCCATGGCAGAAAAGCACGGCGGGGCCAAAGATTACTACAAGACCATCCTTACGCATTATTTCACCGGAACGAAAGTGGAGAAGGTATATTGAGGGGAGGCGCTGGATACGCGCATACTTTGTTGTTTGATTTCATGAGGGATAACCCACTGAATCAATCAGCCCGTTTCCCCTTTATCATGGAGCATGTATATGATGAAAAAGATCATATCCGCTTGTCTCGCTGCTTGTTTTTCTCTTTCTATAGGGGCAGTCATATCTGCAGAGACCATTCCGATCCGGCAGAAGGAAACGCTGGCAAGTCCATCTGCGAAGCAGATGAAAGCGGCTCCAGAGAAGCAGCCTAAGAAAGAAAAAGCGAAAAAGAAGAAAGAAAAAAAGAATAAGAAAGAAAATAAAAAGGCGGAGAATAAGGAAGTGCCACCCATCTGTCAGATGGACGAGCCATGGATCGAAGTGGGGCTCACTTCCGGCGTGCGACTCTCTCTTACTGGGCTCGAAGCGTTCCGGGGAACGGTCGATGGGAAGACCGTGAGCACCTATCGCAAAGGGGAAGAGCTCTCCATCTCACGCGCAGGGCAGATGATCTCCATCAATGGAAAAAAGCTCGGCATCACGGTTTATCTCGAGCCTGTCCAGACCGAGCCGTCCTTTGCGGTGAAAGGAAATCGCTATCGCGGAAAGATGAAGCTCATCCCCTCCCCGTGGAATGAGGGCGTGGTGCTTGTGAATGTGGTGCCGATGGAGGAATATCTTCGCGGCGTCGTTCCGAGCGAAAGCATTCCTACATGGAGGATCGATGCACTGAAGGCGCAGGCCGTCGCTGCGAGGACCTATGCCCTCTATCACAGGAATAGCTATCGCGCATCGGGCTATGATGTGACCGATGATGTGGAGAGCCAGGTCTACAAAGGTGCCGGCGTGGAGACGAAGGCGACCGATGAAGCCGTCAGGGAGACCCGCGGCGAGGTCATCACCTATGAGGGGAAAGCGATCGATGCACTCTTTCATGCGGATGGCGGCGGCTATACGGAGTATGGCGAAAATGTCTGGGGGATTTCAAAGCCTTACCTGCAGGGCGTCCCCGAGGAGCTCTCCCTCCAGACAAAGAAACCATGGACAGTTACGCTGACGCGGGATGCGTTTTCGAAAAAACTGAGCGCGTCCGGCTATGGCGTCGGAAAGATACAGAATATCAAGCTGTCAAATCTGCAGTTTGGCAAAGTCCATTATGCGGGAGACCGCACACCGGCAGGCCGCGTGAAGAAACTCATCTGTCGCGGCAGCAACGGCTGGGTGAGCCTCTCGGGAGTGACGATGAGAAAGATCTTCGGCCTCAGGAGTGCTATGTTTGATATCCTTTTCAAAGGAGATCAGCTCATCATCACCGGCTATGGCTATGGTCATGGTCTCGGCCTCTCTCAGTGGGGCGCGGAGGCCATGGCGGAAAAGCACGGCGATGGGAAAGATTATTACAAAGAGATCCTCGCGCATTACTATCAGGGGACAAAAGTGGAAAAGTGGTATCAATAAAAAGGTTCAGAGTTAGCCCCGGGGACGTGCTGTTCCTAGATTGCGTTTGAAAGCCTCGTTTGAATTAGGAATGAGGAATGAAGCGAATATATATGGGTGATGCCCGAAGGCTGGAGGATAGAAGTCAGATGTCTGATATCTGATGTCTCCTAGTCTCCCCGTCTAATCCCTAATCCCTACCTATAAAACCCGCTGAACCTCTTTCGCAAACAATCAAAGGACGGCACACCCGAGGGCTAAGTTTGAAAGCAGGGATGAGTGACTAGTGACTGGTAGCTAGGGATTAGGTTTGCGATACGAGAAAACCGCTAGTTTCAAACCTTCGCGGCG
>JAJWRZ010000126.1:0-6085 GCA_021633965.1 Dialister sp.
AGATCGTACTCGCGGCGGGACGGGATCTATCGCCGGGGGAGAAGGATCCCTACTATTCCACCGTGATCCTGAAGACTTGGGAGTCGCTGGTCGGGATTTCTGATGATGGGAAAGTCATGCCGATGCTCGCTACATCCTGGGAGGCGAATGCGGAGAAGACGGAGTGGGTATTTCATCTGAAGAAGGGTGTCATATTCCACGATGGCACGGCCTTCGATGCGAAGGCGGCGTGCGAGAATTTCTACCGCGTGACGCACATGGGATACAAGCCATCTTCCTTCTATGGGTACCTGGTCTCGCGCATTTACCCGGGGCTTGTCCGCTATGAGGCGGACGATGACTACACGCTCCATCTGTATTTCGAGCGGCCTGTCCCCATGCTGATTTACCGTATGGCGGGCTGGGGGAGCGCGATGTTCAGTCCGGCTTCGTTTGATAGAAAAACGGGAGACTTCACGAAGATTGCCGCAGGTACCGGACCTTTCCGGATCATCGACCGCAAGGCGGATGACTATACACTGCTTGAGCGATTCGACGGATACCATGGCGAGAAAGCCAGGGCGAAGCGGATCCGTATCCGTGTGATCACTTCGGCGGAGGCGCGGTATTCGGCGATGCGTTCGGGAGAGGTGCAGGGGGTCTTGGATCTGGGCGGACTGACACCGATGATGGTGAGGGAACTCACGCGAACGGAGGATTTCTCAGTAGACAGTGCGCACTCGACGATTTCCCACTATCTTTCTGTCAATGGCGGCCGTTTCCCTTTCTCCGATGAACGGATGCGGCGGGCGCTGGATCTTGCCATCGATAGGGAAAAGATCGTGAAGTATTATTTTGCGGGATTCGCTACATCGACGAGGAGTTTCTTAAATAGTACGAATCCTTTTTCGCGACCGGAGCCGCCGATCTATGATCCTGCTGAGGCGAAGGCACTTGCGCGAGAAGTGCTGGGGGATGCCCGGTGTGAGGTGAAATTCCTCCTGCCACAGTATGGCGCCGAGCGTTACCCTTACAAGGTCATTTCTGAATTTCTGCAGGCGGAACTGAAGGATCTCGGGCTGGATGTCAAGATCGTGATGGTGGATGGTCTGACGTCAAGGAAAATGATGAAGGAAGGGGATTATAATCTCGCCATCGGGACGAGGGGGCTCGGAAATCTCGATCCGACTTCGCTTTTGAGAGAATTCTTTCATAGCGAAGGTGCGACGAATCTTGCCAGCCATTTCTGCTATGCCAATCCGAAAATAGATGCAGCCTTTGATGCGCTTACTCATACCTATGAGATCGAAGATCGGCAGGTGCTCTACCATGAGATCCGGGAAGAGCTGCTCCTCCATCCGGCGGTCATCCCGCTCTTGGAAGATGAGAATCTCGCTGCCTGTTCGGAAAAAATCACAGGCTACCATGCGGCTGTCTATGGTATTACGCTGGACAAGGTGGCGTGGAAGGAGTAGGAAAAGGCATCGGCGACAGGTCGCGGCTTTCCTCTATGAAATTTCTTTGTGCTGCGTCTTGACGGGTGGATTCGTCCTTCTGCGCTTGGTATGGCCCTCGTGTCAGTGGTACACGAAAGGAGGCACATCTCATGAAATCTTTTCTGATCTATGCGGTTCGGCGCATTTTTCTCCTGATCCCTTTTCTCATCGGACTCACGATCCTAGCGTTCCTTCTGGGCGTGCTTGCGCCCGGAGATCCGGCGATGGCGGTCCTTACGATGGATGGGACGGCGGAGCCGACGGAGGCGGAGCTTCTTGCAATGCGGGAGAGCATGGGGCTGGATCAGCCTTTTTGGATGCAGTATGGGAGCTGGCTCACACATGCGGCAGTGGGAGATCTGGGTGTATCGTATCTGACACATAGACCGGTGCTGTCCGAGCTCATGCGAAGATTTCCCGTCACCCTCCACTTGGCTCTTTGGGCGATGGGATGGGTGATCCTGCTCGGCATCCCTGCGGGCATATGGGCGGCGCGCAGGAAGGGTCATGCGGCAGAGATCGGACTTGAGCTCGTGGCACTCTTCTTTATTTCTATGCCGTCTTTCTGGCTGGGGATCATGATGATGCTGATCTTTTCGGAAGAGTGGCAGCTCCTGCCTTCCTCCGGATATGGCGATGCGCTCCACATGATATTGCCATCCTTTGTGCTGGCAGCAGGGACAGCGGCTGCGGTGCTGCGTCTGGAGCAGACGTCGGTCCTTTCGGTGATGGAGAAGCCCTTTCTTCTGACGGAGCGGGCGAAGGGGCTCTCCGCTTCGTATATAGAGATCTATCATGTCCTGCCCAATTCGCTGATGCCGGTCATTACCATGCTGGGGACGTTTTTTGCCTCGATTCTGGGCGGCTCGGTCATTATCGAGAATCTTTTTTCCATACCCGGTCTTGGAAGCTATGTACTTTCGGCGATCTGGGGACGGGATTATCCGGTGATTCAGGGCTATGTGCTGGTCAGTGGGACCGTTTTCATCGTATTTAATTATCTGGTTGATCTCAGCTACTATTTGCTGAGCCCGAAAGCGAGGGAGGGCTGATGAAGAAGGAGCTTCACTGGATCTATGGAATGGCGCTTTTTCTGGCGATGGGGATCGTATTCCTCGCGCTTTTTGCCCCATGGATCGCGCCCTATGATCCCACCGCGGTGTCTACGGAGGAAATCCTGGAAGGCATGTCATTCTCACACTGGCTGGGGACGGATGCGCTGGGGCGTGATATTCTTTCCCGTACCATCTATGGGGCGCGGACGTCAGTGGCTTTTGCCTTTGTGGCGGCGTTTTGTACCATGGTTCTTGGCCTTATGCTGGGGATCCTTTCCGGTTACTTTGGCGGCTGGGTGGATCGGGGGATCCAGTGTCTTGTGGCTGTATTTCAGGGACTTCCGGGGATGAGTCTTATGATCGCGGTCGCGGCGATCCTTCCGGAGAACAATTTCCGCCTCATCATCGCATTGACTCTGACCTCGTGGGCGGGGTTTTCACGTATCGTGAGGAGTGAGGTCATACGTATTCGTGGAGAGCTCTACATGGAAAGCATCAAAAGCTTGGGGGCATCCCATGGGTACATCGTAAGGAAATATGTACTTCCGAATGTGCTTCCCGTCGTCATCGTGCTATTGACGCTCCGCATCGGGACTTCACTGCTCTCGGCTTCGGCGCTGTCCTACTTGGGACTGGGTGTCTCTCCTCCGACGGCGGATTGGGGCGTCATGATTTCTGATGCGAGGACTTATTTCCGCTCATACCCGCTGATGATGATCGCTCCCGGTACAGGCATTACTCTCTTTTGCCTTTCTATCAATCTTCTGGGAGATGCGATGAGAGAACGAATAAGGAGATAAGAGGGGGAAGGTGATGGGCTTTGCATGTCCGCCTGTGCGAGCAATATTCTTAAGGAAATGACGGAGAGATTCATCGGAGCAGAGCTTCTTTCAGGGCGCGTCCCCGATGGGAAGCTAAGAATAGGCTGCCCTTTCACTGTACCACATTAGCGGGGGCAGCCCTTCTCCACAGCACCTTTAGAATCTGTACCACTCTCTTACCTGAAAGGAGCCTTTTCTATGGATATCGAAGTGAAGCAGCTTTCTGTCACTTTCCCTTCGCCGATGGGCGCTGTCCGCGTGCTTCGTGATGTAAATCTTCTCTTTCACGGGGGAAAAATCACTGCGCTGGTTGGCGAGTCGGGGAGTGGGAAATCGATCTTGGGCACGGCCATCATGCGTCTTCTTCCGGAAAATGCGAGAATGACAGGAAGCATTTTTTATGATGGAAATGATCTTCTCCGGTTTTCCGAGGAAGAAATGAATGAGATCCGAGGCGATCGCATCGGCTGGATCGCGCAGGATCCGATCTCTGCCATGAATCCGCTGATGCGTGTCGGACGGCAGGTGACAGAAGTCTTGCGCAAGCGGCTGGGCTGGGGGAAAGAGAAGAGCAGGAAGAGTGCTCTTGAGCAGCTGGAAAAGTACGGTCTTGGGGATCCTGTCCGCGTGTGTGCGTCCTATCCGCACCAGCTTTCAGGGGGTATGGCGCAGCGCGTCATGGCAGCGATGATGACCTTGCCTTCCCCGGAGTGGCTCATCGCGGATGAGCCGACGAAGGGGCTAGATCCGCTTGTAAGGAAACAGGTGGCAGATATGTTCCTTCAGATTAAGATGGCAGGAAGGGGGATGCTGCTCATCACTCACGACCTCGCACTGGCAGAATGTCTCGCCGATCGTGTGGTGGTGCTCTACGCCGGGGAAGTCCTCGAGCAGGGGAGCACAGAGGATATTTTCAAGAATCCATACCACCCTTATACGCGGGGACTTCTCGCCGCGGCGCCTTCTCGCGGCCTTCATCCCATCTCCGGAAATCCACCGGATCTTTCCCGTCTCACCGGCGGCTGCATTTTTCGGAGTCGATGTGCATTCTGCGGAAAAGGTTGTGAGAAGAGTCGGACGATGAGGAAAGTGGGAGAGGGACATTTTGTGAAATGCGGGGGTCAAAGTGACTAGTGGCTAGTGACAAGCTACTAATCCCTAATCCCTAGCCACCAGTCACCAGCTACCAGTCACTATTATTCAGGAAAGGAGCGCCCATGCTCTTAGACGTACAGCATATTTCGAAATCCTTCACGACCGGATATATACGGAAAGTGAAGAAGGAGGTGCTGAAGGATATTTCCTTCACGCTTTCGAAAGGAGAGACGCTGGGGATCGCGGGGACGAGCGGTGCGGGGAAGACGACGCTCATCCGTATCCTGATGCAGCTTCTCGTGCCAGATGGAGGAGTCGTGCTCTATCACGGGGCGGAGCTTGGCGAGCTTTCCGGGAAGGAGATGCTCGCGGTACGCCGCACGATGCAGATGATATTTCAAAATCCCGCGGCTGCGCTTCATCCGCGTATGACGATCCGTCAAAGCATCGAAGAGCCCTCACGCCTATATGGGAAGATGGATCGCTTTGAGGAGCGTATGCAAGAGATGCTTTCGCGTCTCCAGCTTCGATGCGAGCTGCTCTTGCGCTATCCGGCTGAGCTTTCCGGCGGGGAGCTCCAGCGGGTGGCGCTTGCTCGTTTGCTCCTCATCTCACCGGAGGTCCTGATCTTGGATGAGCCGACTTCGATGCTGGATGTGTCAGTGCAGGCGGAGATCCTGACACTCTTGCAAGAGCTTCAGGAGGAGCGGAAGATCGCCTATCTCTTCATTTCTCATGACCTCGATGTCCTTGCCGCGATGGCACGCCGCGTGGGCATCCTATCGCAAGGGAGGTTGGTGGAGATCGGGGCGGCAGAAGATGTGCTGCATCATCCGCAGCACCCATATACGCAGGAGCTCGTCAGTTCATTTTCTGCTTTGTAAAGTGTGTACCCTGATTGCTCAGCGAGCTTCCTGGCTGTGATAAAGAATAGGAAGGGGACATAGGCTGCAGGATGTACAGGTATTTAAGGCTTTGCAAAGGGGGATGACAGCGAGACTGTATAGTCCCGGAATAGGATGCTTTTTGTGCATATTTGACCAGAAGTCAATTCCATGCTATAATAACACCATCTTCAAAACAGGATGACTGTTACGGAAAGGATGATAGATGATGAAAAAATGGAAATATGCACTGATGGCCGCTGCGACGGCTTTGTTGATCCCTGCTTTTGCGAGCCGTGCGGAGATGCCGCCGATCGGGATGCCGAATCCTCTGGTGGAATACAAGACGTACCATGCGCTCGCAGAAGCCACGGACAGCCGTCCTCTCTTCCTTCCGAAGGGAACGCTTCTTGCCGGTCAGTGCCATCTGACGGACTATATCGCCATCGGCGGCAAGCTCTCGGATATCCGTTATCGGATGGATGATGGCAGCACGCTCTCTGTCCGCACGGCGAGGATGGAGGGAGAAGGGGCAGGAAAAAATATCAGCGGAGTCTATACCGGTCGCTGGGAATCGCGCATGATCGGTGCGACGGAGGTCATGACAGCGAAGACGATGGATGGCTCACTTGCTGCTTTCTGGACGGAAGGGGAGTATGCGTTCTCTGTTGTCGGTAGCAAGATGAGCGATGACGTCTTCGATGCGCTCCTTTCCGATGTTTTCGTGGATATGTCAGAGCATTTCTATAGGGAAG
>JAJWRZ010000127.1:0-6081 GCA_021633965.1 Dialister sp.
AAAGCACCCTATCCACCGCTGCGCGGTCCCCCTTCCCCAATGGGGAAGGCTGCGATACGAGAGCACTGTTATCCCCATATCGTCAGAGTGAATACATGCATGTGTGGAAAAACAATACCCCCCGGCAAAGCCTTCCCCGCGAGGGGAAGGTGGCGAGCAAAGCGAGCCGGATAGGGGACTAGCGGTATGAAAGAGAGTGGGGATATGCGTTTCAAGCAGGCGATTGACGGCAGCAGGCGAGCGCCGATTTTTTTTTAAAGAGTGATGCCCGAAAGCAGCATGGAAGACAAAAGTCAATAAAGGTTCCCCATCCCTGAACCCCTTCTCTCCTGTGCTATAATGAAATTATCAGCCAATACATACGAAAGGACGACTTCTAATGACGATACAGACGAAAAGAAAATGGATCCTGCTTCTCGCAGTCCTGCTCCTTGCGGCGGCGCTCTCGGTGGGCAGCACATCTCTTTGGAAAGCAGAAAAAGAAAAGCGAGGAGAGGGCTATGTGGCCGTCGTGCGCATCGACGGCGCGATCTACGGCGGACCGGAGACGGACTCGATGCTGAGCGGCTCTTCCGGCTCCTCCTCCGAGGAGATCATGCGAGAGCTGCAGGAAGCCAGAAAGGATCCGCAGGCAAAAGCCATCCTGATCCGCATCAACAGCCCGGGCGGCTCGACAGGAGCGACCCAGGAGATCGCAGAAGAAATGGATAAGATCCGCAGCAGCAAGAAGCCCATCGTGATCTCCATGGGTGATATGTGCGCCTCGGCAGGCTACTGGCTGGCGAGCAAGGGAAATTACATTTTCGCCTCTCCGGCCACCATGACGGGCAGCATCGGCGTCTATATGGACTATACCAATATCGAAGACCTGATGGATAAGGTCGGCGTCAAGAATGATAAGATCAAGAGCGGCGCGCACAAGGATATCCTCTCCATGTACCGCCCGATGACAGGTGAAGAGAGAGAGATGCTGCAGACCATGGTCGATGACATTTACCACCAGTTCGTCCAGACAGTGGCGGACGGACGCCATATGGATGAAGAGAAAGTAAAGAGCATCGCCGATGGACGCATCCTGACCGGCCGCCAGGCACAGGATCTCGGCCTTGTCGATGCGATGGGCAATTACTACGATGCGCTGAACTACGCTGCCTCGAGCGGCGGGCTCGATGTGGATCATATAGAGACCCGCTCGTATACGAATAGCGCAGTGACACTCCGCTCCCTCCTTCGCGGCGAAGCCGTCCGGCTCTCGAATGTCATGGGAGAATCCATGGCAGGGAGTATGAAAAAGGCATTGACAGAAGGGGAAAATCCCACGATAAAGTGAGGAGTATTAGACTGGGAGACTAAGGGAAATCAGAGGTCTAAAGTCAGAAGTCTAACGTCTCCAAGCCTGATGTATCTGACTCTCCAAGACTTCCCCATATCATACATTCATTCCAAAGGAGCAACTCCATGAATACCTTTCTTGATCTTGTCTACTCGCTGATCGTGACACCGCGGGCGGCGCTCTATGACATCACCCGCGGCGAACGCCTTCGTGAAGCGGGGATCCTATGGCTCTTTACACTTTTCTTGACGGCGGTATCCGCCTTCTCAGAAGGACCGGGGCTTCTTGTCGAGTTTCTGGCCGTGCTTCTCTTTCTAGGGCTTTCCCTCCTTGTTCACAGCGCCGTGACCGACTACCTCTCCGGACTTCTCGGCGGACAAGGGAGCGCGAAGGGCATCACCGCCGGATTCATGGCGGCATCGCTGCCGCTTGCCTTCTCCGTCTTCTTCACACTGGCAGAAAGCATCGAATTTTCCTTCCTCTCCGGCATCGGTTCCTTTGCGATCTGCGTGTGGACCTTCGTCCTTGATGTCCTTGCGATCCGCGAGAACTATTTCTTCTCCACAGGGAAATCCGTCCTGATCGCCATCGCGCCCTACGTGATGCTCCTTCTTTTCCTGCTGCTTCTTGCTATGATCGGCGTCTTCGCCGCCGTGGCAGGTCTTTCGGAAATGGAAGAGATGCAGGAGCTCGGATCGGCATTGGGATCGATCTAAATGAGAAATGACATCGGAGGACAGAAGTCTGAAGTCTGAAATCTAAAGTCTCCAAGTCTGACGCCTTTCCTTCTCTTCCAAGCTATGCTATAATGTGAAAAACGTAGCGAAGGAGCTTAACGTAAGTTACAGCTCCTTTTTCTGTGTGCCACCGGGAAATATCATATTTTTATGACATGTGATATAATAAACTCTGTATGAATACCTGCGGGCGATGTCCGCATTTCTATAATATCTGATTCTGCGATCGAATCGCATTTCCTTTACTAACAATAAGAATAAGATCCTCTGGCCTATGAGCAGAGAAAGCAAGGCGCACAGCCTTCTTTCAAAGACAGCCCTGATGGCAAGGGGCGGCCCGGAGCGGCAGAGCATTCCAAAGAAATACGCAAGGAGGAATACCGTATGTGTGGTATTGTAGGTTATGTGGGCAGCGGCGAAGCGTCCCGTTTTTTGATCGATGGGCTGAGACGCCTCGAATATCGCGGCTATGATTCGGCTGGCATCGCCATCTATGACAAGGGGGCGATCTCTATTGAAAAGAAAAAAGGTCGTCTGGCAAATCTGGAAGCCGCATTGAAGGCGCATCCGCTTACCGGTCACATCGGCATCGGGCATACCCGCTGGGCGACGCACGGACAGCCATCGGATCGGAATGCCCATCCGCATGGCGACTGCCATAATCATTTCGTCATCGTACACAATGGCATCATCGAAAACTACATGACGCTCAAGAAGCAGCTGATCGACGAAGGCCATGTCTTCAAGTCGGATACCGACACCGAAGTCGTGGCACACCTTCTCGAAAAGATGGATGACGGAGATTTCTTCTCCACCGTCCGCAAAGTCCTCTCCGTGATCGAAGGCTCCTACAGCCTCGTTATCATGGACAAAGCCGTGCCGGACACCATCATCTGCACGAAGAAGGACAATCCGCTCATCATCGGCCTCGGCGACGGCGAGAATTTCATCGCTTCTGATATCCCGGCTGTCATCAACCATACCAGAAAGATTTACATCCTGGACGACTGCGAGCTGGCCATCGTGAAGAAAGATGGCGTTTCCCTCTTCGATGCGGAAGGCAAGCCAATCAAAAAAGAAATCCAGGAAGTCAAGTGGAGCGCGGAAGCCGCAGAAAAAGGCGGTTACCCGCATTTCATGCTGAAAGAAATCTATGAACAGCCCAAAGCAGTCCATGATACCGTACAGATCCATCTCAATAAGGACGGCTCTGTCAATTTCGACGATCTCGGCTGGACGAAAGAATGCCTCTCCGGCATCGATCACATCCTGATCACCGCCTGCGGCACGGCGTACCATGCCGGCCTCGTTGCAAAGCACTACATCGAACGCTTCGTCAAGATCCCCGTATCTGTAGAGATCGCTTCCGAATATAGATACAGCCGTCCGCTCACGACCGATAAGACCCTCTGCATCGTAGTCAGCCAGTCCGGCGAGACCATCGACACTCTGGCGGCGCTCAAAGAAGCGAAACGTCTCGGCGCGAAGAGCCTCGCCGTGACGAATTCCATCGGCTCCTCCATCGCGCGTGAAGCTGACAATGTCGTCTACACACTGGCAGGCCCGGAGATCGCCGTCGCTTCTACGAAAGCCTATACCACCCAGCTCGTGGCGCTCCTGCTCCTTGCCCTCTACATGGGCCAGCTGAAAGGCACACTGAAGCCCGCACTCATCCAGAAGATCACCACCGCACTGAGAGATCTGCCGGATCAGATCGACACTGTGCTTGATGAAAAAGAACACATGGCAGACGTCGCTGAAAAGCTCATCAAGGCGAATGATATTTTCTACCTTGGCCGCTCCATCGACTATGCGATCGCCATGGAAGGCGCACTGAAGCTGAAAGAAGTCTCCTACATCCATGCGGAGTCCTATGCGGCCGGTGAACTGAAGCATGGCACCCTCGCCCTCATCTCGCCGGAGACCCCGGTCATCGCCGTAGCGACACAGGACGATGTCAGCGCAAAGATGTACAGCAATATCCAGGAAGTCCGCGCCCGCGGCGCCGAAGTCCTCGGTATCGGCTTCGTCGATGATACAGAGATCGCGAAGTACACGACTGAGACCGTCCGTATCCCGAGAGTCGATCCCTTCATCGCACCGATCCTCGCCGTCATCCCGATGCAGCTCCTCGCTTACTACACCTCTATCAAGAGAGGAAATGATGTGGATAAGCCGAGAAATCTCGCAAAATCCGTGACTGTGGAATAATAGAACCAGAAACCGCTCTGCAAAGCCAGTCTTCGCAGAGCGGTTTTTGTTTGCGCAGAATGCAAGTACGCCATTTGCGAGAATGCCGCTGTCCCCGACACAAAGCCTTCCCCAAACCATCACGCCTTGCGGCACCACTGTGAACGAAAACGGATTTCTGCTATCATTAGGGTGGAGACGACGACATAGTTCGTTCCCCATTGGGCGCTTAAGCCCGCTCTCCAAACTGTTCTGGTCTCCTTTATTGAACCACATTTTATCCAGGGCATATGCCCCATAAAGGATGTATAGTAAAGTAAGTTTACTATGGGAGACCCGTCGTACTTTTTACCCGGAGGTATATCATGGATACAATGTACGAACGTTGCTGTGGGTTGGATATTCACAAAAAGACTATTGAGGCCTGCTTTCGTAGTGGCAAGAAGAAGACCCATATGTCTTTTGGCACCACAAGTGCGGAGCTTCGTAAGCTGACTATGTGGCTTGTGGAGAACGACTGCCAGAGTGTTGCGATGGAAAGTACCGGCTCTTACTGGAAGCCGATCTTTAACATTCTGGAGCTATCTGGCACTGACATGGAAATTATTGTTGTTAATGCAAGACACATGAAGAATGTTCCTGGTCGCAAAACAGATGTAAATGATGCAGAATGGATTGCTGAATTACTTCAGTATGGGCTGCTCCGTCCCAGCTTTATCCCAGACCGTGAACAGAGAGAGTTGCGTGAACTGTCCAGATATAGAAAAAGTCTCGTAGGGGAGCGTGCCCGTGAAATTAACCGTCTTCAGAAAATGCTCGAAGGTGGCAACATCAAGTTGACCAGCGTGGTTTCAGAAGTCACTGGTTACAGCTCCAGAAGATTGCTGGATCGACTGCTTCGCAGCGATGAACCTATGACGGAAGAAGTAATTTCTGAACTTGTTCATACAAGTCTAGTCGGTAAATCGAAAGAACTGGAAATTGCTCTGGATGGCCTGCTGTCTGAACTCCAGAAAGAACTTCTGATCAAAGTATTGGATCACATCGACGATATGAGCAGACGTATCGCTGATCTGGACGACTTTTGCCGAAAGCAGATGGAAAGATACGAAGATGCTCTCGACAAGCTGGATGAAATTCCAGGCATTGCTCGCCGCACCGCTGAAACAATCCTCATCGAAACCGGATTAGATATGTCGAGGTTTCCCACAGCAAAGCATTTCGCTCGCTGGGCAGGACTGGCACCGGGAAATAATGAGAGCGCAGGCAAGAGAAGTAGCGGCAGAACAACGAAGGGAAATCCAACACTTAAGAGTACGCTGATACAAAGTGCGAAGGTGGCTGCTCGCAAAAAGGACTCATTCTTTAAAGCCCGGTATCAAAAGATAGCGGCAAGGCGAGGTGCCAACCGCGCTAGTGTGGCTGTAGCTCATTCCATGC
The DNA here is from genome assembly GCA_021633965.1 of Dialister sp. GTDB lineage: Bacteria > Bacillota > Negativicutes > Veillonellales > Dialisteraceae > Dialister. Next base: position 5,701 of record JAJWRZ010000127.1, read on the forward strand.
TTATTGCAATCTATCATATTCTCAAGTCCGGTGAAAGTTTTAAAGACCTTGGAGAAGATTATTACAACCAGTTCAATAAAGAAAAGAAGAAAAAATACTACTTGAAAAAACTGACAAAGCTGGGAGTGAATTTGAAGGAAGCCACACTTTCGATTTCGATTCAGGCAGCCACATAGTTCTCATAAGTTTTTAATAGGAAAGTTATAGAGGGGGAGCTTTTTGCGCCATTTTTCAATCGCGAGATGTTTTCATAGTAAGGGGGGAAGGCTACGATACGAGAATGCCGCTTTTCTCGCATTGTCAGAGTGAATACACGCATATGTGGAAAAAAGAATAACGACGGACAAAGCCTTCCCCGCGTGGGGAAGGTGGCGAGCGGAG
>JAJWRZ010000259.1:0-1164 GCA_021633965.1 Dialister sp.
GGAGTGAGGAGTGGTGGTGCGGCGCAAAAAATTATGAAGCGCCGCGAAGTATAAATAGGGCGATGCCCGCAGATGGTATTTAGTCACCAGTCACTAGTCACAGATTCCAACAAAAAACTCCCCTTCCGGGGAGTTTTGCTTGCGCGGGATCAGAATACGGTCTTGACAGAGCCGCCGTATTTCTTTTCGATGAAGTCCTTGACTTCTTTGCTTGTGAGCGCTTTCATGAGCTTCTGGAGTTCCGGACGGTTTTCATCACCTTCACGGACAGCTACGATGTTCGCATACGGGGAGTCGGAGCCTTCGCTGTAGATGGCACTCTTCGGATCGAGCTTTGCTTCGAGGGCGAAGTTCATATTGATGATCGCGATATCCGCATCCTCCAGGGCACGCGGAAGCTGCGGGGCTTCCAGTTCGGAGAATTCCAGGTTCTTCGGGTTCTCTGCGATATCCTGCGGGGTCGCGGTGATCGGAGCGCCTTCCTTCAGTTTGATGAGACCGGCAGACTGGAGGACGAGGAGGGCGCGGCCGCCATTGGTCGGATCGTTCGGAATGGCTACATGCGCGCCGTCAGCAAGATCATTCAAAGACTTCAGCTTCTTGGAATACACGCACATCGGTTCAAGATGGACAGCTCCCATGGATGTCAGCTTCAGGCCTTTGGATTTGCAGAATTCATCCAGATAGGGTTTGTGCTGGAAGAAGTTCGCATCGAGGCTCTTATCTGCAAGGGCCAGGTTCGGCTGGACATAGTCGGTGAATTCGACCATTTCGACCTTGACGCCTTCTTTGGCGAGCTTGTCTTTCACAACGCCGACGATCTCAGCGTGCGGTACAGGGGATACGCCGACCTTGATGGTGGTTTCTTTGGCAGCTTTCGAAGAAGCAGAGGATGCGGCCTTCTGGTCACCGCAGCCTGCGATGATGCCAGCAGCCGCGAGAACTGCAGCCGATACGAGGATGGCTTTCTTAAAGTTCATAGGGATCCCTCCAGACGGAAAAAGAGAGGTACGGCTATGCGCCGCACGCATATCATATGAAATATAGTTTTATTTATAGCACTAGTGAAAGGGCTGCGTCAAGAGGAAATGAAGGTTCAGGGTTAAAGGTTCAGGGTTAGCCCATGGAGCGTGCCGTCCTTTGATTGAGCGAAAGAGATTCAGC
>JAJWRZ010000128.1:0-214 GCA_021633965.1 Dialister sp.
GTTTGATAGAAGGAGGATAAGGAGGATTATATGAATTCCGACACACTCATCTGGCCCGCTGTCTTTTTAGGCATGTACCTGTTTCTGGAATCGCTGGACTGGGGGCTTTCACTCGCTGCTCCCTTTGTCGCAAGAAATCAGGAGGAGAACAAAGCGGTGCTCTCTCTTTTAAAGCCGGGCATCGATCTCAATGAAGCCTGGCTGATTTTTGGAT
>JAJWRZ010000128.1:224-6006 GCA_021633965.1 Dialister sp.
CGGCCCCTATGCGGCTGATGACGGCGGAGGAGCTGTGCCGGCGGCTGCGGGAGGTGCGATGCATGACTCTGTCATGGCCATGCTTTCTGTGGCTGTCGTGGGCGGGGCGCTTCGCATCCTGGCGGCTTTCTTTAAGAATGTTTTCGGAAGTGCGCTGATTCTGAAAGGGATGAGTCTCTATTCCGTTCTGGCTCTCTTCGTGATCGGACTTTCCGGCGGCGCTATGGTGACTGGCGGAAATCTGATGTCCGGGGCGGGACTCGTGCTCTCGCTCTGGCTCATCCTGGCTTTTTTCCAGCTCGCTGCTCTTTATGGCGCGGTGAAGATCGTGAATCCGCTTGGCGAGCGCTGCCGCGCAGCCTTTCTGGTATCGAGCATCCTGCAGCTCGTCTTCTTCCTCGGCATGGCATTCCTGCTGAAAGGGGACATCGCAGAAGGACCGCTCTCCGGTTTCTTCTGGATCGGCCTTGCCGCTTCGGCCGTTTTGAGCATCGCCGCCTTCGCTCTTGCCCGCATGCGTAACACAAAAGTGGCTTTGATTGCGCTTTATGTTTCGACCTTCTTCTCCGTCAGCCTGTATGCAGCCGGACTTTCGTCCAAGCTGCAGGGCGCATCAGCGCCGGAACCCATGGTGATGGCCGTCATCACCGGATGGACCGTCGCTGTCCTCCTCTGGCGTTTCTATCGGAAGAAAGTAGACTATGAGTGGAAGGATCATATCTGATAGCTCGTGGAGCGTGCGGCCTCTTGATGATGAATGAAAGAGGTACAATTGGGTTCTATGGGTTCAACGGGTTCTACGGGTTCAACGGGGAAGGTGCGGCGCATAAAAATTTGGAAGCGCCGCGGAGGTTTGAAACTAGCGGTGTTCTCGTATCGCAACCTAATCCCTAGTCCCTAGTCACCAGTCACCAGTCACCAGCTACTCATCCCAGCTTAAACTTTTTTTAGAAACGAGGTGAATCACATGGGTGAATTATATAAGACACAGCATACCATCGATGAAATGCTGGATCGCATGGGAGTGAAGATCGTCCTTGACTCGGAGCATCTTACCGAAGAAGATCGATTCGAGGCAGAAAAACAGGGAGCTTCCGTCGTGCTGAAAAAAGTATCCGATAAAGAGAAAGGGAAAGAGTAACTGGCTTTCCTTAAACAACAAAAAAGAGGAAATCCGTGATGGATTTCCTCTTTTTGCTTGCTCTCAATGACCGATCACATCCAGAATGGCCAGGATGAGCGTGCCGGGGACGCCGAAAATAGCGACCACGATGCCATGCATCGTATTCCATACCATGTGGGTGATGCCGAGCGTATTCAAAAGCCAGAAGAGCACACCGCCCATGATGATATTTCCGATGATTTTTTTCACAAATTTGGCAAAGAGCAGGAATGCCACGACGACCATGAGGACGCTGGCAATGCCATACCCGCCAAGTCCGCCTAACGATTCAAGCATATATTTTCTCCAGTAAACCTATGGCTGCAGCCAGAAACAGTAGCCTGCGTGTTCATACTTCTTTTCTGTTTTCCACCGCGCCGGCAAGGGTCATGCTGTCAGCGAAGCCGATATCGCCGCCGACAGGGATACCGCGGCCGATGCGGGTGACTTTGATGCCGGACGGCTTGATGAGGCGGGTGAGGTAGAAAGCTGTGGCCTCGCCTTCCGTATCGGGGTCAGTCGCCAGGATGACTTCCTTCACGGTCTCATCCTTCAAGCGTTCCAGAAGCTCTTTGATCGTGAGATCTTCCGGGCCGATACCATCCAGCGGGGAGAGCGCGCCATGCAGTACGTGATACAGACCGTGATACTCATGACTCTGCTCGAGTGCCATGACATCCTGCGGCTGCTCGACGACAAGGATGACCGAATGGTCACGGCGCGTATCGCTGCAGATATCACAGGGATCGCTCGTGGAAAGATTGCAGCACACCGAGCAGTAGCAGATCTTGCTTCTGGCTTCTTCGATGGCATGAAGAAAATCGCGCACTTCGCTTTCCGGACGCTCCATCATGAAGTAGGCCAGACGGCGGGCGCTCTTGACGCCGATGCCGGGAAGTTTTCTGGACTGCTCAGCGACCAGCTCGAGTTCCTGATTCATTAGAACATGCCGCCAGGAAGCCCCAGGCCGCCCGTCACTTCGCTCATGCCCTTCTGTACCATTTCATCGGCTTTCTTGCTGGCTTCATTGAAAGCGGTGGTGATGAGGTCTTCGAGCATTTCCGGATCTTCCGGATCGATCGCATCTTTCGCGATTTTCAGGGAAACGACCTGCTTGTCTCCATTCAGGGTGAGAGCGATCGCGCCGCCGCCGACAGAGACGTCGACGGTCTGCTGCTTCAGTTCTTCCTGCTTCTTCTGCAGGTCTTCCTGCATTTTACGTGCTTTTTTCAGCATATTCTGCATCTGGGCTTTATTTCCGAACATAATGAGATCCTCCTTTGGGAACCTTACAATAATAATATTGTGCTTTTGAAATAGAAGGGGGCAGACATGGGAATGAGTAGGGGATGTATAGAAATGATGGTCATCACCGATTCCCAATTCCCAATCCCTATTCACTAGTCCCTAGCTACTAGTCACTAGTCACTAGTCTGTAACCTTTTCATATATATCACAGTCAGGCAGGATTTTCAAGGCTTCTTTCAAAGATGGGTCATCCCGATCGGGAGCCTTGAGGTCTTTTTCCTTGACCAGCTGGTAACCGTCTGCCGGAGCCGCCTTCTTTCTCGGAGATGCCTCGCTTACGGGGGGCATCGGTGCTTTCTCTTCCTTTGCCTGCTTTCCTGCGGCAAGAAGTGCCAGGGCATCCGCCTCTTCCGTGCCGCCCTTCAGGACAACATGAAGGGTGACGGGAGAGCCGATGATTTTTTGAAAAGCCTCGGCCGCCATCTTCTGATACGACTTGTTGTTTCCGGCGGATACCAGCCACTGCTGCGGAGAAGAAACGATGGCGCGCTGCGGCGTGAGATAGAGGAGCACACCTTTCTGATAGCAGGTCAGCATATCGATGCGGCAGATGTCACGGAAATAGCTGAGCACCTTCTGCCAAATGGCGGGGTAGGTCGCAGGGTCGAGCAGATCGGCAGGAGCCATACTCTCTCCCTTTGGCGCCGCTTCGCTCGGCGTGGCCTTGGCAGGCTGGGAAGGCGTGGGGGACGGCGGATTTCTTTGTTCAGCCGGCTTTGGCATAGGAGCAGGCGCAAAGGCAGGCTCTTCTTCTGGAAGCGGCTGAGGCTCCGGGAAAGGCGGGGGCGGCGGCATCATGGATACCGGCTCGCTCTCCGGCGAGGGGGCGGCGATCTGGATGGGCGGATCGAAAGAGGGAGCGGCAGCGGGCACCTGCCCGGAGAGTTTTCCTTTTTTCAGTGCCTCGATCTCTTTTTCCAGCTGGCTGACTCGTTCTGCCAGACTATCTACGGCAGCGGAGCCTTTCAGACGGCAGAGATGAAGAAGCCCCATCTCCGCACTCATACGAGGCGACGAGCTTCTTCGCGTCTCGGTCAGTGACTGGTGGAGATAGTCGAAAAGACTGTCCAGATAGGCTTCTGAAATTTTGGCAGCATCCTCTCTCAAAAGGCCGATATTCTTTCCATAGGCAGAAAGTTCCGGCGCATTTGGCTCGATGCGGCAGATCATCAGATTTCTGAAATGCTCCAAAAGGTCACGAAGAATGGCTGCCGGCTCTTTGCCGCTTTGCAGAATGCGGTAGAAGAGGGTCAGCGTTTCACCGCTTTCTCCATCAAAAATATGATGCGACAAGGCAATGATCTGGTCTTTTCCGGTCAGTCCGAGAAGGTCGTAGACCTCCGCCGCATCGAGCGTCGCTGCTTCGGTCGCAGAGGAGCACTGGTCAAGGAGCGAGAGCGCATCTCTGAGACCGCCGTCGGCGCGGACAGCGATGAGATCCGCCGCATCTTCTGTGAGCGGCATGCCGCTTTCCCTGGCAATATAGAGCAGGTGCTGCTTGATGTCTTCCACGGAAATGCGGTGAAATTCGTAACGCTGGCAGCGGGAGAGAATGGTGAGCGGGATTTTCTCCGGCTCGGTGGTGGCCAGAATGAAAAGCACGTGGCTCGGCGGCTCCTCCAGCGTTTTCAGGAGGGCATTGAAGGCTTCCTTCGTCAGCATGTGTACTTCATCGATGATGTACACTTTCTTGCGGCAGGCGGCGGGAAGTGTCCTGACAGACTCTTTCAGGGCACGGATTTCTTCGATGCCCCTGTTTGATGCGGCATCGATTTCATAGACATCAAGACTCGCGCCCGCATTGATTTCCCGGCAGATTTCGCAGCTGTTGCAGGGATTGCCTTCTTCGAGATGTTCACAATTCACAGCCTTGGCGAGGATTTTGGCCATGCTGGTCTTTCCCGTGCCACGTGGGCCGGAGAAAAGATAGGCGTGCGCCAGCCGATCCTGCTCGATGGCACGCTGGAGCGGGATGGAAATATGCTTCTGCCCGACCACTTCACTGAAAGTGCGGGGACGCCATTTTCTATAAAGTGCGAGATAGGCCATAAGATCGGATGCCTCCTCAAGATCAAAGATAGAAATAGGTAAAAAGATGCCGCAATGAACGAGGTCATTTATGCAACAAAAAAGACTTATGCAAGCGTGATTTATGACAGCCTCCAGGATGCACCGTGGCACATGGAAAGAGCCACTTATTGCTGCTTCCTCTCGGACCTGACAAGATTCATGGGATCCCATTGCACGGGACCCGGAGACTGCCATAAATCACGACTGCATAAGTCGATGGGGATATTATACAACATAGATGTTGGTTTGTAAAATAGAAAATAAAAATGGTTGGCGGGTTCAGGGGGCGCAAAGGCGTGCTGCCCATGGATTGCGAATGAAAGCTCTACTCGAATTGAAATTAGGAGTGAAGGTGGCGGCTCCGCCGCAAATATATATTTTGCAGCGAAGCTGCCACCCTGAACCCTTTTCTTTTCCCTTACTTTACTTTGTCTCTGCGCCTTCTGCCGGGCTCGGGTAGAAATAAACGATGCGATCCGGGGTGAAGACATTGCTGGCGAGCTTTTTGGCTAGGATCGGGGTCATCGCTTCTTCGAAGGCAACGACTTCGATCGGCTTCAGTACTGTATCTTCGACGAGAACGAAAATCATCGGATCGACAACCGGTGCATTTTCCGGCACCTCTTCGCGGTCGAGCGGAATGCTGAAAATGAGGCGTACTGTCGCTACATATGAGTCTCTATAATCAAAAATCGTGCCTCTGAAATTGTTTTCCCAAAGGGTACGCATCATTTCGATGCGATAAGGATCCTGCTTTTCTAAATCTTCCATGGTTGACCTCCTGGTATGTTTTCTTTGAAACGTTTTGTATCGGTTCTCATTGTACCCCATGAGGAATGGGGAAAGCAAGGGGAGGATAGGATGCTGCGGTATAAAAGAAAGGAGGGCATCTGATGTTTTTTCACTAAACCGTGTATATTTTAAAAATCTTACGATGGTATGTTATGGAGAGAGGGAAATCCTCCCGGGAGCCGAAAGCCCTTTACCGCATTTCTTCGTGCACACACCTATAGGAAAGGAGAGCGGCGAGGGCAGACGGCGGATCCGATTTCCCTGCTCCCGCCCGAAGGCGTGCTAGCCGCCGGAAGGTGCAGGCAGTACAAATTACATAAAGACGCAGCAAGCCAGGATGAATCTCATGCAGGATTCGCCTCCACGACAAACCCAAGAGCGAAGTTTAATCGCGCAAGCGATATGAACCGTGAAATGCGCTGGTGCCAGATTGCAGGGAATGCCTCCATG
>JAJWRZ010000129.1:0-5890 GCA_021633965.1 Dialister sp.
TCCCGCGGCAGATGGAACGCGAAAATGAGATGATCGTTATTTCACATCGCCTTTTGGCTGCGGGAAGCTACAGGCTGATCCGGCTCATGAGAAGGTATCCGGCGAAGACGGCAAGAAGTCCGATGAGGAGCTGGGAGAGCAGGTAGGTGCATCCTTCGAGAAGGTGACCGGCAAGGAAAAACTGCATGATCTCATTCATCATGGAGGAGAAGGTCGTGAGGCCGCCTAGGAATCCCGTCACCAGAAATGCAGAGGCAAGGGGGGAGGGGAAGTGCTGGGTGAAGAAGAAGGCGAGGAGACCGATCAGGAAAGAGCCGGCTCCATTGACGAGGAGCGTGCCATAGGGGAAGCTGCTTCCAAGAAAGGAGGCGGCAAGCAGTGTGACGGTGTATCGCGTGAGTGCGCCCAGTGCGCCGCCTAAAGCGACAAGAAGCGGTGTGAGATAGGAGGACATAGGGATCCTTTCTGTAGACAGAGAGCAAAGGCGGATGAGATATTTCCTCCGGGGGGGGAGGCTCTCTGCCTTGAACAAAAAATATATTTTCTATTATAATATGAGAAGCAAGAGAGGAGGAGTGGCGATGCTTCTGGCAGGGATTATCAGTCACAGCGAAGAGACGGCCGGACTCATTCGGCGTTTTCTGGGAGAGATGACGCGCTCCAGGGGGCTGTCGCTTTCCTGCGTGTCGTATGACAACAGCTACGCCTTTCTGGGCGACTGGCGACGCGGGGAGGAGCGCTTCGACCTGCTCTTTTGGGATCTGTCCTTTTTGCCCGAGGGGGCGATGCAGACGGCAGCCGATGTGAGGGAGCGCTGGAGTGATACGGAAATGGTCTTTCTTGCAGAGGATGACAGCCGCGCACTCGCTGCCTTCCGTCTGGGGGCGCAGCACTATCTGCTCCTTCCAGCGACGGAGGCAGAGGTGAGAGAGGCCATTGATCGCTGTCTTTCCGCACTGGAGGGGAGCTGGCGGCGAAAGGTGCTTCTCAAGACGGCCGATGGCTGGCGCTCGGTCGCGCTGGCAGACATAGAAGCGGTGATCTCCGAAGACCATGTGCAGCGCCTGTATCTTTCCGGCGGCGAGGAGCTCTGTCTTTCATCGACGCTCTCTTCCTTGATGGAAAAGCTCAGGGGACGGAGTGCTTTCCATTTCCTTTCGCCGGGGCGCGGCATACTCGTCAATGCGGAGCGGGTGAAGGCGATCGGGCAGGATACACTGACGCTCGAAGGCGGCCGCGAGCTTCCCTTGGTGAAGCGGAAGGCGGGCATCTTCCGCAGGGAATGGGAGAAGGCACTCTGCCGGGTATGAGAGCGGGAAGGGGCAGCTGGTGAGAGACAAGAGACTAGGAGACTGGGAGACATCAGATATCAGACGCCAGACATCTGACTTCTATCCTCCAGCCTTCGGGCATCGCCCCATAAATATTTGCGGCGTAGCCGCTACTAATTTGCCTTCCCCATCGGGGAAGGGGGACCGCGTCAGCGGTGGATAGGGTGCTTTCGTAAATCGTCGACTTGAGACGCTCCTTCCCACTCTCTTTCATACCGCCACTACCTCCGTAGAACCCATAGAACCCGTAGAATCTGTTGAACCCTTGAACCCCTGAACCCTGAAACGAAAGGAGACGCCATGGCATCCCGATTTCTGCATGATCCGAAGTACGCACTGACATATGGGCTTTTGGCACTGCTGCTCCTTTTGTCCGGCGGTCTTCTTTTTCGGGAGGCGGGGCAGCTGCGGGAGAGGGCGGAAGGGATGGCTGCGGAGAATCAGCTCCTGCTGTCGTATCGGCACGCAGAGCGGGATGCGGCGCGTCTGGATCTCCTTTCGTCGCTCTTTCAAAAGGCACCGGCTTCGGCCTATGGAAAGCTGCTCGAGGAGGCAGGCGTCTCCGTGGAAGAGATCTCAGAGGAAAAGGATGGAAATTTTAATAAAATTCATGTAGTTGGCACTGGCAGTTTTTCACAAATTGTCCGCGGCTTTGATATAATAAAAAGCAAAGAAGTGTGGAATGCGGTGAAGCTCGTTCGATTGAAACGGGAAGGGACGGTCTTGTCCTTTGCGCTCGAGATCACTGCATTTCAAAGCCGAGGTACCTATGAAGAAGAGAAATATCGTACTGATCGGTCCGATGGGGACCGGTAAAAGCAGAGCGGCGAAGATCCTGGCCGATGGGCTGGATTGGCAGCTTGCGGACACAGACCGCATGATGGAGCGGGATACTGGGATGAAGATCGCCGACTTCTATCGCGATGCGGGGGCAGAGGCCTTCGCGGAAAAGGAAATGCAGGTGATCAGCCGCGTCCGTTACTACCATGAAGCGGTGATCGCGATGGGGGGCAATTACCCCATGACGGAGGAGAAATTTCACCTCCTTGCGGAGCATGGCGTGATGGTGCTGCTCTATGCGAAGCCGTACCGCCTCGCAGAGCGGGTGCGCCGCCGCATCGGCAAGCGCCCGACCATGGACTATTCCGATGTGGATGGCTACGTGCGGCAGATGCTGCGGAAATGGGCGAAGTGGCGCGACCGTGTGGATGTGGTCATCAATACGACCAACTGCCACCCGGAGCAGACCGCGATCCTGATCGCCCGCTATCTGGACCAGCATCATGTGGAGTTCGCTGAGCGGAGATTGTGATAAAGGGCGCAGCTTCCATTCCTGATTTCTTATCTATGAGGAGGCAACTATCATGAAACGACTGGCTGTACTGACCAGCGGCGGTGATGCACAGGGCATGAATGCAGCTGTCAGAAGCGTTGTCCGGACGGCACTTGCTATGGACGCCGAGATATATGGCATTGAGCGTGGCTATGCAGGACTTCTGGATGAAGACATCACGCCGATGACTTCGGCGTCTGTGGGCGGGATCGTGCTGCGCGGCGGGACGATGCTGCGTACGGCGCGCTGTCAGGCTTTCTTTGAACGGAAGAATCAGATCCAAGCGGCGGATATTTTAAGAAAGCACGGCATCGACGGGCTCGTTGTCATCGGCGGCGACGGTTCTGTGCAGGGGGCAGAGGTTTTGACGCACCTCGGCATCGCGACAGTGACGGTACCGGGTACCATCGATAACGACATGCATGGGACGGATGAGACTATCGGTCATGATACGGCGGTGAATGTGGTCGTTTCTGCCGTGAGCCGCATCCGCGACAGTGCGTCTGCCCACGAACGTGCGGCCATTGTGGAGGTTATGGGACGTTTCGCGGGACACATCGCACTCGATGCGGGCCTTGCCTGCGGAGCAGAGTACATCCTGGTGCCGGAGGTACCCTTTGAACGGGAGAAGCTGGCTCGGAGCCTCGAGGCGCAGATGAAGCTGGGACGGACGAACAGCATCATCATCTGTGCGGAAGGCGCGGGCGATGCCCGCTCGCTGGGGGACTGGCTGAAAGAGCATACAAAGATCGACGTCTGTACGACCACGCTCGGCTTCATCCAGCGCGGCGGTCAGCCGACGGCCAGAGACTGCCAGCTCGGCTCCGTCTTGGGCGCGTGCGCGGTGACTGCGCTCCTTCGGGGAGAGACCGGAGCGCTCATCGGTATGCACAGAGGCCGCGTGCGCATTCTTCCTTACGAAGAAGCCAAAAAAGAGAAAGAACCATTCCGCAGAGATCTCTATGATCTCGCCGTCATGCTGGGAGCGACGGGGATGGAATGAAGCAAAGCGGCGCACTGTTCGTATGGCGCCGCTTTTTTATGACTGGTAGCTAGGGATTGGGGACTAAGAGACCAGGAGACATCAGACGTTCTCGTATCGTCATTTCGAGCGAAGCGAGAAATCCTTCTTGCAGTCCGATAAACGACGCACCTCTCCGCATTTCTCCGCTCTCTTTCATACCGCCAGTGCCCTATCCGCCCCTTCGGGGCACCTTCCCATAGGGAAACGCTGATTCAATCGCAGAGTCAGCTTTTACAAGAATTTTTATGCATAGCTTCGTCATAGCCTTCCTTAAATAGCTCGCTATTCGCGTCAGGTTATTCCTTGCTATGCCTAAAAATTCAAGAGTAAAATCTGACAACGATTGAATCAGTGTTTCCCTCGAGGGGAAGGCTGGGGATACGAGAATATCATGATCTCAAATGGCAGCGAAGTTGCCACTAGAACCCGTTGAACCCATAGAATCTGTTTACCAAAGGAGTCTTTATGAAGAAGATCATCGTCAGCGCCTGCCTTTTGGGGCGAAACTGCAAGTACAGCGGCGGAAACAATCGGAATGAAGCTGTCATCTCCTATGTGAAGGGGCGAGAGGTGATCCCTGTCTGCCCGGAGGTCGCCGCAGGTATGCCGGTCCCGCGGCCGCCGGTGGAGCTTCGCGAAGGACGCGTGATCTCCTGCGAAGGGAAGGATCTGGATGCCGTGTATCGCGCAGGCGTCGCACGGACACTGGAATCGCTTGCGGGGGAAGAGATCGAGTGTGCGATCCTCAAGGCGAAAAGTCCCACCTGCGGGGTCCATGAGATCTATGACGGCACATTCAGCGGGAAAAAGATCAAGGGCCAAGGGCTCCTTGCGAAGGCGCTGCGGCAGGCGGGCGTGCGTGTGATGGATGAGGAGGATGTGGAATCAGGAGTGGCTAGTGGCTAGGGATTGGGGATTGGGGATTAGGAGCCTCGAGTGACTTGTGACTAGTGACTGGTAGCTAGGGATTAGTGGCTAGGGATTAGGTTTGCGATACGAGAAAACCGCCAGTTTCAAACCTTCGCGGCGCTTAGATCCTTCGACTCAGCTCTCCTATTTCAGATAAGCTATTTTTTCACATACGACGTTTTTCTCCGCTCAGGATGACGAAATGCGCCGTACCACCATTTCTCATTTCTATTTCTCATTCAAGCGAAGCTTTCATCCGCAATCAAAGGGCGATACGCCCCAGGGACGAACCCTGAACCCGTTCCCTTCCATTTGACAAACTTGCTTTCTTTCCCTATAATGAAGAAAATGACTGTTAGTCAATTTCAAAGGAGGAAGACCTATGCAGAAGAAATGGATCGCCATCGCAGCAGCCGGGATGCTGCTTTTCTCGTCTATGTCAGTTCAGGCCGAGGAACTGCCGCGCAGGAGCCTCACCGTATCGGGGAGCGCAGAGGTCACGGCGAAGAGTGACACCGCCGCCATCTACCTTTCTGTGGAGACAGAGTCGGCGCAGGTGAAGAATGCGGCTCGTGAGAATGCCCAGATCATGACCGATGTGCGGAATGCCGTCATTGCCGCCGGTGCAGATGCGTCAAGGATCGAGACGCAGAATTACAATGTGTATCCGCAGAATATCTATGATGATAAGGGCCGCGTGAAGTCGAAGAAATATAAATGCACAAATTCCATGAAGGTCGTGGTGAGCCGTCTGGATAAAACGGCCGCCGTCATGGATGCCGCCGTAGAAGCCGGAGCGAACCGCATCGACTCCGTGGATTTCTCCGTGAGCAAGACGCAGGAGTACAAGGAGGAAGCCCTGCGACAGGCGACTGCCGCTGCGCTTCGCAAGGCACAGATCATGGCAGGCACGCTGGGCCGCTCGGTCGTGAATGTGATCTCTGTCAATGAAGACAGTGCCGATGTCACCCCGTACCGCGCGATGAATGTACGCATGATGGCAGGCGCGGCAGCAGATGCCAAAGAATCGACCCCGCTTTCCCCCGGAGACACGAAGCTGCATAGCCATGTCACCGTGGTGTTTGAGATCGGATAAGTAAATAGTAGCCGGTGACTAGTGACTGGTAGCTGGGGATGAGTGGCTAGGAGACTGAAAGACCAAGAGACTGGGAGACTAGTGTGGCGATTTGTTAACTTCTGGGCTTAGTGAGAAGTGGTGGAATGCCCCCTCCCCATCGGGTAATGCTATTAAGTTAAGCGGCAGAACGTTCTTGGCTCCCCATCGGGGGAGCT